>NZ_JBSWWX010000004.1:0-545255 GCF_056160305.1 Planctobacterium sp. AWM4_229 | reverse complement strand
GATTCCCGACTTTACTTTGTGCACTCCACGTTTCAACGCACGGGGGACAAACTTCGATGCCCTTCACCTAATCGAAAAAACTGCACAATCAACCAGAGAGGTTTAAACCATCCCTGGTGAGGGCTTTGATTCCCGACTTTACTTTGTGCACTCCACGTTTCAACGCACGGGGGACAAACGTCCCTGTGAGGGCTTCCGGCCTGGCCGTCCGTTGGACCAGTCGTGCGCCCCTAGCCGAGCAAGCTCGTCTCAAGACGGGGCTTACCCCTTTTCAACTTGGTCGAATTCCAGTTCTACCGGGGTAGAACGGCCAAAGATAAGTACCGATACTTTCAAGCGGCTCTTTTCGTAGTCCACTTCTTCCACAACACCGTTGAAATCGGCAAAAGGACCATCGGTAACGCGAACCACTTCGCCTGGTTCGAACAAGGTTTTTGGCTTCGGCTTGTCCACAGACTCTTGTAATCTGTTCAGGATGGCATCGGCTTCGCGCTTGGTAATTGGCGCAGGGCGATCAGAAGTACCGCCGATAAAGCCAAGCACACGAGGAATGCTTTTAACCAAGTGCCAGCTATCGTCGTTCATTTCCATTTCGACTAATACGTAGCCTGGAAAGAATTTGCGCTCACTTTTGCGCTTTTGACCAGCACGCATTTCCACAACTTCTTCGGTAGGAACCAAAATCTCACCGAAATAGCCTTCCATTTCGTGCATCTTGATGTGTTCTTCCAGGGTCTTCTTAACACGGCCTTCGTAGCCAGAGAACGCCTGTACTACATACCATCTTTTTACGCCTTCAGACATGCTTACGCTCCTATTCCGGTAATAAAGCCAACGACCCGAACAATGATGCCATCAAGGCCCCAAAGCAACAAGGCAACAACGGCGGTTGCAGCAAGTACAATCAAAGTAGTTTGAGTGGCTTCCTGACGAGAAGGCCATACTACTTTGCGCACTTCGGTGCGTGACTCTTTGGCAAAGTTGACAAAGGTGCTGCCTTTTTCAGTGTTGGCTGCAATCAGCAAACCAATAATTACCGCAATGACCACACCAATGGCGCGATACAATACGGAAAACTCACCGAAATAGTAGTTACCACCTACGGCGCCAGCCAAGAATAAAATGGCTATGACCCATTTAATGCTGTCCATTGCACCGGACTGATTAACTGCGTTATCACTCATCGTTTAACCTGTTACCTCAAACTCAACCCATCCGGATTGATATTAAATATGGCAGGGGTGGAGGGACTCGAACCCCCAACCATCGGTTTTGGAGACCGCTGTTCTACCAATTGGAACTACACCCCTGTAGCAGCAGTGCCAGCACTACTGTTTACTTTAAAATAGTTACACTCGCCTTGTCGTTTTTTTGAAGCTTATCAGGAGATAAAGGATTCAGAAGTAAGGCGGGAGCGGTATTATACTGATTGTCGATTGTCTTACAAGCTTTAATCTGTTGCAAACGACAGTTAAGCACTAACCTAAAATTTGTCTGATAAAATATTCGTCACTCATCCGACAGGTTGATATAATGGCCGCTTGTCCAAAATTAACCTGTTAACAATTTTCTATGAAATTTCCCGGTCGCCGCAAGCACAAACACTACTTCCCGGTTCAAGATAAAAACTCCCTGATTGGCCAGTTCCACAAAGCAGAACCATTACAGCACAGCTATATAGTGGGCATTGATCAGGTGTTGGTTGATATCGAAGCCAAAGTTGGCGATGAATTTTTAGAGCGCTACAACCTTAAAAAAGGCATGTCGCAGTTAATCGAGGATGATGTCACCGAGGCGCTTTATGCAGAATTACAAGAAAAAGCCCTTATCAACTATGAGTTTGCCGGTGGCACAATTGGCAACACCCTGCACAACTATTCAGTTTTAGCCGACGACCGTTCAGTACTGTTAGGTGTGATGTCGGAAAACATTAAGATCGGCAGTTACTCCTATAAGTACCTAAGTAACACTTCCAGCCGCGTAGATCTCAACTACCTGCAGCCTGTAGATGGGCCCATTGGGCGCTGTTTTACCCTAATCGACAGCCAAGGCGAGCGCACCTTTGCCATCAGCCCGGCCATGATCAACAAGCTATCAACGGAATATGTAGATAAAGAAGTTATTCAAAACGCTTCCGCTTTGGTGTTCGCAGCCTACTCTATGCGCACCAACCCCGGTGATACCATGACCGAAGCTACGTTAAAGGCCGTAGAGTACGCCAATGAAGCTGGTGTACCAGTGGTATTGACTCTAGGCACTAAATTCCTGATTGAGCAAAACCCTGAGTGGTGGCAAGACTTCGTGAAAAAACACGTGGATATCCTCACCATGAACGAGGAAGAAGCCGAAGCTATTACGGGGATCCAGAACCCTCTACTTGCCGCCAGCAAAGCACTGGATTGGGTAGATATGGTGATGTGTACCGCAGGCCCGGTAGGACTATACATGGCGGGACATTGCGATAAACAGTATCTGCGGGAAACCGAGCAACAGTTCATCGATGCTGAAATCGCTGAATTTAACCGCTATGAGTACTCCCGCCCGATGCGCTTACAAGACTGTGAAGAGCCAGTAAAAGTATACAGCTATATCCCCCCTTACATGGGTGGCCCTGATAAGATCATGAATACCAACGGTGCTGGCGATGGTGCCCTGGCGGCAGTATTGCACGATATCTGCGCCAACGAATATCACAAGCTCAATGTGGAAAAATCCACTAAACACGAACAACCCGCTATCACCTACTCTTCCCTGTCGCAAATCAGCAAGTACGCCAACCGCGTAAGCTATGAAGTATTAGCTCAACATTCACCACGTCTAAGTAAAGGTTTGCCTGAGCGGGAAGAAGTGCTGGATATGGCATACTGGGCAACATAATGCAAAGTAGCATCACAAAAAAGCGCATCAATCGATGCGCTTTTTTGTTTCACCATCAACAAGCGATTACTCTGTTGCTGGTCCAGACGCAGTCATACAGTTTTTCACCTTTGTTGCCATCATCTGATACTGCTCTTCGAAGCCCGGCATGGCTGCTAGCTTCGTCAATGTCTCACTTTGCTCACTCATTTGAGCAAGAGGGATCTGACTGTTAATCGCTATCGCTAATGCCTTTTTATCCTTATAGGGAAGGTCTGCAATATATTTCGCCAATGACGAACTACTCAATGGATTGCTACCATCGACGGAATAGCGACATTCTATCTTGATGCTACGTTCAGCATTTTTGTTGCGACTGCCCGTAACCTGCAATAACTCTAAACTTTCTGAAACCACGGGTGCTTTGCGCGCAGCGGGCTCGGTTGTGAGTATTTTATCCGCTAAAATGCTATCAAAATCCGCTTCTGGTTCCATTTCCGCCACGGAACCTTGCGGCAGTCGCCCCGGTTGCGCGGTCCCTGCATCTGACTGTATTCCTTTTGGCGTAAAGTCTTGCCACTGGGAGACAAAAATCAGCGATACCAGTGTAACTGACGCTGCCACCGACAACCAACGATTGCGTTGGCTCAAAAACAACTTGGGTTTATTGTTACTGGCGACTCGGTGTCTGGCATATTCTAGTATTGCCTCATCAGTTTTAGCCGAAGCCTGCGCTTTATCGGATGCTTGATATAAATCCGAAACGAACTTTTCATCATTGTTTTCGTTAGTCATCATTTTCTCCCAGCACCCGACTTACACAGGTGCGCAGCTCTTTATAGGCGGCTCTTAACCTGGATTTAGCCGCCTCCAGACTCACTCCCGTTATTTGTGCAACATCACTGCGTGTCAGATTACCTTCTTCTTTGAGCAAAAAGGATTCTAATTGTGCTTTGGGTAACTTCTGTAAACAGTGGCTCAAAGCGGCTTTTTGTCTTATTTGCACAAGTTCAGCATCTGCTGTTTGACGCCAATCGGTTGCCATCTCCTGTATCGCTTCTGTCTCGACGATTACGCCAGATACCACCTCAAGATGCCGAAAGCGATCAATCATCAGGTTTCGGGCCATCTGATACAACCAGGTTGTAAATTTTGACTCACCTTTGAATTGGCGAATATTGCTCACCACTTTAAACCACAGCTCTTGCATTAGATCTTCAGCGCTTGCCGAATCCTTTACCTGCCTTAAGATAAAGCGAAAACTTCCACCTTTATGCCTGTTATACAAGCATTCAAAAGCAGCAAACTCTCCGCTGATATAAGCTTTTATCAGCTCATTATCTTCCAGTGCTTGCCATTGGGTTTCTGCCACTTGCATTCCTTTTACTGCTCATCTTTCTGATTAACTGTAGCGCGATATTGCACGATCAAAGATTCGACCACTTATCAGCGATAACCTCATCCATTACTGTTAGCAACAGGTGATTGTAATAACAACCAGGTTTCCATTAATCGGATAAACTCAGCCCGATAGCCGTGTTCATCTTGCCCTTTTGCCGCCCTGGCAGTGTTTAGCAATGCTTTGGCGTCCTTGTTTGAGACAAATTTTGAGCCGCGCATAAGCTGTCCCAATCCTGCGACACTGTGGGCAAACTTAAAGTCATTGTCGGTATCTGAAAATGCCTGGATTTGCTGTAGAGAAACGACTCGCTCAATCTTGCTACTTGATTCTCCCTGTGGTGCTTTATAGCGCAGCTTCACAAGGGCGACTTCATCGCTATTAATATTCTCATCGGCGGCAGTTTGATAGCGCAATTCATCCACCGAATATTGCTCGGCGCTTTTTAGTGTCAGTTCATACAAAGCGGTAACAGTATGACCTGCACCAATTTCTCCTGCGTCCACCTTATCGTTGTTAAAGTCCTCTTTGTTTAACTGCCTGTTTTCATAACCTATTAAGCGGTATTCATGCACCACTGCGGGATTAAACTCTACTTGAATTTTGACATCTTTTGCGATCACCTGCAGCGTTCCTGTTAACTGCTCCACCAGAACTTTGCGAGCTTCGTTAATATTATCAATGTAGGCCGCATTGCCATTGCCTTTATTAGCGAGTTGTTCGGTCAGGTGGTCATTGTAGTTTCCACTACCAAATCCCAGCACAGAGAGGGTTATTCCAGTTTCCCGCTGCTTCTCGATCAGTGCCATCAGTGCATTGTGATCGGTAGTGCCAACGTTAAAATCACCGTCGGTAGCCAGCAACACTCGGTTAATTCCATCTTTTTTAAACGCCTTTTGCGCCATCTGATACGCCAGTTGAATACCACCAGCCCCATTGGTGGAGCCTCCGGCTTGCAACTTCTCCAGAGCCTGAACAATACTTAAGGTGTCATCACCGGATGTGGGCTCCAGTACCACCCCCGATGCACCGGCATACACCACAATCGCTACGCTATCTCGGGCATCCAACTGTTTGCTTAACATAGTGAGGGCGCGTTTTAGCAAGGGCAGTTTATTGTCAGCAGACATGCTACCAGACACGTCCAATAAAAAGACCAGATTGGATGCTTTGCGCTGTGCATTAGACACCTGCTTGCCAGATAACGCCACCCGCAGAATGTGCTTGTTATTATCCAGCGGACTGCTAGCCATGCTGGTATCCACATAAAATGGCGTATCGTCTTGAGGTTGAGGATATTCGTAGGAAAAATAATTGATCATCTCTTCAAGACGGATGGCGTCTTGGGGTGGCGTCACCCCTTGATTCAGCATGCGTCGAACATTGGCATAGCTAGCAGTATCAACATCCACAGAAAAAGTAGATAAAGGCTGCTCAGCCACAGTCCAGACGCCATTTTCAGGAGTGTGTTGATAATTCTCTGTATTGTGTCCAATGACCGCGGTATCCGCCATGTGCAAATTACCCGTTACCGCAATTTTGCTAAGCCGACCGACTCGGTTCCTTATAGTGGGCTTTGCTGGCATGGAAGCTGGTTGCGAAGGGCTTACTTCGGCCAGTATCAACATTTCCTGTACGGGATTGGTTGTCGACTGTTTTGATGGTGAATTATCAGTGGTTTGTTGTAACGCGGCTTGATTGTCCGGCGATGTTTCTTTCGTTTGTTTTTCTGAACTGGAACAACCAGCGAGCAACGCCCCTACCACAACTGCGATAAGAGATACTTTATATAGGCCTTTCAAGGCTGGGGATAATTGACGGTTTAGCATTTTTTCACCTGTGTGTTTTACAACAATTACAAGTACAGACGCGGCTAAATCGAAAAGGGGGTTTATTTTTTTAAATCTTTCTCAAAATATGACTATGCGGTGCCGAATCTCAGCGACACCGCATATTCGCTGCATAGGTTAAATTACTGGATTTGCTCCATTCGGGCTTGCTTAGCGCTCAAGCGCACACGCTCTATAAAAACTTCTGTTTCAGTATTGGCTTGTCTGGCACTTGTTACGTCACTTACCTGCACTTCCATGCGGGTCGTCACAGTTGCGGCCAACGGCATATCAGCGCTATTAAGACCAAATTGTATGCGCTCTATCTCGCCATCACTGGAACGCAGAATATATTGCAACTGCGTTGAAGGTCTGCGCACCGCAACATCCGCCTTGCCATCACCATCGTAGTCTGCAGGAATGGGGATGTCTTGGGCTTGTAAGCCAAACTGGATACGCTGAATCTCACCATCAGATGAATTTAAGATATACCAGAACTGAGTGGAAGGTCTGCGCACTGCAATATCGGCTTTACCATCTCCATCGTAATCGGCGGGCACCGGGATATCGGCTTCTTGTAAACCGAAGTTATAACGCTGTATCTCACCATCGAAAGAATTCAGGATATACCAGAACTGGGTTGAAGGTCGGCGCACTGCAATGTCTGTGATGCCATCACCATCATAATCAGCAGGGACCGGAATATCTTCCTCCTGTAATCCGAAGTTGAATCGCTGAATTTCACCATCAGATGAATTCAGAATGTACCAAAACTGATTGGATGGGCGTCTTACGGCGATATCCGTAATGCCATCACCATCGTAATCTGCAGGTACCGGAATATCCTCAGCTTGCAAGCCAAAATTGAAACGCTGAATTTCACCATCAGAAGAATTTAAAATATACCAGAACTGATTAGATGGACGGCGCACCGCCACGTCGGCAATTTTGTCGCCATCAAAGTCACCGCTAACGGAGATGTCACCCGCATCCCGACCAAATTGGATCCTTTGAATATCATCATCCGACGAGTTTAGTATGTACTGAAAATAAGTGCTGGCGCGTCTTACTCCTACATCAGCTTTGCCATCGCCATCGTAATCATACGCCACAAAACGGCCGCTACTGTTGTTATCCGTGCTTTCCTGAACCGTGATGTCAAAGGCAGCCATACTTGTACTCTCTTCACCATCACTGACACTGATCACGATATTGCTGTAAGTGCCAACGTCACTACTTCCTGGGGTTCCTGATAACTGACCAGTACTGCTGCTAAAACTCGTCCAGGCGGGCTGATTGTCAATGCTGAAGGTCAATGTATCACCATCTTCATCTGCTGCTGTTGGGGTAAAACTATACAGCTCATTTTGTATAACCGATGTAGCTGGGGAGCCACTGATAGTGGGAGCCGTATTGTCATCTGAGCCACAACTAGTGGACTGTGTATTGTCCAATGGTGCGCAATCATCAGTATCGGCTACACCGTCATTATCATCATCAGAGTCTTGGTTGTTGCCCACGGTATCGTTATCCGTATCCAATGTTTCATCTTCGTTATAAGGAAAGGCATCTTCGCTATCAACAACACCATCATTGTCGATGTCATCAGCATTACTGGCATCTCTTGGACTGGCATCAGAAACATCATCAATGCCATCATTATCATCATCTGTGTCGTTCAGGTTGTTGATGCCATCCCCGTCAAAATCATCACTATCGTCCGACAGTGACTGACAACTGCCAAACGGGAAAAAGTTTTCAATACCCCAACTTTCAACCGCATTCACGTCCTGACAGCTGAGAGAACTTTGATTAAATTGCAGGAACGTCAGCTGATCTTGCAAGTGGGCAATGGGACGCATTGACGTCATTAGCAGATTCCGAACATCCAGCTGTCGCATGCTGCGCATATTCTGGAACACGTCTAAGGTTGTATCGTTACTACCATCCATGCTGAAGGTACTGAGATTCGGGAAGTTTTCCAATCCGTTTATGGTTTGAATATCGTAGTCGGTGGTGCAAACCAAAAAACCCACCTGAGCATTGGTTATAGCATCAGGGAACTTTTCAGCGATGCAATTGGAAAGCGCACTGTCTTCCAGCAATGCTCTGGCATCATCTATGGCTAAGGTTATTTCATCATTGTGAATAAGAGAGATTTGCTCTTTCACCTGATTGACAGCATATACGGCATCGGCACCGTCATCTTGTTCCCGGTCAACACCACAGGCGAAACTATCGAGACAAGTTAAGTCCGGAGAAGAAAATACTGCCACGCCAGAAGCCAGCCCAAACTCACTGGGATAAGCCATTACAGTGGTAAATTCATCTACCACTCCATAACCGCGACCAAAGGTGAATACCGTGCCTTCGCTTTCCTGTCGCAATGAATGACCAAGGCCCATATTGTGCCCAAGCTCATGGCCCAAGGTATCATAGCCACAAAACTGAGAGGTATCGCCAAAGGTGGTAAATGCAGCGGTTACGTTTACCGCGTAATCATAGTTAAACGACTGATTTGTATCGCCATTTAGCCAGCCCTGACCACATAACCCTTCTGGTAAATCGTTCAGCATCACCACAACAAAATCAGCGGAGTTGTCTACCCTTGCTTGCCAGATGGGGGTTAGCTCTGAATCAGGAATATCACCATCAGTGGAATCTTCACCACCATTACTGGAGAGATTATCCAGCAGCTGATCAGCACTGTATTGCTCAAGATCAGCCTGCATCATTGCGGCAAACTCCATCTGCACATTCATGCCACTTGCTTCGTAAATCGCATTGTTGGCAGTGATGTACTCTGTCAATTGAGCTTGGGTTTCTGGATAGGTAGCAACAAACTCATCTGTTACCACGAATAGAACACGAAACACCAGGTCTCCAGCCGCGGCAGATGAAGCTTTTACAGACTGGATACTTTGGCTTCTACCACCATTGATTGGCATAGGACTAACACCAGATTGACTAAGAGCCGGTGTGGCCTGCGGAAGGCGATAATCCGGATGTTCTCCACCCATCTTGTATTCTTTAACAAGTTTGCCATCTACAACGCGAAAGGTACCAAACTCAGTAGGTATCCAGGCAGAAAGCTTGCCATAGCGCAAAAACAATTGAACGTCCGGCAACCTTGGAGAAGCGTTGTTTTTGGCCGACCATATTCGCGTACTACCTTGCATACGAGACCGAGTTAGTTGTACCTCTAGCGTGCGAGAAAATATCGGTAGTTGCAATGCCATGCCGGGTTTAAGCTGCAACAACAATGCTTCGTTCACTA
The DNA here is from genome assembly GCF_056160305.1 of Planctobacterium sp. AWM4_229. Lineage (NCBI taxonomy): Bacteria > Pseudomonadati > Pseudomonadota > Gammaproteobacteria > Alteromonadales > Alteromonadaceae > Planctobacterium > Planctobacterium sp. AWM4_229. Next base: position 535,894 of record NZ_JBSWWX010000004.1, on the reverse strand, counting down.
CCAACTGAGAGGTGGCATTAGCTTGTCCTTTTAACTGTTCACTACTGTAATTAGTGACGAGCTGCCACAGTTGGGAGGAGTCTTCTGCCCGGGAGAAGGCGCTAATAAAAACCAGTAAAATCAGAAAAACATTGCGCAGAAATCGCTTTTTGAAATCCATGGGAGCATCCTTTTTGAAAGCACTGAAACCTGAAGACGATCTATCGGCAGTTTTTATGCACATAAATTTCTATGCATGTCATCAGGCGGGTATCAACTACTGCATAAGTGTAGTTACAGAACCAGGTTATTTCCTGTATTTGCGCTTAAAAAACTCTCAACATTAAGGCTTGCTCTGCTCCAGTTCAGCCGCTTCCTCTGCCTGTGATCTTTCTTGTTGTGCTTCCTCTTCATCCACAATAAGCAATTGTTCTTGCGCTAACTCTTCATCAATACGTGGATCTAAAGTGGCGGCAAGCGGCGAAGTAGTCACGTCAGAGGCACTCACCACGTAATCGTCAGGCTCCATTATTTCGCCCTTCTGCTTAGAGTTAATGTAACTCAGTGCCAAAAACATCAGCACTGAAAGTCCTGAGATGGCACCGTAAAGTGATTGATGTCCAAAATATGTCATGAGTTGTGCAATTACAGCAGAACCTATACCCGCGCCGACCCCAAAAGCAATGAGCAAAGCTGATGAAACGCCAACCCGCTCCTCATCAGACACTCGAGAGTTAGCAAGGGCTGACGCCAGTGGATACAAGGTAAAAGCAAACAAGCCGAACAAAAAAGTGAGTATGAAAGCCAGCGTTGGGCTAAGCGGTAACAAAAACAGCCCCAAAGCAACGATAAAAATCATCAGCGCATTAAAACGCAACAAACGACTACGGCGGATTTTGTCAGATAAAATCCCCATCGGCCATTGTGCCAGAAGACCCGCGACCACAGTGATAGACATAAAAAATGCGATATCTTCAGCACCAAAGCCCTCTTTACTGGCAAATAGCGGCGACAGGCCATAAAAACTGCCGTTGATCATACCCGCACATAGGATTGCCGTTAATGATTGTGGGATCACCTGAACAAAGCTAAACAAGCTCACTTTAATGGGTTTTAGAGGCTTAGGGTGAATACGTCTGGTGATGGAAATAGGTACCAAACCAATGGCCACCGCCATGCATACCAGAAATAGCACTGCTGAATCTAACTCGGTAAACCGGGAGAGTGCGAGCTGACCGGCCACCATGCCAAGATAAGAAGTGAGCATATAAACAGAAAAAACCCGACCACGGTTTTCAGGCTCCGCCTGCTCGTTGAGCCAGCTTTCCAACACCATGTAATTGCTCATCATGCCTAGCCCCACCAACAAACGCAAAACCAACCACAGGTACAAATTATCGCTCACGCCATGGGCGGCAATACAGGCAATAACGACGGCCGTGCTGGCACTGAAAGTGCGAATGTGTCCAACCGAACGAATGAAATGATAGGCTATCTTGGCCCCCAGCATCAGGCCAAGGTAGTAAAAAGAGGTCAGCATTCCAATCCAGAAAGTAGAAACTCCCTGCTTGCCCATGTAGAGCGCTAGCCAGGTAGTTAACAACCCGGTACCGCCTACCAGAAAAAGATTGCTGGAATAAAGAGAGAAAAACGCCCGCATGCTGGTCAAAAGATAATGAGAAGCTAAAACCGAGAGGTTAGTGTAAGTGCTTCAAAAAGCCAAGGCGCTTACGCAGAAGAAGCGCCAATTAGCTTATTTTGCGTCAATCCTGGTACCCGTGGTAGCCAACACCGCGTTTTCAGGTTCAGCGAAGCTAAACACATGCTGCATTGTCATGGCGATTTTTTCACCATTTTTTAAAGCCGGTTGATACTGCCATTGCGCCAGCGCCCGGCGCACGGATTTTTTAAAGGAACGATGCACCGAACCATCAAAGTCAATATCCTCCACCTTTCCGCTTGTGTTGACTTTAAAAGAAACCTGCACCTGGTCTGTAAGCCCTCTGCGCAGAGCTTGTCTGGGATACACCGGTGCCTCACCTTTAAGTAAAACAGGAGAAATCACTTTAGTTTCTACCTCTTTAATTACAGTTTTAGCTGCCGCGATAGTGATTATTTCAGGCTGTTTTTGAATCTCACTTGTATCTGCTTTTTCAGGTGCTACCAGCACGGTGTCATTGTTTTTCTCAACAGAGTCCGGTGCAGAAAACGAAGCAGCGGCCATATCAGGAACAACAGACAATTCAGTTACGGCAGGTAAATCAGTATTAGTAAATAAGTCTGAACTTTCCGAATCTGCCGGGGAAACCCCCTGCACTTTAACAACTTCCAGTGAAGTATCATCTGCCTCAGGCAATTCAGCAATAGGCGCAATTTCAGAATCCCCCTGCTCGGATTCTGTTTGCTGTACATTACCTGTTAGCTCCGAGTCTGGGGTTTCAGTAGATTCATGGGCAACTTCTGACATGCCTGTCGATAAGGACGTTTGAGATGGAACAACAACTTCAACATCCTGAGTCGTGTCTGGCCTGGCTTTAAGGCGAGCGGCTAAATTTTCTTCTGGCTGCGGCGCATTTTCAACTGTTATATCAGGCCCTAAACTGGACTCCACATTGCTGACAGGTGTTTCAGGTTCTACAGCATCGCGGGCAGCAGTGGCAAGTTCAGTTATTTCCGCAACTTCAGGCTGCTCTTCACCTTGTAAATTTAACTGGGCTACTGGCGTGTGCTGCTCACTGGCATTATCAGTAACCAAAATTAACAACACTAAACTCACTGAGCAAAGCGCTGCCAGAAGACCGGATTTACGCAACCTGGCATTGCCATTGGCACAATCGGTATGCCCTACAACACGCAATATGCGACTTTTCAGATCGCTACCAGAGGCTGCCATCGCCAACTCAGGTATGTTTTGAAAACGCGACATTTCAGCATCGGTAAGAGTTGTAGCATAAGCCACCGGATTACCCACATGTGCCACAGCAATATCGTCGCAACAGCATTCACGCTCCATACGGATCTGGCTGGATACCCAACGCACGGCTGGATGGAAAAACAATAATAATTCCACTAAAGTCTGGAAAAAATTGATGATGTAATCGTGGCGTCTGACATGAGCCAATTCATGCATCAAGAGCATCTCTAATTGTCCCGGTGTCAAGCCCACCACCATAGACGAAGGCAATAATACCACCGGCTTCAGCCAACCAATGGCCATCGGCACGTCTACCTTGTCTGAGATCAGCAAGCGCGTAACTGGATTGACCTCCAACTTGTGCAGTAACCCCTCAAAAAGCTGTTGTAATTGTGGCTCAGGCAAATACGTTGACTGATGAGGCAACTGGCAAACCCCCACCATTTGTAAGGCAACTCTGGCGCTCAGTAATAATACACCCGCTATCCAGCAAAGGGGCAGAAACGGCAATACTCCATGAACAAGCTGAACATTGAAAAAATCCAACAACTCAGCCGTGGCATAAGACACGCCTTGCACACCCGAATCAGTCAAGGCTTCTCCAAATTGTGCAACTGTACCTGAAACCCCGGTAACCACCTGCTGCATATCGATAGCTTGAAAGGATGTTTCTGGTGTGTAGAGTAATAAAAATGTGGCAACAGGAACCACCACACAAAGTACTAACGTGAATAAAGAGATGCCGTAACGCAGTTGTGAATAGCGAGCAGGAATATTTTTGAGCAGTAGAAATAAAACCAAAGCAAGCAACAAACCTTGCCAGGCAAAATGTACCAGAGTGTGTGCCAATGCGTGCAACGCTGCATTGTTGGCAATGAGGTTTAACCAATCCATGATTGCTCCTGCTATCTGTTTTTATCTAATGAATCCAGAAGTGCCCTTATTTCATTTAATTCCTGAGCACTAGGTGACTTGCCAAGGGCGCGCATAACCAGATTTGACTTTGAGCCATCAAAAGCCTTGTTGAGCATATCTTTCACCATAGAGCTTTGCGTCTGCTCCTCGGAATAAATAGCTTTGTAGATATGGGCTCGGCTGGATTCATCTCTGGCCACCAACCCTTTTTCATGCATGATCTGCAGCATCTTGAGCACTGTGGTATAGCCTACTTTATTGTGCTCATTCATTTTCTCATGCACTTCACGCACGGTTGCCGGCTCAATTCCCCACAGAATTCTGAGCAGTTGTAACTCAGCTGCAGTTGGCACACCTTTGTAATCGCTTCGCGTCATTTTATTTGCCTGGACAATAGTTTTCATCATCTAATATACGAAACATATCGTATATTGCAAGCTTTTACCCATCACTATCCATCATGCCCGGCAATAAAAAAAGGCAGCGAAATCGCTGCCTTATCAATGCCACCTCCCTGCGGCGATGCAAACAAGTGTTTCAATCTATCTGCACTTACTTCCTAATCTGGAACCTGTTCCGCCAACACAATCACCTGAACGGCGCTTACTGGTGCTGGATGTCTTTTGGGTTTCTTCTTTTTCTGCTTTGGCCACATCGCTCGTAGAAGAGCAACCGCCTAAAGTGAATGCAGATATTGCTAAACCAACCAAAATCAACCTTTTCATGCTATCTCCCTTAAATCACTAAACCATAAACTGTGTATTTCGCACTATTCGCTGCTGATGATCTTGATGCTCATAATTCGTATAGAGCATCAGGCGAATATCTTGTGCTCCGAAGCAAGTACGAAACACATCGTACAATCATTAAATACGAAAACAATCGTAGTTGTCAACAGGTAAACGAAAGGTTTCGTAGATATCTGCTTTTCAGGCTATTTCGGAACTGTACTTTTAAGCTATTGCCTGGCTACCAGGGACAAGTTACAGTGCCAACTTATGGGAGCAGAAAGGCCTTAATCGTTAAACCACAGAAAGAATCACAGTGCCTGCACAAGAGAGTAATACGCAATGGAAGAGCCACAACTGGTAACACATTTAAAACAGCAGTTTGGCTTTTCCGAGTTTCGCGCCGGGCAAAGTGAAACCATACAAAATTTGCTTTCAGGCAACTCCTCTCTAGCAATTTTTCCAACGGGATCGGGAAAATCCTTGTGTTATCAATTCTGCGCCACCCAACTGCCGCACTTGACCCTTGTAGTCTCTCCTTTATTGGCATTAATGAAAGATCAGCTGGATTTTTTGGCCAGTAAACACATCCCGGCCGCCAGTATCGATTCATCACTGACACCTGAGCAGAACAACAAGGTGATGGCAGATATAAAAGCCGGGCATATTAAAATTCTGATGGTGTCAGTAGAGCGCTTTAAAAACGAGCGTTTCCGAAATTTTATCCGCCAGGTGCCCATATCAATGTTAGTGGTAGACGAGGCTCACTGTATATCGGAGTGGGGACACAACTTTCGTCCTGATTATTTAAAATTACCCACTTACCGCCAACAGTTAAATATCCCCTTGGTGCTGTTATTAACCGCAACGGCCACCCGCAAAGTAAAGCAGGATATGGCAGCCAAGTTTGCTATCGAACAAGCACATATTGTGCAAACAGGCTTTTACCGCAATAACTTAAATCTGCAAATATTGCCTGTACCGGAAGCAGAGAAAAACACAGAGTTGAGCAAGCTTCTACACCAGCAAAAAGGCGCTGGCATTATATACGTGACCTTACAGCAAAGTGCAGAACAGCTGGCCGCACAACTCACCGTACAAGGTCACAGTGTGGTGGCTTATCACGCCGGGCTAAAAGATGAGAATCGACAAAGCATTCAGCAACGCTTTATGCGTGGCGAAGTGGACATTGTGGTAGCAACCATCGCTTTTGGCATGGGTATCGATAAAGCCAACATACGCTTTGTGATCCATTACGACCTGCCTAAATCTATCGAGAACTACAGTCAGGAAATCGGTCGAGCGGGCCGCGATGGCAAGCCCTCGATATGCACAGTGCTCGCTAATACCAGCAGCCTGAATACACTGGAAAACTTTATCTATGGCGACACGCCGGAACTTACCGCTATTGAGCAAGTAATAGACAACATTAAACAAGGCGAATCTGAACGATGGGAACTGCAGCTTTATCAGCTCAGTAACCAGTGCAACATTCGACAGTTGCCTCTTAAAACTCTCCTGGTGCAGTTGGAATTAAAAGGGATCATCAAAGCCAAATACAGCTATTTCGCCGAATACAAAATTAAATGTTTGCAAGAAACAGAAACCATCATTAATCGCTTTGAAGGTGAACGAGGTCAATTTATCAAAGCCATCCTTGGCGCAACTCAGTTTAAAAAAACCTGGGGCACCTTGGATTTTGAGATATTGCAAAGTCACTATCCCAGCGAGCGCAGCCGGGTTTTGACAGCATTAGACTATCTGGACGGGCTACAACTTATCGAATTAAAAGCCAGCAACATGACTGAGGTGTACCAGGTTGATCAAGCGGCCTTAAGCTCGACTGAGCTTGCGCAACAACTTGCAGACTACTTCAAACAAAACGAGCGTTCTGAAATTAAACGCATCGCTGCCCTGATCCGCTTTTTAGAATTGGACAACTGCTTGAGTTATAATCTGGCGGCCTATTTCGATGATCTCCTGGCCCCTGAACATTGCGCTCATTGCTCAGTTTGCGATGGCAGAAAAGCACAACTACCTGTGCCTGAAATAAAGCCGATGCCAGAGAACGAAAAGCTTAGGAATATCCTTACCCAATTGCGCAATCACCTCGCTATACCGCATCTTTCAGATACTCTGGCGGCGCGCTTTTTATGCGGCTTAACCCAGCCAATTTTTACCAAAACGAAATCCAGGCAAATAGATGGCTGGGGTATCTGCGAACAACAACGCTATGAAGATGTCAGGCAAACAGTGCAAAACCTTTTGTAGCCTCTTGTGCTAATTATAACGCCTGCCACAGCGCCCAAAACTCAGACCAGACACTGCGATTTTCGATTGCCTCATTACGCAGCGCTGCAAGCTTTTCACTATCCAACCAGCGCCCTTTTTTACTCAGGGCATCCGGGTTCACCAGCACGGCAAGATCATTCACCGGGTTTTTCCTGGTATAAATAAAGTCAGCCTTAAAACCTTCTTTAATCTGTCCAATCTGGCCGTCTAAACCAAGCGCCTTGGCGGGATTAACCGTCGCTGCCACGAGTACTTGATAGTTGTCTAGTCCGGCTTGTTGCAGCAACGCCATTTCATTATGCGTTGCCAGACCATGGGGCGACAATAACACACCTGAATCTGAGCCAACCAGTAACGGGATTTCCTGTTCATGCAGTTGCTTGCTGATAGCAAGCAAAAAATTGAGGGTTTTGCGGTTGTGCAACGCCATCTTTGGCGAGGCATTTAACCAGCGCTCGGCCTGATTGCTTTTGGTTTCCATGGCAATAATGGTGGAGGTGTAATGCTGCGGTATCAGGTCTAAAAAGTCCTGTTTCTCTTCGCTTAGCAGTGTAAGCTGCTGAAAAATATTCAGCGTTGGGGTCAGGGGCACGCCAACTTGTTTTAAGTCTGCAATGATAGCAGGGAGCGCGCTTTCATCAAACTGATGGTTTAACGGACCTTGATATATATCTTCCACATGTTCAAAGGATTGCAAGCCAGCCAAGACACCAACCTCTAGTTCACCAGAAGCATGAGGTCCGTGTTTTGCGACGGGGAAGTTGAGTTTGTGAGCTTCATCCACAAGCCCCAATAATACTTCTTCGGAAAGGTTGCCATAGGCTTTAATCAAGTCATAGCCGAGCTGTTTGTATTTTCTCACTGCAACACGAGCCTGTTCTTCTGTATGCACAGTGTGATGTAACATGGCGTCTTCATAGCCAGAGATTATGGGACTGCTCACGGTTGAGCTCGCCCCAATTAGCTCGCCATTGTTAACGGCATCTCGCCACTGCAATTGCTTTTCGATGCCATTCAAAATACGCACATGGGTGACACCATGACTGAGGGCAATAGAATAGGCCGCAGGTTCGTAAATATGTACATGCATATCAATCAGGCCAGGCGTGACAAAACCACCAGCGCCATCAATTATTTGGCTTTTTTCAGGGGTAACTTTGTGACCTGTGGGGTAAATTTCCGAAATCACACCATCGGTGACCGCAATGTTTTGGTTGTGCAATATGCGCTGATGCTTAACATCAACCACGTTGACATTAACCAGCACCAAATCTCGGGCTTCAGGGAACTCAGTGGCAGTTTTGGCACAACCTGAAAGCAATAGTAGTAAAAAAAGGGCAGCAATAAATTTCATTATCTTCTCGCTTAAAAATTTTTCCGAGAAGATTAACTTTGCGCCCTGATATTGGCGTCTCAAAGCAAGAATTAAGACGACTATTCCCTTGCTTCGACACTTTTGATGTTGGCTCTGTATTGGCTTGGCGTTTGCCCCACCTGCTCTTTAAACACCTTGTTAAACGCGGCTTTAGAACTAAAACCCGAGTCAATTGCAATCTGTAAAACAGGTCTTGAATCGTCAGAACCTAGCAACTTGCACACTTCTTCAATGCGGAATTGATTTATGTATTCATTAAAGGACTTACCCGCTAATAGATTTATTGCTCTGGATATATCTCTCGCCTGAAAACCAGATAATTGGCTCAATTCCGTTAACGTCAAACGGGCCTGAAGATACCACCGCCGTTGTTTAAGTAAGGATTGTAATTCCTGGTAAATACCTCGGTAGTCCTCAGCTTGATCACCACTGCTAGTTGAATCCTCAAATTTTTCCTGCGGACTTTGCGGCGGTTTTTTCTGTTCACTCAGTTTCAGCACTGTCAGCATAATCACCATCAGCCAAAGGCCATTGTTAACAGCCTGCCCCAAAGCATTAATATCCGGACTAAGCCATTGTTGGGTGTTTAACCTCACCAGGTCGATAAGGTTAAAGGCCGTTGTAATCACCACCACCCAGAGCAACCAAATAAAGGAAAACTCATCCGCATCTGAACGCTGTTCATCTAATTTATTTTTGTAAGTTAACAGCACTCTCGCCGTCAGCACTGCGTATATCAAGCGCCAAAACGTACCTATCGCGATAACCAATTGCACATGTGCAGTAAAAAACAAAACCAGTAACACAGGTAAAAAGTGAATGAACTCCTTTACTTGCACCTTACTGCCAATCAAATGGCGAGTTGCCAGGTAAGAGGCCGGCCCAAATAGCATGATAAAAACGGGACTAATGAGATAGATATCTCGAGTTATTCCGGTCTCTTCCAGGGTGTTAATCACTGACGAGAGCGCCACCAATAACAGCAAAAGAGCGATACCGCGAAACGAGCAGTGGCGCCACAAAAGAAACGCCCCCAAAATACAGACACTCACAGTGGCGGACTGAATCAAATTAACGAAGCTAAACGCGACCATAGCGTGGTTCAGATTTCCCCAAAAACATAATGATTAGCAGTATCAGGCCAGGCTAGCACCTGCGTCAATCTAAAGCAGACTAAACTAGTTGTGCCGTGCTAACGTATACAGCTTTCGAATCTGATTTATCCAATGTCATTACTGCTGACCAATCAACAAGGAGTATCACTATGTCACGCATTTTCCCTCTGCTTCTTTTACTGCTTACCAGCACTATCTCGGCTCAGGTGCAAACGGTTAATGTAGTAAAGCCTCAACTCCTGGATAATCAGCAGTCAATGATATTGAGCGGCACGATTGAGGCAATCCATGATGCCAGCCTGGCAGTGCAACAAGCAGGACTGGCAAAAAGACTATATAAAGACATGGGCGATCAGGTCAGCAAAGGAGAAAAGCTATTACAACTGGACGACAGCCTGGCTCGATACCAGTTACAGCAATTTGAAGCGGCAGTGAGTACCACTCAGGTGCAACTGGCCGAAGCCATCCGTTTGTATAACGAGGCTCTTCGTCTGTCAAAAACGCAGGTGGTGGCCGAAACCTTAATCGCGGAGCGTAAAGCACGAGTTTCCGAAGCTGAAACCACACTACAGCAAGCCAAAGCCAGTTTAGGACTACAACAGGAAGTGTTGAGGCGACACGCGGTGTACGCGCCATTCGACGGTATCATTACCGCGAGAAATGGTGATATTGGCGAATGGCTGCAACCTCAAAACCCGGTGTTTAATCTGGTTTCTAATACTCAACTGCGTCTGCGTGTGGCTGTACCGCAAGAGCATTACACCGCCTTACTAGCTTACCTGGAATCCGAATCTCCAAATGTCGTGGTCAGTATCGACAATGCCAATAACCAACGTTTGACCTTACCCATAGCGGCAATAGTAAAGGCATCAGATCCCCGAACCCGTACCTTTCAGTTGTTGGTGAACCTGCCGGAAGACCAACAACTCATATCTGGAATGTCTGCCAATTTACAACTGGATTTAGGAGCGCAAATGGAGCCTTTGTTCTGGTTACCCAAATCCGCAGTGCGCTCTCATCCCGATGGCGGCCATAGTGTATTCTCGGTACAGGACAACAAAACCGTACGCCACATAGTGCGCATTGAACGCAGCGACAGTACCCGCTTTGCAGTCTCAGGCGCACCTGCGAATGTGTCCTACGTCAGTAAAGGCGTGCAATTGTTGCAGGAAGGTGTTTCTGTGAACACTACTGAGACCGGAGAAGAACAATGATTGCCGCTGTAGCACAACGTGGCATATTGGTGGCGGTTTGTGTATTTATTGCCGCGATTCTGGGCCTTGTCACCTCCAGCAAAACGCCAATCCAGATGATCCCGGATCTGGAAGTGCGTACCATCACAGTTCAAACCGGATGGGCTGGCGCGACACCACAAGACATTGAAAAAGAAATATTAATCGAACAAGAACGCTATTTGCGAGGCTTACCTAACTTACAACGCATGACCTCCTACGCCGAAATGGGGCAAGCCAATATCGAACTGGACTTCCCTTTTGGGGTCGATCCCAACGATGCTCTGATCCGAGTGAATAACGCGCTAAGCCAGGTACCTTCCTACCCTGAGAATGTCGACCAACCGCGCCTGTTTTCCAGTGCCTTTTCCAGTAACGCGTTTTTGTATTTTGCCCTGACCCCACTGCCAGGCAATCCTTTGCAATTAGATATGGATATGCTTAGCGACTTTGCCCAAGATTACGTGCGCCCGCGTATGGAAAGCGTTGAAGGGGTGTCAGAAGTGGGCGTTGGAGGTGGTGCCGCCAGACAAATCCAGATCCGAGTGGATGCCCACCGCTTGGCCCAACGGGGAATTAGCTTGAATGAAATACGCGATGCCGTGCGAGACCGCAATCGCGACGCCTCTGCCGGCGATATAGAAAGCGGCCAAAACCGTTATCTTTTACGAGTAGTTGGGCGCTTTGAAGAGCTCAACGAAATTGGTGACATCGAAATCAAGCGCGTAGATGGCAACAGCGTATACCTGCGGGACATTGCCGATATTCAAATGGATCATTTTGAAACCCGCGGATTGTCCTACTTCAACGGCCAGCGCAATTTGATGTTATCGGTACGACGGGAAAGCGGCTCCAACGTGATTGACATTAAACATGGCATCATGGCGGTGGTGGAAGATCTCAACAAAAATCTGCTGGCGCAAAATGGCCTGATGATGACCAACACCGGCGACGACGTGCAGTATGTGCAGGACTCACTTAAAAATGTCTGGTTTAACCTCATCTTAGGTGCTCTGTTAGCCACCGGCGTAATGTATCTGTTTTTGCGCTCAGGTAGAGCTACCCTGGTGGGGGTGCTGGGTATTCCAGTGTGTACCATTGCGGCTTTTGTGGCGTTAAATTTATTGGATCGCACTATCAATGTTATCTCCTTGGCCGGTGTCGCATTTGCCATCGGGATGACAGTGGACAATACCATTGTGGTGCTGGAATCCATTATTCAGTCGTGGCGCAAAGGCACCTCAAAATTACAAGCAGCCATAGAAGGTGTAAAGGATGTGTGGCCCGCCGTGCTGGCCTCCACAGCCACTACCATAATGGTTTTTACACCTATTTTATTTGTCCAGGAAGAAGCCGGACAGCTGTATTCAGATATCGCCATCGCCATTTCAGGGGCTATTCTGGCCTCCATGCTCATTGCCGTTTTTGTGGTACCAGTGAGTCTGGCAAAACTTACCAAAAACAAAGAATTCGTCTCGGTTTCACGGACCAAAGCAGAGCAAAAGTGGCTCAACTTTACCGCGTTTTTCATTAAAAACACGGCTTCAGCACGCGCCTGGTGCCTTGCCTTTGTGTTGATTATTCCCGGCCTTGCCTGGCTGCTAATGCCCGCCGCCGAATACCTTCCCGAAGGTGAAGAGCCCAAAGCCTTTAGCATGATGATCGCACCGCCTGGATACAACCTCAGCGAGATGCAAAACATTGGCGATGAATTACGTGAATACTTCAACCGTTATGTGGATATGCCAGAAGAAGATTATGTTGAAGGTGAAATGGTACCGCTGGATTATTACATGATGCGGGTGGCAATTGGCCGGGTATGGTTCTTAAGTGCCCCCAAAGATCCCGCTCTCATCAATGAAATGATGAACCAGATCACCAGTAAATTCAGAAGCTACCCCGACATGCGTGCATTTTCCTCTCGCGGCTCTATTATCTCCAGTAACGATGGCGGCTCCAGAGCGGTCGCAGTGGATATCTCTGGGGCTAATATGCAGGACTTGTATCAAGCCGCTGAAGCAGTCTATCAACAGGCTGAAAAATCCTTCGACAATCCGCAAATAAACTCCGATCCGCGCTCATTAACACTGACTCAACCGCTAATAGAAATCCGTCCCCGCTGGCGTCGTCTGGAGGAGCTGGGCTTTAATAATCGCGACTTCGGCTATGCCGTATCTGCCTTAAGCGACGGGGCCTATGTGGATGAGTTTATTCTGGGTGACGATAAGGTGGATATATTCTTATATAGCGGTGCTGGTAATGCCCAAACTATTGAACAACTAAGCCAGGCACCTATGGTTACACCGGCGGGCGGTGTATTGCCACTGAATGCGATGGCCGACCTGGTGGAAACCAAAAACAGTAACAGCATGCGCCGCATCGACGGCGACAGAACCGTTACCGTATACATCATTCCACCTCGCGATGTGGCGCTGGAAACAGCAGAGCAAGTCGTGCGCAACGAGCTGTTACCCACGTTGTGGCAATCTGGCGAAATCGCCCAAGACATTCGAGTAGATGTCAGCGGTGCCGCCGACCAACTGCAAACCACACGAGCTTCGCTTTCGGGTAACTTCCTGATTGCATTAGTAATTTGTTATCTGTTGTTGGTGGCCATTTTTAAACACTGGCAATACCCTTTGTTTATTCTCGCCACCGTACCACTGGGCATGGCCAGCGGTTTGTTGGGCTTAATTTTACTCAATGGTATCGGCAGTATTGGCGAAGCCATGGGCTTTAGCGGCTTTCATCAGCCGTTTGATATGATCACTATGCTGGGCTTTCTGATTTTATTAGGAACAGTGGTGAACAACCCGATTTTGATTGTGGAGCAAACACGCAAAAACATTCATGAGCTGGGCATGCAGGTACAAGAGGCCGTGCAGCTAGCCGTTAAACGCCGACTCACGCCGATACTGATGTCCACCTCCACGACTATACTGGGCCTGGCACCGCTGGTGCTGATCCCTGGCGAAGGTACCGAACTCTACCGCGGCGTTGGTATTATCGTGCTGTGCGGTATCTTAGGCTCGATGTTTTTAACCATGAGTTTTTTGCCAGCCCTGCTTGTGACTTTGCTGAGAGATAAAGACTCACAAACAACGCAGTAAAAACAGAAAATACGGGCGTTTACACAATTAAACGCCCAAAGCGCTTGCATGCGCCAGAAATTACTTTAACCTGCCAGCTTTTTACACAAGGCCAAATCAGTATGTCGCTTCCTCCTTGCCCACAATGCCAATCAGAATACGTTTATCAAGACCAAGCTCAATTAGTCTGTCCTGAGTGCGGTTACGAATGGAATCCAGCTCAGGTTGCTGAAGACGAAGCGATTGCGGTAAAAGATGCCAACGGCGCGCTATTAGCTGATGGCGATAAGGTCACCGTAATTAAGGATCTGAAGATAAAAGGCAGCTCACAAGTAATTAAGATTGGCACTAAGGCATTGGTGCGCAGAGTGTTAGACAAAAAAGATCACGAACTGGACTGTAAAGTAGATGGTGTCGGCGAAATGATGGTGACCGCAAAATTTGTTAAAAAAGCCTAGAGCGTGTTGCTCTAGACGCTTCCAATCAGGATAAAATTTTAATATTGCAGTAAAATATTTACCATTTTAGTCTTCCTCAGACTTTTCATATCGCTAAGACAGCAGGGAACGAACCATGAGCAACGGTGTTTTACTGATAGGGAACGATATTAATAACGGCGCCAAAGGCAATTCCTGGAGCGATTTGCTGTCCAAGATGAACCAGGAATTTGGCACGAGCGTTGATTTCAGCGATCCTAAAAAGCCGTTTCCGCTGGCTTATGAAGAGTTTTATTTTGAAGCGGCAGAGCAAAACGGCTACAAAGAAAAAGACGTATTACAATTTATATCGGAACAAACTGGCGCCATAAAACCCAATTCCATCCACGAATTATTGGTGTCTTTGCCCTGTGAAAATCTCTTTACCACTAACTATGATCTAAGCCTCGACAGAGCCATTAGTGAACAGAAAACTTATAAAAACGTCGGGGTTGTGCCGGAAAAGACCTACAACTTGTTTCGCAAACATCGGGTCAACAACAAATCAATCTGGCACATCCACGGTGTTGCCAATCATCCAGCCTCGATTGTATTAGGCTATAACCATTACAGCGGTTATCTGCAATACATGCGCAATTACGTGGTAACAGGCACCAAAGATGCTTACAAATCACTACCCGCCACACAACTCATCAGGCAATTAAAATCCGCCACAGTGCAGCATCACTCATGGATCGATTATTTCTTTACTCACAACATTCATATTCTGGGTTTGAGCCTGGATTTCATTGAAAGTGATCTCTGGTGGCTATTAACCTATCGCCGTAAAATACAGATTGATAAAGCCAACCTAATTGATATTTTTAATCACATTCACTACTACATTCCAAAGAAGTATGTTGCCAGCTCCAAAGCTAAGGTAGACCTGCTTAAAAGCTCAGGAGTAACGGTGAATATCATTGATGCCAAGCCTTCGACACTTAGCTATTACAAGAAGGTCAGCGATTTAATTGCATAAAGAACTGCCGCTAACCGTATTTAAAAGGACCCGGTTAATACCGGGCCTGTCATAAATACCAGCATTTCAGATCAATCGAGATGTTCGCCGCTCTTCTCATCGATCATTAACACCACGTCATAGGTATCATTACCCACGCCCGAAAGTGCGTTGGTGACTTGAGTAATGAGTACATAGTCATTCTCTGCGGAACAACGCAATCGTTTAGCAGGCTCACCGTTTAGCAGTTCGTAATAAATGTGCTCGCCGCTTTTTAAATGCTCCCCAAAGATTTTCACCCCTTGTTCATTGTCTTGGGTGTAAATAATGTCATAGGCACTTACCACATTTTCCAGAATATACTGCGTATCCTGCTGTGTATCCTGAGAGAAGTGCTTAAATCTGATCAATGCTGACGGGCAATCAGATTCATTGCTAATGGTGAAACAAGGAGCTTGAATAACCCACATGGGCTGCGACTCTTTGTCGTTTATATCATTAAAAATAGGTGCCAGATGAGGACGATGGATAACATTGTCGTTAGATTTGGTTTTTAACACATAGGGCAACTTACTGGAGAAGTAATCGTAATAATTACTCATGCTAAATGAGTTATTGGTGCGATTTACTATGGCATAGCGAATATTGTAGTCATTGGTGAATAAGTAATTTAATACTTCGAATGCCACATAAGCCAGGATCTTCCCTAGTACCGTCGGCATCAGGGAAATGATGGTGGTTTCAGCAATATTCACGAAATTGTCGAAGGTGGGATCCATCGCAAAAGAAATCAATTTCATGACTCGCGGCGGGATGAATTCACCGATCTTTTTCTCAACCGCCTTGATGACCTTGTCTTCCATTTTCTTGAGGCGTTTCTCCACGTCTTTTTCCGCTAATTTCTCTAAAAAGTCTGGCTTTTGTGAAGCAAGTTCCATCATCCAGTTCTGCACATAGGAAACAATGTACTCCCCCAACAACTCATCGTTAAAACGCGGATTTTCTGTGTGGAAACCAATGCCATAAATGGAAGTAATTTGGGCTGATTTGCTGTACAGCTCCATGTAGACATAACAGGAAGCGGTGCAACTGGAAATCTGATTCGCGTAGTCATTGGGCACCGGTCTTATGGATACAGTAAACAGCGCGGAATCAGTTTCCACCTGATAGGCGATATTGTCGCAAGGCGTTATTTTCTGCCACATTTCTGGCTTTGAAATACTTTTGTAGAGTGTGTTCAGATCTTTGGCGTGATTGTAAAGATTATCAACAAGCGGTGTTAACTGCTCCCTGTCGCCACTGCGCACCCTGTCAAACTGCTGACTTAACGGACTTAGTACATCCCGCTGATTTTTATCGTATTGCGTTATTCCATAAGGAGCAAAGAATAACTTGATACCTTTTTCACTGCTCTCTTCTACTGACATAGCTCATATAACCCTGTTTATAAAAAATTTCAATAAGGATAATTTAGCTACCCAATATGACAATTACAGCGGATTACATTAATTACCGAAAAACTAAATCAAACCCACAAACATATAAAAATTTGACCAAAACTGAATTAAGGTATATTTTTTAACCAACTCTGTTTTCAATTAGGGGGAGAGTATGTCTTCTTACGTTGTGAGTTATGAACTAAGCTCCAAAGAGCGGGACTGTACCGAACTACATAAACGCATTAAATCGTACATTGCTTATTATCATTGTTTGAATTGTACCTGGATTATCAAATCCGAATTCACGGTAGAACAAATTCGAACACATTTATTAGCTGCACTACACAAGAGTGATCGGCTGTTAGTAGCAAAGATCGCGGCATAAACAAAAGCCCCTGCATGTTGAGGGGCTTAAACTGAGCAGAATATGATTAGCGGTTTTAAACGTCACGGCACTTTCCCAATAATGCCCCTACTCGCTTATGATTATTTTTAATAAGTACTCCCCTTTCCATGAGGAATTCAAGTTATATTAAGCGAGGGCATCAAACATAATCCTCCCTGACAAACAAGCAACAGAAGCTCTACGCTGCTGGCGAACAAGGCAATTGCTTGCTGATTTTTGATGTAAACTCAGATGGTACAATAAGCTTAAAAGAGCGTCTTTCCGGTGAACCTTACAGTGGCATCACCTCTTTGACCTTGATACAAAATGATCAACATCTACTAGTTACCAGGGGCACTCAGGACCAATTACTTGTGTTTAAACTAAACAATAACTAGTGAGTAGAGCAGGCCCACATCGCACTATAATTCAGGGGAGATCATGAAAAACATTCTGGTCACAGATATATTCGGCAAAACCAAAGCCACTGAAGCGATGGCGCGGGACTTTGGACATCAGTGTAAAATATTATCCCCGTATGGCGAAGAACAGATTAGTTTCGATAACGAAGCGCAGGCCTATGAGCATTTCATGACAAATGTTGGTCTGGAGGTCTACGTTAAGAAGCTAGCTAAATTAATTAAAGCCAGCAATGATAAGGTGCAATTAACGGGCTTTAGTGTTGGGGCCTCTGCGATATGGATGCTCTCCAAAAGCGACTCCTGGAAAGACGACTCTTTGAAAGACGTAATTTTAAGCAACGTCAGCGGTGCCACCTGCTTTTATGGTTCGCAAATACGTTATCACAAACACATTCAACCGTTGTTCCCTGTTACGCTGATATTGCCCCGCAACGAAAAGCATTTTTCAGTTGCTGATTTGATGTCGGATTTATCCCAACACGCGCATGTCGAGTTTGAACAAACTGAACACTTACACGGATTTATGAATACTCACTCAGTCAATTTTGATTCACAAGCCTATACCGATTTCTGCCATTACGTTGGTACTCATTTTGCTACTCGCTTGTAATTGCAACAAAAGCTGTGTCGTACTTACTGAGCAGGTAATGTCACGCTAAACACGGTTCCCACGCCCTCACTGCTCTTGCATTCAATGGCCCCCCCCATTTGCTGCACAACCAGGTTGTACACAATATGCAGGCCCAGCCCTGTGCCTCCTGAATTGCGCGAAGTTGTAAAAAATGGGTCAAAAATACACTCCTGTACCTCTGTCGCCATGCCTTTGCCGTTGTCATGCACACTGATAGTAATATTTTCACTCGTTACTAAAAGCGCAACCACCGTTTTGCCATTGTCAGAACTGCCCAAGCCGTGCTCCAGGGCATTCATGATCAGATTGGTGATCACTTGTGTCAATGCCACCGGGTTACAGCGCAGAGTAACCTTCTCCGTTAACTCATTGTATTCCAACAATTGCTGACAGTTTTGATATTGCGGTTGAATATTTTTCACCAGATTTTTCAAAAAATCGTTAACGTCTATGGTCCTGATATCTTCCGTGGATTGCTCAACCGCAATTTGTTTAAAACTCATGACCAGATCTGCTGAGCGCTTTAAATTACTATTGAGCATGGTCAGGCAATCTTCAAGCCTGGAGCAGTACTTATCAAATTCACTGCGCTTGAGCTTTCCCTCTCGCATACTATTTTGCAGCTGCTGCAAAACACTTTCTAATGTGGAAGACGCGGTCACAGCAACGCCAAGAGGAGTGTTAATCTCGTGGGCAATACCCGCCACCAATCGCCCCAAAGCAGCGTGCTTTTCATTTTCGATACACTGATTTTGGGTGGTTTTCAGCAATTCTAATGAAGCAATGGCCTCTTGTGTTTTTTGCTCTAGTTGTTCGGTACGCAATGCCACCTTTTTCTCAAGTTCGGCATTCAGCGCCTTTACTTCACTTTTTGAAGCCTGCAGCTCCCGGTTGTTCTGCACAATTTGTTGCAGATAATCTTTAACCTGTTTATTCACCTCATTCAACGCAAGTACGATAGGGGTAAACTCATTATCAGAGCGATAGTCGATGCGGCTGATTTCAACCTTATTGTCTTTATCACGCCTTGAAACCGAGCTTTTGATAAGGTCCAGGACCTTGTCAAAAGGAGAGAACAAGATGCGCATAATCAACATCATCAATACAATAAAACTGGACCCAATTAGCAGGCCGGCAATTAAAGTTATGGCATTGATTTCATTGATATCTTGCTCAAGATCACTGCGCGGCAACAAGGTGCCAAAAACAAAGCCATTTTTGGTGGTGTAATAGTAGATATCATGCTCCATCCCTTCGAGTACAATGCTCTTAATCTTCCCTACCGTTTCCAGTGAATTGTCCATTAATATTCGGCTTCCCCAGTTAAACTGATCAACCCGTTGCATCACTTTTTTTGGGTCTTTTGGATAACTTAAAAACAGCCCCGAGTTGCGATGGATAAAAAAGGGTACAGAGTTACGCGTTACCTTTACGGCAGAGAGAAAACTGGTTAGCTCGGAAAGCCCCCAATCGACAGTGCTCAGCCCAATAATGTTATCCACTTTGTCCCGCATAACCGCATCTACTGTCATCATTAAAGACATTGTTCCGGCTTCGTCAAAATAAGGAGCAGTCCAGACTACGGACCGAAAATTTTGCTCATTCACTGCGTTATCGTTTACAAAGGCGGTGATATACCAGGCCTGGCCGGGATAATCATATTCAGGAGTACTCAGCTCCCAACTAAACTCAACTTCATCTCCTTTGCGAAAAGCGTATGGACCGTAATAGCGCAACTCCTCACTCAAAGCGTAAGGCTCATACCAGATACCGCCTCCTAACGCCTCGGGAAAGGCCATAAAGTTTTTCACCAGAATTTGCTCAACTTGCGAATCAAGCTCTGTGATATCAAGCAAACCAGCTTGTATCTGGTGAAAAAGTTGTTCACCGGCAAGCGCCAAAGCCAGTGCGTTTCTCTCCATCAAGGTACTGATGGAAGTCACCTTTGTGGCCGCAGAAATGATGGTTTCAGAAATTTGACTGTCCGTCATCGCAAACAACTCTTTGCGATACATGTAGTTGTTGAACAGCTGAATGGTGCTATAAGCTACTACTTCAAATATAACCACCGCTACCAATATACGAGTTTTGATATTCAATGTCGGTAGTAGCATCAATGCCCTCGACCTGCGAAAATGATTGAATCGGTGTTTAATCAGTATAGATTAAAAATACTGTCTGGCATTCGCGCCCTCGGCCCCGGAAACTTTTCGGCAACGAAACCAACTATCCCGGGTGCCATCTCCGGCTCCCATAGTCAGGAATTGCTCAGCTCAAACAATCTGTTGGAAAGCACCGAAGAAGAAATACTCAACTCATTAAGCGCACTGGCACCATGGGAATTCAATTCACTGCTTGTTTCAGCAAGCCGATTTCATCTTTACTGTCGATGGGTAACGTAGCAGCAGTATCGCCACTGATGAGCATGTGGATCTGTTGCGTGGTTTCAAATCTAAATTCGGAGTTATATCTGCGCGAAGACAAGTGATTTGGGCGGGTATTATTTTGAAATGCTTTAATAGATAGCCAATCAGTAAAGTAAACTTTGCTCTTGCTGGTTAAGTACCTACAAATGAAACAAATACAAAGCGACCTTCTGCAAACCCATTTGAATCCCTGTGCACTTCCGAAATGCCGTGAAACAGACTAGAGGGAAATGCCACTAGCAGATAATCTTAATGTTCAATTTTGGCAATTACGTCGGAGTCGTAACCTTCAGGCAATGCTGAGTTGCTCTTATGGAATTGTAACGCTCCCCCGTCAAATGCTTTGGGTTGACTGTGCATATAATAAAGATAAGACAACTTATATGGCGTGCCACTCGCATCGTTTTGAGGCCATGACAGAAGCCCTTTGCGACCATTCACAACGTCCAGCGGCAAATCACCTGGTACAAACTCATCAAGTCGCAGAGCTTCGCTCAGAGCCTCGAGGCAATTGCGAACTTGCTCTAAATAAAACTGACAGGCTGAATCCAGGCTCATTCTCAGCTCAGCCATATTCTCTACCGGGCTGCCTGTCAAAAAGTCCCGATTTTCGTTGAGACTAAAATACATAGCCTCTGTTATTGGCCTGCCCGCTGCAACTCGATAATTGAAGGCTTGCTGGTTATCTGTCAGGGCATCAAAGAGCAAATTGCGCTGCTCAACAGGCAAGAAATCCGGGATGGTGATCACAGACAAATCAGATTCATCTGTCAGCCATCGGGCATTAGGGTGTATCCGGGAGAGCAGCAAAAGCATTCCTTGTCAGTAAAAAGTATAAAACTTGTTGTATATCCAGAGAGTAGATAAAATACCGCATATGACAAGTTGCTAGTACACATCCACTATCAACCTTGTTTTGTTTCTTTTCCCATTGCTGCCCTTTTTATTGTGCCTCGTTGTCTCGCATCCAAGGTAAGTATTTCGCACTCACCAGCCACGTCCACCCAAAGGACAACAGCGCCACGGCTTCTGCAGCGAATAGGAATTTATCCCACTCTTTAAACAAACAATGAGCAACGGCTAAAATAACAGCAAGGACAAAGCCAACACTGCTAATTTTATACATCAGGTTACGTCTCTTCCTGGCAGCGGTAGTGTAGCCGTCTTCATATTGAAAAATGTATATACTGAATACGAATAAAATGCCGAACAAAACAACAGACGCCACACCATGTACAACCCACTCATAACCAGCGACCTCACTACCAGTACAAATAGTTCGGCATTTGGCCGGAAAAAGCGCCACGCAAAAAGCGCTAATACCCGCGATTGTGCTTAACACTGACTGATTCCCCAGCCAAAATTTGCCAGCGGCTCTTTCATCGTACCAACCTTTATAAGAAATCAAAAAAGACCCAACAATAAACAGCGAGCCGACAAAAATATCCCGACCATCTGTATGATAATAAATACTGATCGACGTTAGCTCTCCCCATCCAGATCCGGAGAGTAGATTTGCTGCGACAACGGCAAAAGGCAAGGCTATTGCGATAATGCCGATGATCATTCGCTGAATCCGATACGAAAAAACCTGAATTTCCACCCCGTTTTTATCTTGTATACTGTCGCTCATGATTTATCTCACTCCATGCCAAAAAAGGAAAGAAGGTCAGTTCCGTTCTTGCGTATCCCCAAAGTCACACCGTAATCATCCTGACCTTCGCCTGCATTCAGACGAAATCCAAAAAAATACGGTTTGTCCTTAACGATCCTCCAGTTGAACAAGAGTAGCTTTCTTTTGGCATTTTCGATGGGTAGAAGGCAGCTGTTCTTTCCCTCAGCACATCCTTCTGTCGAGACTCTTGCACCGTATTCTTCAAATTTAGCATTGTGCAAATAGGTAATCATGACATCCGGAATTGCGTTGCTACCAGCAGGGATATCGGAACGATAATAGCGATAATCCAGGCCCCATCCATGATATCGATTTACCGTATCCGAATTTTCTAACCTTTTATCGCGATTTTGAAATCCATAACGGTAAATTACGCCCAGGTTGGAGTGTTTATTTTCACTTGTCAGTACGCAAGCGAATTTCGTCCAGCTATCGTTATTGCAATATGACGTTGAAGCTCGCAATGTAAAACTACCATCAAACGTATCAGAAACCTGGTTAAAATCCGTTGGAAGGCCGATACTGCTCGATGCTGGATTATCTTCGCCGGTCTCTGGCTCAACATTGGTGCCAGAACCGTAAAATGTGCCAATAAAGCTAGCATTTAGCAGAAGATTCAGCCCGTCCTTTTTGTCCGGAGAGTCTGCAAAGTCGTAGCGCCCGTCAAAATAACTGTCGAAATAGGCTCTGTTTTCAGAAAAACCACCATTTGTCTCGTCACTGTAATCGGGCAACCACATAGTGCCCAATTCAAAGGCAGCGATAACATGACTGTCAGAGGTGTTAGACTCTTTTTTTACTTCGGGTTTTATCGCTTCTTTTTGTTCCGTAGAGAGTTGGGCTAACTCCGCTTGTTCTGTTTTCTCCAAAGAAGGCTTATTGAGTAAACAATTTATCTGATGATTTTTTTGAATCAGTGCTTTCCTTTTCAGCAACTCTTCAAGCTTCTCTTTTTCACCATTGATTGCTGCTTCCGAAATTTCATCCTTTAAAATCAAAACCGATTTTTCCTTTACGGGTTGACAATTGTCATCCACAGACAAAGTGCTTTCTTCCCCATAAGCAGCTATGCTGATTAATATTAGCGCGCCAATTTGTGCAATTTTCACTATGATTTTCTCGCAATTATTAAATACTTATCCCCTTAGTGTGAGTACGAATTAATTTCTCTCAGCGGAAATAACTTTTTAAATATCTAGCAATGTTACCCGGGTGTTTATTCGCATTTTTAAAACCAATTTCATTCAAAAAATTAGTTAACATAGAAGCGAGCATTGTTAAATTAATTTTTTGGGGTTAGTATTTTTGATAATAAAAAATAATTAGAACAATACTCACATATGACTCAAGTACTAGCCGAGCACGGAGACCTTTTGGACAGTATTCAGCAAGGTGACCGACAAGCAGAGAAAAGGCTAGTGGCACAATATTGGAACCGTCTAAAATTTGTTTTGGAAAGGCAAAATATCGATTCTCAGCAAGTCCTTGATTTGTGCCAGGACACCTTTGTAGTGGTGATACAAAAAGCCCGAAACAATGAGATCAATTCAGAAAGCTCATTAGGGGCATTCATTCGCAGTGTTGGCACGAATTTACTCATTGAGAGCAAACGTAAATATCAACGCCAGGCCACATTTGATTGCGATGATTTTAATTTTGTACCTGATGCAAGCACTTCACCAGAACGCGAATATTCAAGGCACCAACTAGCAGAGCTTGTATTGATTGCCATAGAACAGTTCGATATTCCCCGAGATCGAGACATCTTAAAATGGACTTATGTTGAACATCTCAGTAAGCCAGAGATATGTAACAAGTTGAACATTAGTCCTGCACATTATGACCGCGTCATATTCCGAGCCAAGCAACGCTTAAAACAAGAGCTTGCAGGAAAACTCAATATCGACCTCAGGTCACACAACCTATCGGACTATTTGCTCTGCTTGTGTATGGGTATATTTTTGCAGTCAAATCATAGTCATACAGAAAATATTGAGGTTAATGTGAGAGATCTCGCCGACACGAGCCACTATAAAACCAGTAACCGCGTTTATGGTGTAAGTAGTCTTCCTGAGCGCAAGGCCAATTATGAAATATGACATAAATGATGAAACATTAAAGGTCAGATATCTGAATAAACAGCTTACTCCTGAGGAAGCGGCTTGGTTTGAAGATTTACTAATGGAAGATGAGGCGTTATTTGAAGATTTGCAAACGACACTCACCATAATGGATGCGTTAAATCAAGATAGTTTTGCCGCCCCCGTTGAGAACAAAATGCAGCGCTGGAGAAACGCACTTTCTTCACCGATTATCATTTTTCCGTTGGGCGTTGTAACAGGATTGGCGGCCTCTGCTCTACTGACTATAAGTCTGCTGTCTGAGCCAGATTTACAAGTACATAGTAGTGACAATGTACTGTTTTTAGAAACTTCGCGGGGAGTTTCAGCAACCGAAACAAGGGTCACACTAGATAACAACAATAAAGCAACGTTGTTTATACAGACTGGAGATATTAGCCCTACCCAATATCAATTGCAGTTGCTGGAGGCGACGTCGGGCAACTTGCTTGTCAGCAAGCAAGTATCAGCTAATGCAGCAGGTGAACTTGTGATTGTTGTGCAGTTGCCAGAAGTGTTAGAACAAAACGTAGATTTGGTGTTAACCAATCAGGATTTAAACGAGCGGGACATACTTAAGCTGTTTTTAGTGCGCCCATAACTCGCTGGAGAAAACGCATGTTGCAAGCGTGGAAAAGTGCATTCCATCAAATGGAAAATAATGCGGCCATTGTGGCAGCTAATCAGGAAACGGTTGAAACTCCCCCTCAGATTTCAACGCCCGCGTTTTCATCTGAGCAGCTGATAAGTCTGGGTGATGTTTGCAATGAGCAAGACCAGATAGACAGCGGCGACATGGAATTGAGGCTCTCAGCAATCTATACCTACTTCGGACAATTTATCGCCCACGACATCGCCAAATTTTCCAATCACAACCATCAACCCTCCGATACTTTTTTCGGTATCACTCATGCGTTCAACAACATTGCCAATCCTTTACGACTTGAGAGTCTGTACGGTAATAACGACGTTGGCATTGATAAAAAGGGCAAATTTTGTCTCACTGACAAAGAGGGTGCCAAGCGCTTTGATATTCCACGGGACCACAATGGTACCCCCCTTATTGCGGATGAACGCAACGATCAAAATTTATTGATTTCGCAATTCACCCTTATCTGGATGCGATACCACAATCACCTTATCCAAACTGGCATGTCCTTTGATGGCGCTAAACGGCAAACAATTGATGTTTATCACACTCTGGTGAAACAGGACTTTCTTAAAAATGTCATGTTTCAGGACTTGTGGACAGATTACTTTGCCGGTGGGCCTGGCGGCCCTGCGATACAATTAGATCCGGCAAATACAGATATTCCATCGGCATTCCATGCAGCTGTATTTCGGTTTGGTCACAATATGGTTCGTCATTTTTATACTATCGGTCAACGGCGTGGCGCCACCCTAACCGAAATGTTGGCTAAGACCAATCACGGTGGGTTTGGTCGCTCTGACCTAAAAATAACGAGTGATGCCCCCATGGATAAGTTATACCGGGTCAATTGGCACACGTTTATCGATGATCCCGCTAACAAAGCAATGGAACTTTCCGCAAAAGTCAAAATGAACGTACCTCATATGACGTCTCGCCAGGTGATTTCAATGAGTGCTCGTAACCTGATGCGCGCGCATGATTTTGGTGTTGCTGACGCGCAAACCTATATTGAACGCTATATTAAACACTCTCCTCAACTGCAAGATTATTTTAACTATTTTACCGCGCCGGAAGACTGGATGTTCTCAGGATTCAGCCATTTAGACCGCATTCCTCAGCGGAGCATCTTATTCAACAGTACCCCATTGTGGTTTTATATCCTGCGAGAGGGAGCGAAATTACGCGACCTTATTCGCTCTCCCAGCTCCGATTTATATGAGAAAAAGGGGATCCTCGGGCCACTTGGCAGCCTGATAGTCGGTCAGGTGTTCTCTAAGTTACTGCAAAATACAAACACTTCGCACAACAGGTTTTCCTCAATTGAGGAGCTAGCAAAGTTCACAGAATCACTTTGATTTTTTACACCCCCCAGAAACGGAGAAATTTATGCCTGATGTTATAAAGAAAAGCTGGGAATCTGTCGAAGGAGCCTCCTCTTACGGAGAGCCGGTAGACGGTTTTAGCCCCATTCATTACTTGCCTGTTGATGGGGACTTTATTGTATCGTTTGAATACGACCTCGAGAACGTGGGTCCGGTTATGAGCACCACCGTATTTACCCCTACAGGTGAAATTCGAATTAAACAGCACCTATACAGAATTTTGGATCAGGGAACGCAACGTATTTTGTGGCAATTACACCGAAATGCCATTCCTGTTTTGGACTTTGGCATCGAGCAAGACAATGAAATACAGCAGTATGTGATTTCGGATAACGATGAGCGGTTTGCGGATTTTCCACCTGATTTCAATGAAACCCATTTAGACCATTACGTAAATGCTGTTTTAGCAAACGATGTAGCGAGGTGGCGTTGGAGAGGTTTTTAATGAGCTCGCAATGATTGAATGTCGTTTCGTTTTACATACGCTTCTCTTAATGTTAATTGGATTTGCAGCGCCAAAAGGCGCTGCAAACTCCTACTATACAAATTTTTTACAAAACTCCTGTGACGCACCAACGTTAAGCAGATTAATAAACAGCCAACCAGCCAGCCAATTAGGGCTACTATTAATTGATGAAAAACAGCTAAAAAAGCTACAGGAAGAAGACTGTTTTATCTCTCCGGCTTCACTGTCTGAATCATTGACTAAATTTGTAACTGAAAATCAAATTACTGAGGCTTTCAACACCTGGCAGTCATTGCAGTCCAAAGACAAAGACATAATTGTTAAGGCCTTTGACAGTTTTGACGCTATCGCCACACTAAAGCCCGATGAACAACTGCTGTTTAAATACTGGCTGTTCAGTGTCCAGTACCATAGTTTTCTTCTGGACAAAGCGATACAAACAGCCTCCACAATATTACAACACAATAGCATTCCTTCGGAGCAAAGACTCGCTTTGACATTAGCGACAGCAGAAGCCTTTATGCGCCTGGACAAAACAGAAAAAGCGCGCACCGAATTCGATACGTCTGCGCGACTAATACAGCAGAACAACAACGTCGGGAGTTCTTTGCGTATCCGCTATCATTATCTGGTGGCTGAGTTATTGCTGCACCAGGATTTGGTTGAAAAGGCTTATGTAAATCTCAGGAGCGCCGAATCAATTGCGCAGCAACCCGGGTTTATCGATCACCGCGACATGATTACACTGCAAGACAACTGGGGATACTATTACGCCCGACGGGCAATGCAAGGCAGTAAAACGGATAACCCGCTTTTACAAATGGCATTAGACAGAGAAATGCAGGCACTGGCACTGGCTCGAAAGTTCAATGTGATCAACCATCAAATAGTGATACACAGCAATATTGCGCGAATGTATTCAATGTTAGAAAAGCTAAACGATGCGAAAAGAAATTATTTAATCGCATTACATTTGTTGCAATCCTTTCCAGATAAAGATCTCCAGGCTTTTTTGACAAGAAATATTGCACATATATATGAAGAGCTTGGGGACCCGCAACGGGCAATCTATTATCTGTCAGCCTCTGCAGAAAGTAGCCAACATGAGGACTCTCCAAGAGCCGCAAAATTGCTCTGCAAACAAGCTGAGTTAGCCATTCTTCTGAATGAGATTGAAAAAGCCCGAGCATCACTGTCTAACTGTGAATCAAAAGCTCTAAGCAATGAGACAAATTCCGATTTGCGATTGCAGATTGCCAACTTACACGCCCAATTAAATAACGGTGCACCAGACGCTTTTAGTAATATCCTGGTCAGGATCCCAGAAGCGCAAGATTTAAAAACAATAGGACAAAGCTATTTACTACTGGCGAAACACGCTCAGCCAGGCGACCAATATTCCTATCTCCAAAAAGCGAGTGAATCATTTAGTAAGGCTTCAAACAAACTCTTGTTATTCGAAGCACTCTCTAAAATGAGTGCATTAAAGGCCGACAACATCACGTTAGCTGAGCATGCGGATCACATAGCGCTTAGCGTGTTATCACAATTGGGAACCGAAGCAACCAGCATGTATTGGATTCAAAAAATACATGGACACTTTGTCAATCAAGTAAAGCTTCTCATTGAAAATGGAAACATCGACCACGCCTTACAAAAAACACTCCAGATTAGACAGTTGCAGTCTCAAATTCGTCGGCAACAGCCGTCAAACAAAAAGGATAATCAACACCGCTGGGAAAACCTCTACATCTACTCTAACTTGACAGCAAATGCACTGCTAAACCAACGGCTTGAGTACAGTCAAAAAGAACTGAAAAAAGCCATAACGCAAGACCTGGATTGGTTATATCAAGATGTAGAACAGGAAGATTTTACTTTTGCAGAAATTATTAATTACAAAAGCCGGGAAACAGATAGCACAAAAACCTTTTGGGCAACAAGCTACGCTCATGAATCTATAACACTCCAGATGGATGATGAGGCATTGCTTGCCTACCTTTTTCACCCAGCAATTTCCGGTGTATTTTTAAAAGACAAAAATGGTACGCAATTTCAACGCCTCGAAAATGTGCAAGCAATTAAACAACTTATAAAAGACACCAACATTGCTTTGGCAACC
The DNA here is from genome assembly GCF_056160305.1 of Planctobacterium sp. AWM4_229. Lineage (NCBI taxonomy): Bacteria > Pseudomonadati > Pseudomonadota > Gammaproteobacteria > Alteromonadales > Alteromonadaceae > Planctobacterium > Planctobacterium sp. AWM4_229. The sequence continues at coordinate 507,101 of NZ_JBSWWX010000004.1, read as the reverse complement.
AGAGCGCCAGAGGCGCAAAGCAAAGTCCTTGAAATTAAACAAACTTTGCTGCCGAATTTTGCAGCACGACAAAACTATAAACGAGTCTTTTATTTTCCCGACGGTGAGCTTTATTTATTTCCGGAAAGTTTACTGTTTTCAGAGGAGCAAGTCATATTGCGGGGTTTGCCCGATACAGGTAATTCTTCACACAAAAATAAGGCTGAAGACATGACCTTTATTGGCAGTAGTTTCAGCTTGTCCGAATTAACTGGCATCCAATTTAACGATAGTAGTTTCAACGATGAGCTGCCTATGGCTAAGCAGGAGTTATCCAATTTAAAGAGCTTAACTACTGGATATTTTGCAGCATTTTTAGATAGAGAAGCCACTAAGCCCCAACTACTTTCAAGCAAAAACAGTGATGTTTTGCACCTGAGTTTGCATCACTACTTTAACCCAGACAATCATTCCGATATCGGCTTGTTTTTTGCGCCTGTGGACGTTGATTCACCATTGGCTACAGGTTTTCTCTCTTTAAGTGAACTAAATCGAGCACACTTTAATAACCAACTCGTTTTTTTAAATGGATGCGAAACGTTTAACGGTAAATATTACCGCGGTGCCGGTGTATTGGGTATTGCTCAGGGATTTATTAATGCCGGTGCAGAGACAGTGATATCCACACTATGGAAGGTAAGTGATCGCGCTTCAATGGAGTTTACCCGGCATTTTTATTCTCATTATTTTCACCACAATGATCCTGCATTAGCCCTCGCTTCTGCTCGTGAAAAAATGCGCGCAACAGTGCGTTTTAGACATCCCTATTACTGGTCTGGATACGTCTTGAATAGAAGATAGCGTGTTGCAAATGGTTAACTTTGTTGGCGAGTTCCAGAAATTGTTAAGACCTGGGCATTTATCACAATACACAAGAAAGATAATTTTCCGAAGGCGAGAAAGGATGTGGAGGAATTTGATTAATTATGAACCGCGATCGCAATTAACAAGTCAACGAGCCTCAGGACACCAAAATGCGCTCTCAATACAAAACGGTAGTTACTGCAACATCGTTATTGATGGTGTACTCAACCATTACCTTCTTTTTAAGAGCTGATACTTTTATCAACAAATTGGGACTGGCATCCTTCATCGCCAGAAGAAACCTTTGTATTTAAGTGGTGGTTACGTTTTTGGGTTTGGCGGCCTTGGGCACGACGGAATGCCTTAGTGGCAACCTCGCCCCTTTTGCGATTGCGAGCATTATTGATGAGGCTATCGTCGGCAATATATTTGCCACAATTGTGGTAATGGATAGCAAAGCATTAACTAAAGAATAAGCGGTTAGCGCAAGGGGGCGGTAGAGACCAGTTTACTGGCAGTCGCAATCACTCGATTGGCGAGGAACTTAGCGCTTCTCAAGTCGGTTTCGTTTACCTGGCCATCAAGACTATGTGCGGTAACGCCTAACTGGCAACCCAATCTATTCACATTTTTTTCCCGATCACTAAAAGGCGCATCCAGCCCCAGCCATATCATTCCATGCTGACTGGCAAGGGTAGAAAAATATTGTAAAGTGGAAGTCTGATCACCATTCAACCCGGTGCCAGAAGTAATGCCTGCCGCAATCTTGTCTGCCCAAGTTTGGCTTTCCCAAAAATCACTGGTGGCGTCAGCAAAGGCTTTGAATTGAGCCGCGACATTACCCATATAAGTGGGGGAAGCGAATATTATGGCGTCACAAGTATGTAGCTCTCCCATGAGATCATGATTAATAAAACGCCCTTCCACAATCTCAGCGCCGATGATTTGATGAGCAATAACCTGGATACTTTGCGCCTCCAACTCCTGGCACACCGCTCTGGCCAATTTGCCCGTAAGGTCTGTTGTTGAAAAATAGACGATCCCCACTCTTATCATTGTGAAATACTCCTGTGTAAAACGTTAAAACCGACAATTAACTTAAACTGACATCAGGATTTAGTCCCTTGAAAGCAGCTAAATAGGGTGTTGAGCCTCCCCGACTCTTATAGGGTTACCATAACGGTCAACACCTTCATCGGCTCGCACTTTAAAACCTCAACCTAGCTTGAGGTAAAGTGCTTTTTAAAGGGTTCATTTTAATGTACCCAATAAACCGTTTTCGTAGTCGCGTTGCACCCTATCCAGCTCTTCTTCTGAGCTCATGACAAAAGGTCCTCGTTGAAAGAAACTCTCGCCTATGGCTACGCCTGAAAACAAAACAAAGTGAGCTTCATCTTGCCCGGTATTGATAACGCTAATGGCTTGCCCAGCTGACTTAAGCGCAACAGCCTGACCTGACTCCAAGGTGACAATTCGGCCACCGATAGCGATATCAATACTGCCTGCTACTGCGTAAACCCAGCTTTGCTCATTGAACTGGGGCTGATGCACAAAGTTTGCAGCTGCAAATAGTTTTCCGTCCAAAATGGTCAGGTTGTTAGGTGACATGGTTTCACCTTTAACGCCGTTTGATTCGCCGATAGCAATGCGCACACGGTAATCAGGTCCCGTTAACAACGGCATTTGTGTAGCTCTGACCAAATTAGATTTTGAATCTGAGTGCTTGAGCGCTTTTGGCAAGTTCACAAACACCTGCAAACCATGGATCTTAGCGCCATCTCTGGGGGCCTCATCGTGAACCACCCCACTGCCAGAATTTAGCCAGTAAAGATCTCCCGGTAACAAATCAAAGTCATTGCCCAGTGAATCGCGATTGTGAAATTTGCCAATACTGTCTTCAAATAACAAAGACACGGCTGAAAGGCCAGCATGCGGATGGGCTCCAAATGTGGGCCTGGTCATGGTGTAGTGATCCACCATAATCAGAGGATCCATTAAACCGTCAAAAGATGAATGGCGAAAACCCAAAGCGTTGAAACCATCTCTGATTTTCATAGGATTGCCATGGGTAACTTTTGAAAATTCAATACTGTTGGTTTCGCTTTGCAAAGTAGCCTGTTTGATTGCTGTGTTCATTAGTGCTCCCCTCTTGTTTTGGCACAAATTCAAGATAGCAATGGAACAATCGCTCAGTAAACAGACAAAAAACGAACCCTTTGTTCTATTTTTGGAACTATAATGAAAGAAATTGATGATTTTCACTGAGGCACCGGGCATTGATTGATCTAAACGACTATTACTATTTTGTGCACGTTGTGGAGAAAAAAGGGTTTTCAGCCGCCGCTGTGACACTGGACATCCCCAAATCCAGACTGAGTCGTCATATAAAAAGCCTGGAAGAGAGACTGCAGGTGCAGCTTATCCAGCGTACCTCAAGGCAATTCGCCATAACCGAGATTGGCCAGACTTTTTACAGACATGCCAGAAGCCTGGTGGATGAGATGGAGCAGGCAGAAGCGGCTGTAAAGCTCAATCAAAAAGAACTTTCGGGCAGTGTTAATCTGAGCTGCTCAGTGGGTGTTGCGCAATTTGCACTGCAGCAGATTCTGGTTGATTTTATGCTTGAGAATCCACAAGTTTTGGTGCAGCAGCATGTTTCAAATCAGCCGGTAAACTTAATTGAATCCGGGATTGATATCGCAGTAAGGGGCCACATGGCACCGCTACCCGATTCAAGCTTAATCCAACGCCATTTAGCCACAGTGCAATGGCATCTGTTTGCAAGTCCCGAATATCTGGCGCAAAAAGGCACGCCCGCATCCCCTATCGAGCTGATAAAACAACAAGCTCTCAAGGTGGGGTGGCAATCTAAAAAAGGCGCCTGGACATTGCTTCACGACAGCGGTAAGGAAGCATCTATTCCGATCACAGCACGACTGTGCAGCGACGATATGAGCACCCTAAAACACGCAGCAGAGCAAGGTTTGGGCATCGTTGCCTTACCCTCTTATACCTGCAAGCAAGAACTGGCTGAAAACAAATTGCAAAGAGTACTGCCAGAATGGAACGCCGGAATCGCCGAGCTAACACTATTGACTCCCTCCAGAAAAGGCACTTCCCCATCCGTTCTCGCACTTAAAGATTATCTGCTGCAAAAGGTCCAGGCCAGCGTGACCTGAAAGGCAGGGAGCAGTAGTGTAGGTGAATCCGGAAAATAATGGCTCGAGATCAATTACCCAGGCTATGCAGCGACAGCTATGAAAGTAGCCTGGCTCAACGAACCTGCACTTTGCTCTCTGAACGTTGATAAGTTTCGACATCCTCTATGATTCGATTTGTGTAAATCTGGCTTTATTGGTTGCCAAAGGTTAATTTATTGACCATAGTATACAGACAAACTGTTTCAACTATGGCAGCAACAGGCGATGGCGAATAAAGGCGGACCAGGTAACTCTCATCCAACAAGGGCACAAACCACCACTGCTGCAGTGAATCAATCCAGAAGCAATGGCTTACCGGATGTCAGTCAGGCGCGCAGTGCTTTGAACCAACAGATTCGCAGTTTCGGTGGGGCAAAAAATGTTAACCCATTACCTGATGTGAGTAATACGCGCAACGCCCTGAATAACCAGATCAAGGCTTTTGGCGGAGCAAAAAACGTCAATCCCTTACCTGATGTGAGCAATTCTCGCGCTGCGCTCAATAAGCAGATCAAAGCCTTTGGTGGGGCTCAATCCGGCAAATTGCAGGCCCCCCTACCTCAGCAACGTTATATGGTATCGCCTCATGATGACGTCAATAACATGATGAATAACCTTCGAGGGTTTGGTGATTCGGCACAATTGCAAAACGAAATGAATCAGCACAAGGCCATGATGGGACAAAAAGTCTCACCAGGAAATATTCCTATGGTGCGCCCGGTGTTTAAAGATGAGGCCCAGCGAAGTGCCTTTAATAAAATGGCCAATGAGCGATTAAGCAAACTCGGGCCGCAAGATAAGTTAAAAGGCGCAGAAGCGCGAAACAACTTTAATACCTATACTCAGATGGCATCCTGGTCCACTCAGGATAATGCCATGATGAACTTTAGCGGCGTCGATAAAAGACGCTCGCACCCAATAGTGTATGTACAAGGACACGGTGCCGCAGGAGACACCAATATTTATTCTGACGGCAATGAAAAAGTATCCGCCAATGCCGTCGGCCGTATGCTTAACAAGATGGATTTACCCAAGGTGAGCCAGATCAGGGCCAATTCCTGCTTCAGTGGCACGGCTACCAATCTGGACAAGAGCGGCGCAGACTTGATGCAAAAATTCCAGGATAACACTCTGGACCAAATGGGCGGACAGCGCAGTGAAACATTCGCCGGAGCATTGTCAAACGATCTGAATAATCCCTCCTACAAAGCCAGATATGATGCCAACAAAGCCGAAGTAGACAAGATAATGAAACGTCCATTGGGAGCCTTTGGTCAGCTTAAAGCCGCTATTGATCCGAACAACTTAACCACCGCACGCAAAGCCGCCATTGATTCAGTAGACAAACCCAGACACAACCGGGTAGTGGGTTATATGGGTCCTACATCTCAGGGGGTAGAAACGGTAACAAAACGCACTAACCCACTGGATAAAGGCGCCCAAACGTGGGATATGCATCAAGGTGTTTCATTAAAAGGCCAATATGTATTGCGCTCACAGGCAGCGAACAAAGGACCGAGCGTTCCCGGTAAGAAATAGTTGTTGTTACCCCCGGTTCAAAGTAGAAGTTAAAAGCTCAAAGCAACTTGCAGGCGCACATTGCGCGGCGCTTGAATGAACTGAAAAGGAGATGTGCCACGCGGATTACTGTGGTAATACTCACGGTCAAATAGGTTTTCGACATAAACACCCAATGTCACTTTTTGGTTTGCATTTAGTTGCCAACCTTCACTAAGCAGGTGCATGTTTACCGTGGTCCAGGCCGGGCAGCAGAAGCACAAAAACTGGTTACAGGTTTATGGCGGCGGAGCAACGCTGGCGTTGGTACTAGATTTAAACATACGCCACGAAACCCAGGGCAAGAAAAGCCTTGATGATGTAATGCGCTTGCTCAACCAGCGCTTTAAACTACAAGGACTGCAATTCGAGATAAAAGATATTGCGCAAATCGTCTCAGAAGTCAGTGGCAAAGATTACCAGCCCTTCTTTGAAGATCATGTTTTGGAAACCGACAATAAGTTGGATTTGGCAAAAGCCCTGTCTTTCGCTGGCCTGGAATTGGCGCAATTTACTGACGAGTTTTACATCATTAAAACCCCGTTACCTACAGAGAGCCAACAACGCCTTTATCAGGATTGGACCAGCGTTCTCTAACCACTCCACCTGATAAAACAGGGCAGAACCAAGTAAAATAAAACGGTTTTGCCCTTTTTTCTGTGTTATAAAAAATCCAAATCAATAACAATAAAAAGCAGGACCCGGCATTATGCTGCTCACCGGATTTGGCTTAGGCCTGTTGGCTATCCTCCTGGTAATAATTACCCGTGATTTCTATAAGGTACCTGCCGCCCGCGTCTTTCTGGTATTGCTGGTTGCCACAGCCGGATTTTTATTAGATCGCATAGTACCACCGGAATGGCGCTGGTTAACGGCCAGTCTCACCGGGGCATTACCCGCCTTGTTTTGGCTGCTGTGCCAATATGTATTTGCTCGCCGCCCTGATGTAAAAACCCTCTGGGGCGCACTGGCGTTTTACAGTTTTTTCGCGCCTATAGTAGCTCGCATTTTTTCCATATCCAGCTCAGATCAGCTTTATCTGGTAGCTAAACAGATACCTGTCTACGTTGAATATGTGATCATGCTGCACGGTATCTGGGTGGTTGTTGTGAATTGGTCTGACGATCTAGTGGATTCCCGTAGAGAGCTTCGGGGCGCGTTTCTTTCCGTGGTAGGTGCGGCTCTGATTTGGGCCAGCTGGACCTTAAACTTTGGTTATGGTGAACGAAACTGGTTACCTGCACTGATCAGTGTCGCCGCACTCATCGTAGCAATGATTCTGCTGAAAGGAAGAAAAGGCGTGCTACTTGGCGCAGTTCCGTTAGTAGATAAAACAGCGCAGGAAGAACAGAAGAAAAGCACCTCTCTGCAAGAAATTGAAGCGGCCAAATTAACAGAAATCATGAACGCGGGTTTCTATCGCACTGAAAAGTTAACGCTGAGTATGCTCGCGCAAAAACTGCAACTGCCCGAATATAAAACCCGCTCCCTGATAAACCAAACGCTGGGTTATCGCAACTTCAATGATTACATTAATCAGCTGCGCATAGCAGACGCCAGCGAGCGATTAGTAAGTGATCTCGAAGCGCCAATATTGAATATCGCCCTGGATGTTGGCTATCGAACCTTAAGCTCCTTTAATCGCGCATTTAAAGAAATACAGGGGCTTAATCCAACGGATTACCGGGCTCAAAAATCTACTCAACACAAATAGTAGTTACTCAGTTCAAAACATAAAATTCAGTGGATTTGCCAAGATGCTTTGCATCATTTAACTGTGCAAATTGTGAAATTTAAGAAAAAGCTCAGCGCTGAATACCCATCATAAAAACCTTCTGTATCGCCTATGCCTTATGGGCTTTAAAGAATTTGCACAGCTGTTTATTTTATTGCACATCGCTTTTCATCGCACAACCCCAGCCTTTTCTTTAACTTGGCTCGATGGTCGAAGTGTTAGTACTTGTTCTTCTCTTGTGAAGCCACTGTTTTTTGGCGCACTGTTTTTTTTGACATTGGGTCTCGCTTAGCAAGCACACAACGCGTTCAGACCATGTAGACATCCAACAATAACAATTCTGTAAAACGACTTTATGTGATGGAGAAACAACGCATGTTATTAAATGAGTTAAGAACGCGAAGCACTTTGTTTGCGGCTTTCACCGCCTGTGCACTCACCCTTGCAGGTTGCAGTGGTGATGATGGCGCCCAAGGCATTCCCGGTGAGCAAGGCCCTCAAGGACCACAAGGCATTCCCGGTTCGCCCGGCGTACCCGGCGCCCCAGGCACAGATGCCGGCAGCGGCGTATTCACTACAAGCAATTTTGAAATTCCGGCCGACGCCATTTATGTAGCCGATGTATATAGCGAGATCGCCGGCAGCGAACTGCAAGATGGTGCCGATATTACCGAAGCCTTAGTTACCGCCACATTTGGTTTAAGCGCGGGTGATACAGTGGTGTTACCGCAAGGACGTTTCCTGGTTAACGACAGCATTGTGCTGTTTGATGCAGAACGCATTACCCTTACCGGCTACGGTATCAACGAAACGCAATTAGATTTTTCCAATAGCGTATCAGACGACGCCATCCGTTTTGAGGGCGGCAATACCATCACAGTGCGTGATTTCAGTGTTTATGAATCCCCTAAAAATGCCATTAAAGCCAGTAAGGTGGATGGTATTCACTTCAACTATACCGGCACCATATGGGAAGGCCCATTAGAAGCAGACAATGGCGCTTATGGTGTTTATCCCGTGCAAAGCTCCAATGTCATTGTGGAAAATAACTATGCCTATGGCTCTGCGGATGCCGGTATTTACGTGGGCCAATCGGAACACATTGTGGTGCGTAACAATGTCGCCAAAAACAATGTGGCGGGCATAGAGATAGAAAACTCCTCTCATGCTGATGTGTACAACAATGTAGCAATCGGCAATACCGGCGGAATATTGATATTTGATTTACCGGGCCTTGAAAAAGCCTATGGTAAAAACATTCGTGTTTTTAACAACCAAATGATTGCTAATAACGCCGAGAACGTAGGCAATGGCGCCGTGGGTATCGTCCCACCGGGCACCGGGGCACTAATCTATGCCACATCAGATGTGGAAATGTACAACAACGTCTTTAAAGACAATGAAACCATTTCTATTGCGCTTACCAGCTATTTTGTAGGGGATTCAGACTTTGCCAAATACACACCTTCGCCAACCTTCCCCGAGGGCGAAAACGGCTCTTATGTAGAAACCATGATCGACGGCTGGTCGCCTTACATTAAAAATATTTACGTGCACAACAATGAAATTGAACGCTCCGGTGCCAATCCTCGCGGTGCTTTGCTGGAACAGGTGATTACGCCATTATTACCCGATGTGAATATGATCACCGGCTTCACCGAGACCACTTCTTTGGCAGGGCTTGGCGTGATCTCCGACAGAGCAGGCGAAACCATGCCTGCCATCTTATACGATGGTGTTGGAGAATTCGTGATCAGCCAGGGAATGATGGCTGACTTTGATCAAATTCTGGCCGTGATGAACCCGGATGCGCTTGCTGACGGAGTGAGTTATCAGCCTTATACTGCACAAGACGCAATCTGTGTTAACAACAACCTGGATACCAACTCCTTTGCCTCTTCACAGGAATTTACCCAAACCAATATCGGTATGGTATTCGCGACAGAGGAAACTGATCTTGTGCCATTAATTACAAGTGGTTTATGGGATCCAACATCGGGCGATTTACCGCCACCGCTATTCATCACCGAAAACTTTCACGGTAATACCGCCCGCTTGTACTGCACTCAAACGCGATTGGAAGCAGCAGTGGCCACCTTTGACAACAAAGCCTTTGGTTGTAATGGCGATGATTTAGCCGACCCGGCCTGCTCCTTCTAAAGCGGTGAATCAATCATGAATGTAAAACTAATACAATTGATTGCCAGCATGTTACTGCTGCTTGCATTGGCGGGTTGCGGAGGCAGCGATTCCACTGCTACTCCGCTGGATAGCGATGGTGATGGTGTGCCTGATACATCAGACGCCTTCCCTCGTGATGCAACGGAAACTTCCAATCGGGATGGCGATGCAGTTGGCGATAATGCCGATGCTTTCCCAGATGATCCAAATGAATGGGCGGACCAGGACAATGATGGCGTAGGGGATAACGGCGATGCCTTTCCCTATGATCCCAATGAAACCATGGACTCTGACGGCGACAGTGTTGGTGATAACGCCGATGCGTTTCCCGATGACCCAACAGAGTGGTATGACACTGATGGTGATGGCATTGGCGACAATCAGGACAATAACACCGGCTCGACGGGTAATTGTGAAAGCAACGGGAATGGCATCAACTGGGATGCACTGATGAACCACAACTGCACTCAACTGTCCGACTACAACTTGTTCCAGAATGCCCAAGACCCGACAGCTGAACCAAACGAAAACGGCGTACTCTATGAGCTTTCGACAGCCTTGTTTACCGATTATGCCAGCAAGTATCGTTTTATCTTTTTGCCTGAAAACAGCAAGATGACTTATACCCAATCGGAAGTATTTAACTTTCCGGTGGGAACGGTGATCACCAAAACCTTCGCCATGCCTGCAGATACCAGCGAGCGCGATGGTGAGGAAACCATCATCGAAACTCGTTTGTTGATTCATCGCGCCGACGGCTGGGTAGCATTGCCTTACTATTGGGCTGATGACACAGACGCCACCTTGGCTATTGCCGGGAAACGGGTAGATAACATGCAGGTGACACACAAGGATACTGACCTTGAGTTTACCTATGTGGTGCCTAAAGCCGCATCCTGCACCAGCTGTCACGCTAAATCCGATAGCGATAGCGCTGAGATAATTCCCATCGGCCCGAAAGCGCGTTTTCTGAACATGGATCACGAATACGCCTCCGGCATTCAAAACCAACTGAGTTTCCTGGCGGACAATGGTTTGTTAGAGGGATTGCCAGATTTCTCCGACATAGAAAACCCCATGTCGTTTAATGACTCAGTTGATGTAAGTGCGCTGGAAGATGCTCAGGTAATCGACTTAACCAAAGCCTACCTTGATGTTAACTGCGCCCATTGCCACCGCCAGGATGGTGCAGGTGCCGCAGGTGCCAGCGGCTTGCAGTTGGAATATCAAAGAGCCATTACAGACGATGTAACCAAGTTTGGTATTTGCAAGGTACCGGTGGCAGGTGGTCATCAAGACTACACCTACGACATTGTGCCCGGCAGTCCAGAGGAGTCGTATTTGTTGTTCAGGGTAAACACCACCGACCCCAGACATAAAATGCCGGAATTAGGCAGAGCCACCATTCACCAGGAAGGGGTGGAACTGGTGCGCGAGTGGATAACCAGAATGAACCACGCGGCCTGCCAGGGGTAAAGGGATTTAAAGATAAAATCTAATCAGACAGGCATATGAGTTTTTTGTATGCCTGTCTTAAGAGACATTTGTTAACACGAGCGAAATGCAAAATAGTATCAATAGGGAGTGGTGAAAGTTAGTCTCCTTTCTCCGAAGATAATGTTTTGGGTAAGTAAAAAACTAGATTAAGAGAAAGTACTTTTATTTTCAGGTGCTAAACTGGCTCAGTTTATAGTGTAGTTTGACATCACCAAAGTCCCATCAGACTTACCTAATGGCTAAGCTAAAATGTTATCGAAAGTGAGCTATCGATATTTAGCTGTGAGTCTCATAATAAAGGTCAAAACAAAAATTTTAACAACCTTACTCATTTTATAATTAGGGACATAAAGTTTCTTTAAGTTCACGATGTCTTAGTGGAATTGTATCCAAAAACCCGCAACCTTGGACTTCACTCAACAGCGCATCAACTTCCAAAGAAACTTTTTTTTCACTTATGCTATTTCGATGAACTCTTGATAATTGGAATGCTTTTGTATTGAGCAAAAGCCAATTAATATCCTTTTCATAATTTCCATCCGTAATATATTTCATGAAATCTTGATCTTGTTTATTTGCCTTAATTTTTTCTTTGGCTCTACTCAAGTAGTTTTCAGCGACATAAAAATCAGTATTTTCATTGGTTAAATCAGCATGAATGATATGAAGATAAGCTAGGTGATAATAATAATATACGAATATTTCTGCGCTCAAATCAGTGTGACCAAATCCCGATAACTTTGCCAAAATTTCTTCAACATTCTTTTTTAAAGTTGCAGTTTCGCTCGTAACAACATTGTTTTTATTGATATCAGGATTATACAGCTTCCATCTCGGAATAACTTTTTCAGTGACAGGTCTCGCAGCTTCCACTATTCCTTTTTGCCTAAAATAAATTTCAATTGCTTGTGGCCCAATAAGTTTGTTGAGCGGGATAGTCCAATAAAAAACAAAGTTTACGATTGCTAGCGCAAAGATAAGTAAAACTGTATAGCCAAGTAGATGACTTAGCTTACTGACTACGTTTTTTGTATCGATTTCACCGTCAAAAAAAGATTTTAAAGTCGAGACGAGCCAACTAAGGAGCTGATTTGGTTCCATCTATATTCTAGAATGATTCACATGTGGAAACCATATCACACCATTGTGATATGGTCACGCGTGATAAATACGAAATTTAAAATTTTTTAACTCTAGGCCACAAAATATTCGTATAGAGCTTCGATAGGATTTTTAACCTTAGGAGGTTTTTTGCCATCAGGCCCATTGCCGAGTAATTGGTGCTCTTGGATCTCCGCAGGAGTAATGCCATGATGTGTGTTTGCGTTTTGTATTGAGTACAAAGTGTATATTGTTAGGAAGGCTAATAATATGATTAGTGCTGATTTGTTAAGTCTATACTTTGTGCGTGGGTAGGGTTTAGCGGGATCACTCGCCAGTGCCGATGTAGACATTTTCTTCTCCGGAATTTCCTGTTATGTTGTTGATTGTAAATAAATTTAGTTGCATCCCTGCCCACCACTTCTTGACTTTACTACAAACTACTGTGAAATTTTCACTAGGACCGAACACACCCAAACTTACCATAATGTGGGAGACGCCCCACATTCATAATGTTAACACTAATCCACTATTTGTGTTGAGTTTTGCTTGTTTTTTATCAAAAATAACAACCTAAAAAGCATAACCCCATGAAAAACAAAGCTATTTTTTTACTCTTTAAGTGATATAAAAAGCACCCTATGTAAGATATCTCCTACAATTTAATGATTAGTTAAATATTGAATAGTTTTTTTATACACTCAGCATTCACAAATATATTTTGAATTAAAATTCCTTTTCTCCTTTATAATCTTTGTTAATGAACACCAGCATCCGGCCGATGCTTTTTCACCATACCCTGTAAAAAGTTACGCAGTAACTGATCACCGCAGGCTCGATAACTACGATGGTCGGGTTTTCTGAACAGCGCACTTAACTCACTTTTGCCGATTTTAAAATTCGCCAGTTGCAGGATCTTCATCATATCTTCCTGCTGGTAAGACTGAGCGATTTTAATCTTACGCAGAATATCATTGTTACTTAGGCGTTGGCCGGCCATAAGTCCCGGCGCTGGACCACCTTCCTGCTTACCGCGATTTTTGACAATTAAAGCATCGAGAAATAAACACAAGGTTTTGTCCCGGCAAGGTAAAAAGCCGGACTCATCTTCTTTTTTCATCATATTCATCAGATAAGCTTCATCCAGATCATGGTCCACCAGCTTAAAAATAGCGATGGTAGCCTTGTTATCCAGACTCAGAGCAAAACGAAGACGGCGGAAAATGTCATTTAATAGCATGGCAAAAATCAATGATAAAAGTGAAGTGCAGACAGTATACCTGATTACGCCGAGTTAATGGCGTAATCAGGCACAACCAAACAAATTAACGGCATCAGGCCTGATGTTTACTCTCCGCCAAGCCGCCCAAAACAAAATAAACACCTATCACTATTACCGCAAACCAGCGCCGCTCAGGTAACTGTAAAGTATGATTAATCAATACCTCCCCATAATTGGCCAGAATACTGTAGCCAACCGAACACAACAGCACAAACGCCAAAATACGTACAACATAATGATAGGGGCGCATCAAACGCTTCAAACTTTTATTAATGTTATCGCCGTAAAGCACCAACAACACCGCCACCCACGATGTCACAATAATGTTGCGATACGACCAAAACCAGTTGGATAGTTCAGAATTTAAAGACCAGAGCCAGTCCATCAATTTCTCTTAGTTATTTTTTTCTTTCGGAGATCTTAATGGAAAAGGAGGGGAGAGGGAATCAGGGGGATCCCGTTAGCGAGCCTTAGGGTTTAATTCCAGCGAAACTGACCCTTTTGATTTCATTAGGTTTCATAAACGTAGCTACTGGCCGGGTGTGGTTAGTACCTGTCGAGCAGCTACGAATTTGATACTATTGTTATGTATCTTCAGTTCCTAGGGGTATAGCGACAGAGTCATTCGTCATTGTGAGTTTTTCCTCTAAATCTTTCTTTTTAGACATAAGCACTTCATTAATCCTTCGTTTTTCCCAGCGTAAGAAAAGTTCTGTTAAATTTTTATAGTGCCCTTCTTTTCTGACTGTGATGATCCATGGCATCAATTTGGATGCTGAGAAAAGAAAAGTCCTTCCAACTGTATCGTATGCTACTTTTTCATCACCGACCCCAGAGGTGAAAAATGTAGCAAACGACTCCATGTTATTAACCACACTGAGTTCATCAATAATACTTTCAATCCCATCATCATTGGGAGGTTCTTTCCTGGAAACAGAGATACTTTCTTTGTCTACTGAAATGCTCCATCCTTCGAAGTATTTAACTTTGTTCTCTTTTATGGAGTCATCTAATGCGTCTTGCAGCGGGATTATCGTTTCACAATAATAGTTGCACTGTTCAGCTGTTATCCTTAACGCATCTCTCCTTGATTGTATTTTTAGTGTCTTTTTTAAGACGGGGATTTGCTTTAGTGCGTACAAAGCCGCTACCGCGACTACCAACCCAGAAATGAAATACAATGCTTCAAGGTATGGCCTTATCGCGACAATGATTTTAACTAGTTCTTCCATTATTAGTCCTTAGTAGCTCTTGGGCATGGAACAATCTATATATGGCGAGCGGTGCGTTTTCCTATGGTGTAGACTGTCAATCTTGCACAGTGCTTGTTCTATCAAATATCCCATTAATTTACCATACAAAACTTTCACTTTGACAAGTTCATTTTTCACTTTAAGAAATGCTTAATCTTCTCATTTTCATTAATACTTAAAATAGCTTCACCTTTTTAACACCAGAAAAATTAAAACCATACAACGAAAATTAATTAATCCACCTCCCAAATTTCAATTATTTCAGGGGGGCAGACACACTGAAAATCTGAAATAAAAAACCACTCATCTCAGCTGCTGTTGAAATTTTTTCCGAGACCGCCAGTGCTTACCCACCAATTTTTATAGCGAACAAAAAACGACAACATAATATCGAAACTCGAATCACTGTGTGTCAGCCTTCTATTGATGATCTCCTAGTCGGCGGAGGCCGAAAATTGCGAAATTGCCTGCATTTACATTAAATCAGAAACGAAATTTCTGGCGTTGGATAGCATAGCCAAGAGTAAATTTACCTAGCACAATATTGATGACCAGGTCTCACTGATACATGACAGTGTTAAATATGAACAAAGCTGATACAGTGCGTATTTCAATTTAAAAATCCAGACAGAAGTATTTACCCGGCAGCTTTTTAAAGGGGATTACCAGAACGCTCCCGAGAACGAAATCTGAATACTAAATGTAATCTACGGCCCCATGCAGTTATAAATAAGGCAATGATAGAAACGACTAAAGCAGCAGTTTCCTTGTCATAAAACCTTTCTTTCCATTCTATTCATCAGTCACAATTTCCCTCCCCCTTAAGGGCACTGTTTATTAACATATTTCTATTTGATAGCATATTAATCAGTCAGCCATCATTCATTTAGTAATTTTTAAATCACTGGATTATTAATGCTTAAGAGATTCTTAAAGCAATTTGACAAACGCCACCGTAGGATTAAAAAGTTTAATGAAAACACACATGTTGATCTTCCAGGCTATGGGATAGTCACATATGAGGATTTGGTCGTCGCGTGTGTAAGTTTGGAAAAATCCATCAAAGAATATTACGAAGCAAATGTTGGAAAGGTCTCTAATCGAGAAAACTTATCACAATTAATTGATGCGATAGAAGATTACCCGCCAGTTGGGGTAGATGGTGCAAGCTGGAAGAATATGATCAAGGAAATTCATGAAGCGCGAAAGACTCGAAACAATATTGTTCATGTTTCTCTTGATAACTCCAAACAAGCAAGTGAACTAATTACCGTATTCAACAGGGCCAAGTCCCTGCTATATCAGTTCACTTTGCTCAATCCGACTTATGAGAAAATTAAGGCAGAAATAAAAGGTGAAATATTTCTGCTAGCGTTTGATGAAATATTAATTGAATTGGACCTGCATGACATTAAAAATCTAACATTGGCATTAGACTCTCCGGGTAAAAATCAGGTTTCCTTTATTAAAGGTAAGCCAGTTGCAAGTTATAGGACATCACAAGACGAATCATCTTTTTTAGTTTTTATTGCAGATGCAGAACCTATTCATCTCACTTCAAGTGAAATAATGTATTTAACTGATTTGCTAAGTTCCAAAATCGCTTATTTCTTATGGGGAAAGGCTCCAGAACCTGCTTAAAGCTTAAGAGCAAAAAGAATCAGTGCCGTTTTATTTGAACAATCTTATTCTCCAATCACCAACCCCCAGCACTAGCCTTATCTGAACCCCGGTCATTTAACCCGATTCGGTAAGTGACCGATTATTGTCGTTTACTGACATCGCAGTCTGCAAAGAATCATCAGATGCTATAGGCACCATTTTCAATACAGGTGCAGATGCGTTCGAATGGAAAACTTTAATCAAAACCGACGCTGGTTTATTAAGTCATTAGCCGGTTCAGGTATGGCATTGGCGGTAGTACCGCACTTACCCCTGGTGGCCGCTGAAGCGGAAAAGGCCGGGTCTGACTGGTGTGTTTATGTCACCATCAACAAAGACAACAGTGTGTTGATGTCTTCCCCCGTTATGGATATGGGGCAGCACATGAAAACCACCGGCCCGATGATTTTGGCCGATGAAATGGATCTGGACTGGGATCTTATTGAGTTTACGAAGGACTGCCCTGCCTGGTTAAATAAAAACGACGAAGGAGCTGTGGGTTACCAATATTCTGATATGGGTACCGGTGGCAGCCACGCCGTGCGGCGAAATTGGCAATATATGCGAGAAGCTGGCGCAACCGTTCGGCAGATGTTGGTCAAAGAAGCCGCCAGTCAATGGCGCTTGTCTCCTGCTCAAATGGCTAAATTGCAAACCAGAGCGAGTTACGTAATCAACCCTGAAACCGGCGCACGCCTGAGCTATGGCGCACTTGCAGACAAAGCAGCTTTGCAGCAGGTAGATAAGAGCGAATTACAGCTTAAAGACAAGTCGCAATATCACATAATGGGCAAAGACACCCGTACCATTGATTTAAAAGATATTGTTACCGGGCAGCCCACGTTTGGCATTGATATGGATTACCCCGGTGCATTGCAGGCGGTAATTGCACGGGCACCGCAAATCGGTGGGGATATCAAAGCTTACGACAAACAAGCAGCACTTAAAGTGCCGGGCGTAAAAGCCGTTATTGAAATACCCAGAATGATGGGCAAATACTGGAACGACGACGATAAGCAAGTAGTCGCTAACGGCGTAGCCGTGCTCGCTGATAATTTATGGTCCGCCATGAAAGCCAGAGATGCCTTAAACGTGCAATGGCATGTTAATGAGCATTACCAGGGGCAAGATTCCGAGCTGCAATCACAACAGTTTAACGAGCTGGTAAACAGCGACAAAGCGGCCACTGAACGCAAAAAATCCGGTGATGCCCGAGCCTGGCTTGCCAACAATCCCCACCTGGCTCAGGTGTACGAAACACCGTTATTCGCTCATGCTTGCATGGAGCCGTTCAACTGTATCGCAGATATCAGAGAGCACGATGCCACCATTGTGACAGGTCATCAATTTCCTAATATCGTGGCCGAAGAAGTTGAGCAAAATACCGGAATAGATGCTCTGAAAGTTGAAGTGATCAGCAAGCGCATGGGCGGTGGTTTTGGACGCCGCTTCGAAAGAGACTTTGTGCGAGAAGCCATTTACCTGTCAAAAACCCTGAAACACCCGGTAAAAGTGACCTGGACGCGGGAAGACGAAATCACCCATGATTACTTTGCTCCGGCTTATGTAATGCGCATTATGGCTGGCAACAATAAAGAGGGTAAACCCACGGCCTGGTTGCATCGACAAGCACAAACTCGTGGCGGTGCCAGAGATGACTGCTTTCCCAACCACCTGATCCCCAATTTTCAGTCGGAACACTTTACTGAGCTATCCAAGATCCCAACTGGTCCTTGGCGCGGCCCGGCTCATATGCAGTGGACTTTTGCCTGCGAGTCCATGACCGACGAACTCGCCCTGGATGCTGGCATAGATCCTCTGCAGTACCGCCTTGATATGCTGAAACCCCACAAAGAATATGCCTACGAAGGCTGGGGAGGAGACGTAATTGATTCGGGGCGCATGGCCAAATGTTATGAAGAAGCCGCACGGCTGGCACAGTGGCATAAACCAAGACCGAAAGGCCATGGCTTGGGTGTGGCGGGACACTTTACCTTTGGTAGCTACGCAGCCTTTGTGGTGGAAGTGAAGGTAGAGGATAACCATTTGAATATCGTTAACGCCTGGGGAGCCATTGATTGTGGTTTTGCCATTAACCCCAACCATATACGCAATCAAATGGAAGGGGGATTTATTGACGGGTTAAACGCCACCCTGTTTAACAAGGTGAATGTGGTAAATGGCACAGTGCAGAATAACAATTTCGACACCCTGCCCTTTATGCGCATGCTGCACGCGCCGAGAGATATTCCGGTGAGCATTATCAGCAATGACTATCCACCTACAGGCGTAGGTGAGCCGCCCACCGCTCCCGCTGCGGCAGCATTGTGTAATGCCATCTTCGCCGCCAGTGGCAAACGCATTCGCAAACTTCCCATTGCAGAGCAAATGTCTGTTTAGCGCAACCAGTTGGAAAAGAGAACAAGATGACTATTCAATTTACCCTTAACAACAAACCGATTTCCGTCTCGGAAGAACTGGCAGACATGCCGCTTTTATGGTTCATAAGAGAAAACGCAGGACTAAAAGGCACTAAATTTGGCTGTGGTATTGGGCAATGTGGTGCCTGTACCGTGCATTTTAATGGTGAGGCAACCCGATCCTGTTTGCTGAAGATTGAACACCTGAATGGTGCGCAAATTACCACCATAGAAGGTTTGGCACATGCCGATGAATTACACCCGGTACAGGAAGCCTGGATGCAGGTAGATGTGCCACAATGTGGTTATTGTCAGGCAGGGCAAATCATGGCGGCGGCGTCTTTGTTGCAGAAGAACCCCAACCCCAGCGAATCCGATATAGATACACAGATGACCAATATCTGTCGCTGCGGTACTTACACCCGGATAAGAAAAGCCATTCATCTGGCGGCTGATAAACTGGCAAAGCAAAACTTTGAGCTTGCCAAAGAAGTCAGTTAAATCTGGATAATCAAGGTTCCGAAACAAAAGGAATGTGTAGCGCTATTATTGAAGGAGCAGTGTATCAGGAGCACTGCTCCTTGCTTGCACCACTGAGCTGTTGTTCACCTGATATTGTTAACCACTCATCTCAGCTGCTGTTGTAATCTTTTCTAAGCCAGACAATGCTTGCTCACCAATTTTAAAGCGTACAACAAACAACAATATGATATCGAAAATCAAATCACTCTCTGGCATCCTGCTATTGATGTTCGCATTATCTGCAAATGCCACGGATTGCGACAATGCCTGCATGTTGCAGCAAGCAGAAAAGTACTTTCAGGCGCTGGATCGCGTTGCAAAACGAGGTTCTACACAGCAAGATATTGATAACTTAATCAGCCTGATGCATGACAGCGTTAAATATGAACACATCGAATACGGTGCTGATTTCGATAAAAAAACCTGGGCAGAAGCCTTTGCCCGACAGCTTAAAAAAGGGGCCTACCAGAACGGCCCCGAGAACGAAATCCGAATTTTAAACGTGATCTACGGCAAAACCCATGCAGCGGTGGAGTATTCCCATGGATTGCGCAAGGAAGACGGAACATGGCAGCCCGATATGAAGATGTTTGCCCTGTTCGGTTACACCGGAGACAAAATTTCTCTTATAAGAGAGTATTGGTAAGAATATAAGGGGCCTTGAGGTTAATTAATTTAACTCTGTGTGCCCCATTTATTTTAGCCATTCGCCACCTAGTATCATGTTTTCAATCCATTCGTTTACCACAACGTCAATACTCAATTGAATTCTCTCGGTTTGACCGTAATTAACAACCGAATGAGGATCGCTGAGTTTCAAATACCATAAGTCACCCGGTTGCAACGGC
Organism: Planctobacterium sp. AWM4_229; assembly: GCF_056160305.1. Taxonomy (NCBI): domain Bacteria; kingdom Pseudomonadati; phylum Pseudomonadota; class Gammaproteobacteria; order Alteromonadales; family Alteromonadaceae; genus Planctobacterium; species Planctobacterium sp. AWM4_229. Next base: position 487,000 of record NZ_JBSWWX010000004.1, on the reverse strand, counting down.
ACCACTTTTTTATTTAACAAAAATTCCACGGATTCGTTCGTAAAAATAGGCACGTGCAAACGTATCTGCTTACGAAACTTAAGGTCTAGTTGAGGGTCACAGTGTTCATTGAGGAAGGCACCGGGTGCCAATCTCATTAATCTGATATTGGTCTTTTCACATTCCAGTGAACTCAAAACTTCTTTAAAATAAGGACTGCTTTGCAAGAATTCTGTTTCTTCCCAGATAGTCCATTTCGGATCCGAAAAATCGTTTTTACTTTCCTGTTCAATATTATCATCTGCCTTCCGCACTCCCGGCATAGTCAAGGGCACAACATTATAATGAACATAGAAGGGTTGATAGCGGCTCACAATATTGACCGCGTCTTGCTGCAGTTTTGCTACGTCATAACTCATTGCCAACTTGCAACGGTCAAACTCAAATTCTGTGGATTGTTCGGGGAGACTATTCATTTGTTCAGACATGCTACTTTGTCTTGGATATAGTTATTTACTAGAGTAAAGCACACCATAGAGTACATACCAAAATGTATTTGGTAATTATTTTTCAAATAAAGGGCTAAGGTAGTCCCCCCTTAAAACGTCTGGAACTTTGTTATCTCTCGAGCATTGGATGTATTTATAAAGGATTTGAGGTGCAAATCTTGGACATCCGAAGGATGGTCGCGAAGCAATAAATTTCAGGGACGAAATTGACAATCGAACGGCGCAGCCGAGAGATGCACTGGTCACCATTTCCCAGATCTCATGCAAAAACAACAGAGTGCCTGAAGAGGCGGACAAGATTGCAGGAGCAAATCTTGGACATCCGAAGGATGGTCGCGAAGCGATAAATTTCAAGGACAAAATTTACAATCGAACAGCGCAGCCGTGAGACGCACTGGTCACCATTTCCCTTATCTCATGCAAAAACAACAGGGTGCCGAAAGAGGCGGACAAGATTGCAGGAGCAAATCTTGGACATCCGAAGGATGGTCGCGAAGCGATAAATTTCAAGGACGAAATTTACAATCGAACGGCGCAGCCGTGAGACACACTGGTCACCATCTTCCATCTTCGCTCGATATTTAAACAACCACCAGAGGCGGAGCAACAATGCCGGGAGCATTGTTCAACATGCGCAGCATGGCCCGAAGGGCAAAATATAGGGATGTATTTTGTAATCGAACAGCGCAGCCGTGAGAGCTACTGGTCACCATTTCCCTTATCTCGTGTAAAAACAACACGGATCTAAGGCGTAATATTTAAATTTGAAAAATGGGAAATTTACAAGCTTGATATAAGAGATAAGGGAAATGGTGCCCAGAGGCGGAATCGAACCACCGACACGGGGATTTTCAATCCCCTGCTCTACCGACTGAGCTATCTGGGCGTACACCATCGAGAACTTGAATCGTTCTCTGAATCCGCAGTTTGTAACATGTCTGTCACTTGCTGCGGGTGCGTATTAAACGGATTTCGGCCCCCCAAGTCAACTCTTTTTTGTAAAAAAACAGAGTTTGTGTGCCGAGTGCCGATAAAAGCAGCGAAACGTTTACTTTTACGGCAAATTTAGCTCTTGGGCGGAGTATAACCTTCAATTGTTGGCTCTTTACCTTCAAATAAATAAGCCGTCATTTGCTGTTCCAGAAAAGAACGCGCGTTGGCATCCATCATATTGAGCTTGTGCTCATTAATTAGCATGGTTTGTTTCTTTTGCCATTCGCTAAAGGCTTCTTTACTAATGTTGTCGAAGATCTTCTTGCCCAATTCCCCTGGGTAAAGCTGAAAATCCAAACCGGGGGCTTCTTTTTGCAGACGCTGACAAAATACGGTACGACTCATAACGACTTCCTTTATTCAGATAGCGCCAAGCTTAATTGATCGATTAGCTTTTTGGTAGCAGCAGCCAACCCTATCTTTTGTGGATTGGCAAGATCAAACCAGATTTGCTGACTTTCATTAACTTCACTGGAGGTTCTATTTTCTACATCAACCACCACTGCGCTGATATCCAGATGAAAGTGACTAAAGGTATGGCGAAAGGCATTGAGCTCTGATTGCGCTGTTACCTTGAAACCTAGCTGTTCAGCACTTTGCGCGATAGATTCGTTGCTTGCTTCAGGGAAGCACCACAAGCCGCCCCAGATACCAGCAGGAGGTCGCTGCTCCATTAATATTTTATTGCCCTGACGCAATAGCATAAATGTGGTGGTTTTTACTGGTATGGCTTTTTTCGATTTTTTGCCCGGATAGGCAGTGTAGTTCAATTCTTTATGAGCAATGCAATGAGTTGCAATGGGGCAGTTATTGCAATCGGGTTTGCTGCGGGTGCACAAAGTTGCTCCCATATCCATCATAGCCTGATTGTAATCCGCTACCTGTTCGTTAGGGGTGTTTTGTTCTGCCAACTGCCAGAGCTGAGATTCTGTTTTTTTCTCACCAGGCCAACCTGCAACGCCGTAATAGCGGGCCAGCACCCGCTTAACATTGCCATCTAAAATCGCCAGCGGTAGTTGCCGTGATAAAGACAATATCGCGCCTGCCGTGGAACGCCCAATGCCAGGCAAAGCCAAAACCTGCTCAAAGTTCTCAGGGAATTCACCGCCGTGCTCTACCACCACTTGTTTGGCGGCATTGTGCAGGTTTCGGGCGCGGGCGTAATAGCCAAGCCCGGTCCATAAATGTAGTACTTCATCCTGCTCTGCTTGCGCTAAATCTGTGATATCCGGGAAGCGTGCCATAAAACGCTGATAATAAGGGATCACCGTGCTTACCTGAGTTTGCTGCAACATGATCTCAGAGATCCACACCCGATAAGGGGTTTTGTTTTGTTGCCAGGGCAAGTGCTTTCGGCCATGCACTGCGAACCAATCTAATATGCGCTGCGTAATGACAGGGGAACTGGGGATTTGCGTCATTTATCCTATGCTTGTATTTCGTACGGGAGACGGGATAATACGCCACCCGTAATTGCAAGATCAAAAATTAAGAGTACGACATTGAGTAAGTATAAATCTCAGGAAGAAGCAGAAGCCGCTGGCGTCTATGTGCGCAAGGTACAAAGCTTTGTAAAACGCGAAGGCCGTCTGACCAAAGGACAAGCATTAGCTATAGAAACCAACTGGGACAATTTCGGTCTGGATTTTCAGCCAGAACCTTACAACCTTGAAGAGGTGTTTGGCCGCAATGCCCCTGTCGTACTGGAGATTGGTTTTGGCATGGGCAAAAGCCTTGTGGAAATGGCTGCAGCCGAGCCAGACAAGAACTTTATCGGCATCGAAGTGCATACCCCTGGTGTTGGCGCCTGTCTGGCAGATATCGTTGAGCAGGGTTTAACTAATGTACGTTTATTCGAATACGACGCCGTAGAAATACTAAAACAATCCATAGCTGATGAGAGCCTGGCCCGAGTGCAGTTGTATTTTCCAGACCCCTGGCATAAAAAACGCCACCACAAGCGCCGCATAGTTCAGCCGGAATTTGCTCAACTTATTCGCAGCAAGCTGGCCAAAGACGGTGTCTTTCACATGGCCACCGATTGGGAAAACTACGCCGAGCACATGCTGGAAGTGATGTCAGTGCAGGAAGGTTTTGAGAATACCTCTGAAACAAAAGATTACGTACCTCGCCCGGATTTCCGTCCACTGACAAAATTCGAGCAGCGCGGCCATCGTTTAGGCCATGGTGTTTGGGATCTGATCTTCAGGAAAGTTAACTAATGCTATCGCCTGCCAGTCAATGTTTAATGCGTCAAACCGATATGCTCGCAGAAGGGCGCTGGTTGTTGGTGAATCCAACCGACAGCGCCATTTTCGCCGAGCTGCCTGATACCGTATCCGGGTTTCATCAGTACTTTGATCAATACCAGGCCATCGCCAAACGACAACCAGGTCGTCATCATTTTGGTATTACCCTGCCGGACGACAATGAAAAATACGACGGTATTGTGCTGTATCTGCCCAAAGCCAAAAAGCACACAGTATGGTTAATTGCTTATCTGGCCACACAGCTTAAGCAAGAGGGTTTGTTGTGTTTGGTGGGCGAAAACAAAGGCGGCATTAAGAGCAGCGGAAAATTATTAGAAGCGGTTGGTGAGCGTGCCAATAAGCTGGACTCTGCCCGCCACTGCTCAATATTTGCAACAGTAATATCGGAAAGCAAAACATTTGAGCTGGAGAAGTTTATTAGCGAACACACTGTTCAGGTGCCGAATAAAAACGGTAATGTAGAGTTACAACTGGCCTCTTTACCTGGTGTATTTAGTCATGGTGAACTGGATGCTGGCACACTGTTATTATTGGAAAACATCACATCTGTGCCTGAAGGCAACATTCTTGATTTTGCTTGTGGTTGCGGCGTAGTGGGTGCTTACCTGGCAAAACTTAATACCGGCATTAATATCCAACTTAGCGATATCAATGCTCTGGCGCTGCATTGCAGCGAACTCACCATGAGTAAAACCGGGGCTCAATTTAACGTTGTTGCCAGCAATGGCCTTAACGAACTTCAAGGGACCTTTAAGGCGATATACACCAACCCACCATTTCATACTGGTCTTGAAACCGATTACAGCATTACCGATAAATTCATTCGAGATGCTAAACAAAAACTGCAGTCAGGCGGCGAACTTTGGTTAGTGGCAAATCGCTTTTTGCCCTACGCCGAACAGTTAAAAGGCAGCTTTTCCAACTGCAAAGTAATGGCCCAAACCAGCAAGTTTACACTTTACCGCTGTATCAAATAGACTTTCGCAGCATCAAATACATTCTCACGGCTCCCCAAAATGGGGGGCAGTAACTCCCCTGCTCTCGTTGTGTACTTAAAATGTTTGAAATTTACTTGCAATTCAAAATGTAACCGCTTACATTTTGAATTCTAAAAGCTTGTTTTTGTGTTACCAGAGAAATACCAATTAGTATTAATTGGTGTATGAGGCTCGTTAGCTTAGCGGCTTTTTGAGCCTCTTTTTTTTACTAAATCGTTAAAGTCACAACTTTTTTTCAGTGGTCGGTCCAAATCTGGTAAGAAAAGGCGTAGGATTTATTTATTACTCTTTCTGCAGTAGCGGAGAGAAAACCAAGACGTTGCATCCCATCTAAAAACAACAAAGCAACGATAAACTGAGAGCGACTTAACCTGGCGCAGAGAATTTCTGCATATCATGGTTTTCTTCACTAATAACAAACGGTTAATTTTTAAACGTTTGTTTACTTTTTTGTGAATTTTCTTTTCCCTGCTAACTCAGTAACAATCTTGGTGCTATGATTTTGTAAATGCAATCCAAAGGAATATGCCGAAATGTCACGAAATATAGCGATGATCCTGGCTGGCGGTGCCGGTACCAGACTTTTCCCATTGACTCAGACCCGAACTAAACCAGCAGTGCCCTTTGCCGGCGGTTTACGACTTATTGATTTTGTACTCAATAATTTCGTTAACTCAGACATTCTGAAGCTGTACGTACTGACCCAGTTTAAGTCGCAATCGCTCAATATTCACTTACGACAGGCTTGGCACATCACAGGCTTAACCGGTAACTTTATCGATGCCATTCCGGCGCAAATGCGCATGGGCAAGCGCTGGTACGAGGGCACGGCAGATGCCATCTATCAAAACTTACGCCTGATTGAGATCCACGAGCCAGACAACGTATTTATCTTCGGTAGTGATCACATCTACAAAATCGATATTCGTCAGGTACAGCGTTATCACGAAAAAATGGACGCTTCACTAACAGTGTGCGCCATCCCTGTTCTGGCCTCTGAAGCTGCCGGGCGATTCGGTGTTATCGAAGTAGACGAAGATTATCGAATGATTGGCTTTGAAGAAAAGCCGGAAAACCCCAAAACCATTCCGGGTCGCCCTGATTTGGCACTGGTTTCTATGGGCAACTACGTATTTAAGAAAGATAAATTATTCGAATACCTCAGCGCAGACGCCGAAGATAAAATGTCTTCTCATGATTTTGGCCACGATATACTGCCAAAAATGGTGGCTGATGGTGAGCCAGTATTCGTTTACGATTTCAATCGCAATGAAATTCCAGGTGAAGCTGAAACCGCTAACCACAGTTACTGGCGTGATGTAGGTACAGTGTATTCTTTCTGGGAAGCCCACATGGACTTGTTGGTAGCAGAGCCAGAATTTGATTTGTACAACAACCGCTGGCCTCTGCGCAGTTATCACCCACCAGTACCACCAGCGAATATTATGGCCGATGATGAAGGCAATCACTGCACGGTATTAAATTCCATGATCAGCTCTGGCAGCGAGGTCACTGGCGCCCACATCGAACGCAGTGTTTTAGGCTTTAACGCCAAAATCCACAAAGGCACCAGAATGGTGGAAAGCATCATGCTGGGCAAATGTGAAGTAGGCGAAAATTGTGTACTTAACCGCGTTATTGCCGATAAAAGCGTTAAAATAGCGCCTAACACCCAAATTGGTGTTGATTTAGAACTGGATCGCTCCCGCGGCTTAACCGTGTCTGAAGAAGGTATCGTAGTTATTCCGAAAAACATGGAGATCGGTTTCTAGTGGAAGTTCTGTTCGTCGTATCAGAAGTTGAAGGTTTAGTAAAAACCGGGGGCCTGGCCGATGTTGGTCGGGCTTTGCCAGTAGCCCTTAAGAATTTTGGCCATGATGTTCGGGTTATCTTGCCCTATTACAAAGCCATCGCTGAAAAGTTTGAATCCCATCAAATCTCAGATACACAAGTGTTGTATGCCAACGACAGGCAATATCATTACAACATTCGGCAAATGGATCTGGATGGTCTTTGTGTTTACCTGATTGATTTCCCTCCGTTTTTTGACAGAGACGGGATATATACCGACAGTTATCACGCCTTCCCGGACAATGCTGAGCGCTATGCGTTCTTTTCCATGGCGGCACTGCACGCTGGTACCTGTATCGGATTCAAACCGCAAATTGTGCATTGTCACGACTGGCATACGGCACTGGTGCCTTTTTTCATGCGTCGCGACCCCACCGGCTTTTACGCCCAAAGCCGTTCGGTGCTAACAGTACACAATGGTGCATATCAGTGTCAGCACCCCTTGCATGACATTCCTTTTCTGCATCCCTATGAAGAAATTGCCGCCCAAAAAGACAATATGGGCGCCATTAACTTTATGAAAATCGGCGTTATGAACGCCGATAAAATAAATGCAGTAAGTCCTCACTACGGCTATGAGCTCAAAACACCACTGGGTTCTCATCACATGTACCATGAGTATATGACGCGCCAGCACGACCTGACGGGCATACTCAACGGTTGCGATTACAGTCAATGGGATCCGGCTACCGATCCGGAGTTACCCGTTAATTATCACGCTGATGATATGTCTGGCAAGGTGAGTTGTAAGCAGGCACTGCAAAGTGCCGTGGGCTTACCAGAAAACCCCGACATTCCGCTGTTTGGCATGGTGTGCCGCTTAACGGAACAAAAGGGCTTCGGTTATCTTCTGCCAATTCTGGGTCATTTGATGCAACACAACGTTCAGCTGCTTATTATTGGTACTGGCGATCCATCAATTTGTGAAGAGCTGCATCATTTTGCCCATCAGGAGCCAGAGAAATTTGTGTTCCGTGAAGAGTTCAGTAATCACATGGCGCACTTACTGGAAGCGGGCAGTGATTACTTCCTGATGCCTTCACTGTTTGAGCCCTGCGGGTTAAATCAGATGTACAGCCTGGCTTATGGCACCATACCCATTGTTCGCGCTGTAGGCGGATTAAGAGATACGGTGATTGATCTGGAAGAAAACCCGGATCAGGCTACGGGCTTTGTATTTCACAGCGCTGATAGCTCTGACTTGCTAAACTGTTTGCGCCGCGCAGCATTGTTTTATTACGAATACCCGCAGCAATTCAAAGCAATGCAACACAGAGCCATGCACACCAAATTTACCTGGGAAGACGCAGCGCGCAATTACACAGGGCTTTACGAGGATGCCCTCAGGTCATAAAATCCTGAGCAGATCAGTAATATTTCAAGGAATAAGCTTGTTGCGCTTTGGTACTCTCAGGAAACTCACCTTATTACCGATGGCGGTATTGCTGTCGGTGATAAGCTTTAGTTCATACTCACTACCTGAAACCTGTATTCAAGATCCACAGCGCCGCGACCAATGCCCGCGTATCATCTACAAAAGTGCTACTTTACCGGACCCAAAAACAGGTGAAGACAAAAACCAGTTGGTTTGTATCTGCCTGACAGATTTCGAAGATCTTCTTGTAGAAGAAGAAGATACCGTAGCAAAGCAAATCAAGCAGATGCGGATTAATTCCTGGACTGCACAGCTAGGGATAACTGAGGAGCAGTTAAAGGAATTAGTGAAGTACTAAGAAGTCCCAATAAAAAAATCACTTACCGGCCCCATTGAGGTGGGTGCGACTTGCCCCAGCAATACCGGCACTAACCAAAGTTCACCTTGTATAAGCTGATAAACTGCATTCTGTTGATAAATTCGCGCCAGATTATGAGCCTGCGATTCGCTGGCAAATATCAAAAAACTCGGCTCACTCCAGCTAAATGTGGTATCGCCCACTAAAAGTGACTTAAAGTCAATGTTTTTACTTTTCAAATAACGCTGTAGCTTTTGTGTTTTGCGCCGATTAAACGATTGTTCACAAAGCTGACTTTGGGGATTGCAGGCAGAAATTATGAATCCTGTTGCAGATATAAAGCTTTGCGCAGACGAAGTGTGAATTTTTATGTCCTGATAGGCCTTCCATAGCCTGAAAACTTGCGCTTCTGCATTTTTTTTCATAAGTTTTTAGAGTTGTAGTTTCAATTATGGCCACTTTATATCAATATGGTGATTGTCTGAACGTCAGTTCGCCGAATACAAGAATGCGCTGAATGGGCTCTGAATCAAAATTTTTGTCAATTAAACGATTGTTTGTCTGGGTAGTGATGGGCGTGGCCACCCTCGCACTATTTTTAGCCAGCAGTATCTCCTTTTATACCCAGGTAACCACCTATAAAACTGAACTCATTGATCAGGTTGAAATATTTGGTGAGTTAATCGCCCGTAACGCCCAAAGTGGTATTGCCTTCGATGATAACATTACTGAAGAAGAAAACTTGCTGGTGCTCTCCGCTGCTGAATTCATAACCAACGTGCACATATACAAGGTCACCCCAGATGGCGAGTTGTCGTTTTTTGCCAGTTACAACAAGAAGGGTCAGGCTCCTATCCAGGCCATGTATGACAGAGTAGAGGAACTGAAAGTCCCCATCATTAATGAGAGCCAGGTAGAATTTATCAAGCCTGTTTCCATCGACGATACCATCATTGGTTATGTTTATCTCAGGGCTTCCGCCAAGTCTCTGCAAGATTTAACTGTGAACAGCATTATGATCAATCTGTTAGTGCTGTTAGTAACGCTAACCGTGTGTTTTATCATTACCTTGAGATTACAACGCACAATCACCGATCCTATCGATGGCTTGGTGAACCTGGTAACCGATATCGCTCACAAAAAAGATTATTCGAAACGTGCAGAGCTGGCCAACGTCAAAGAGCTCAATCTGTTGTCGTCGTCTTTTAACCAGATGTTAGACCGAGTTCAGGACCACATGCAGGCACAAAAAGAAGCCGAAACTGAGCACCTGAGATTGGCGCAAAATCTGGAAGAGAAAGTTAATCAGCGAACCCAGGCTCTGAAAGAAGCAAACCAGGAATTAATCCAGACTCTGGAAAAACTGCATCAATTCCAGCGTCAAATGGTACAAAACGAGAAGATGGCCTCATTGGGCGACATGGTGGCGGGTGTAGCTCATGAAGTTAATACGCCAATCGGACTGGGCGTAACAGCATCTACTATGATGCTGGATAGACTGGATGAACTGAAAAAAGCCTTTGAAGAAAAAACCCTCAAAGCCAGTATGCTATCGAAGTTTATGAATGAGGGCGAAGAAAACCTCAATATTATTTATCGCAACCTGAACCGAGCTGCTGAGCTTATTTCCAGCTTCAAACAGGTGGCCGTAGACCAATCTAGTGAGCAAGACCGCGCCTTTAGCTTTAAACAGCTGATGGATGAAATACTGTTATCCATGCGCCCCAGACTTAAGAACCTGTCTCATCAAATTAGTATCGACTGTGATCCAGAGCTTTGCATTGAAACTAAAGCAGGCCCAATTAATCAAATTATGATCAACCTGATAATGAACTCCATCATTCACGGCTTTGAAGATCAACAAAACGGAGCGATAGTGATCCATGCGGAGCTTATCGATAGCGATAAACTCAACATCACCTATACCGATAATGGGCGCGGCATACCGGAACACATGCGCAAACGCATTTTTGACCCTTTTGTAACCACTAAGCGCGGCCAGGGTGGCAGTGGTTTAGGCATGCACCTTGTATTCAATCTGGTAACGCAAGCATTGAATGGCTCAATTTCACTTTCAAGTGAAACGGGCCATGGTGTTGAATTTAACATCGTATTTCCGGTTAAACGGGTAGAACCGGAAAAACTGCTGCAGAGTTCCTGATGAATTTAAAGGTAATCAAGCATTTAACCAGTATTCTGGTCATGTCCTTGGCGACGTGGCAGACAGGCTATGCGCAATCCTTTAAACCAGAAGAACTCAGAGCCTCATTTCTTTACCACATTGCCCATTACACCAGCTATCCAGATGAAAGCTTTAGTGACGATACCTTTAACTTTTGTTTTATGGAAGACGCTAATCAGTCTCATACCAAAGTCTTCAATAAACTTCCTAAAAAACGCTTAAAAGACAAAGATATCAGGCTGGTTAGCCTGCAAACACCAGAACAATTAACTGGCGATCAATGCCAGGTTGTCTTCATCGGCAAACAAGCAGAAAGCCAGGAGCTATTCGCCAAACTGGAAGAATTAAACAGAACGATTGTTTCTGTTGGAGAAACGCGAGACTTTATTGAAAATGGCGGAATGATCACCATAGTACCTTTACAGTCGAAAATGCGCATTTTCTTCAGTCAGGAGCAATATGAGAACACTTCACTTAAATTCAGCTCCCTATTGTTGAAACGTGCTAATTTCCGATAAACTGTAACCAGGTTACAAAATAAAAATAAATGACAACAATCTCAGGTGAGATCATGCAAACTCCAAATATATTGATAGTAGAAGACGAAGTCGTAACAAGAACTACGCTGAAAAGTTTATTCGAAGCTGAGGGCTACGGTGTATTCGAAGCGGAAAATGGCGAAGAAATGCATGATCACTTCGAAAATAACACCATCGACCTGGTGATCATGGATATTAATTTACCGGGCAAAAACGGGCTGATTCTGGCTCGCGAAGTGCGAGATAAGAAAAACGTCGGCTTGATATTTTTAACCGGTAGAGACAACGATGTGGATCGCATCCTGGGTTTAGAAATTGGAGCAGATGATTATCTCACCAAACCATTTAATCCACGCGAGCTGACTATCAGAGCCAGAAACTTGTTGGCCCGAACCAGTAACGCCAATGAAGATGAAGATCTGCCTAGTAAAGTTAACTTTAACGGTTGGGTATTGGACGGCGATAGCCGCAGCTTAATTTCTCCATCCGGCAATGAATTCAGATTGCCGCGCAGTGAATTCCGCGCCCTGCACCTGTTCTTGAGTAATCCAGGTAAAATCCTCACTCGTGAGCAGCTTATCCTGGAAATGACTGGCCGTGAATTGCGCACTAACGACAGAACTGTCGACGTCACCATCCGTCGTATACGCAAGCACTTTGAAAGCGAGCAAGACGCCGAGGATTTGATTGTCACCATTCACGGTGAAGGGTATCGCTTCTGCGGATCTGTAGACGCTTAAGCGTCAAACTAATATAAAAACGGCCGCTTCAGCGGCCTTTTTTGTATCTGTAGGTCGAGATTTATCCTTGAGAATCCGCTCAATTATTTGAAGTTTTTCCAGTTCCTTTTTCCGTTGAAAATATCTTTATGTTAATAAATTCATAGGGTTATCAAGTCAAAGTGTTTAACCAAAAAGTTGAGAGCATTAGGATGAGTGTGCTAACGAAGTGTAATATTGTCGTTTCTCGTGGAAATGAATAAACCACCCCATTTCCCCTCATGAAGCGCCATTGAAAAACGATAAGCAAGTTGCCGGTGATTTTCAGGGAAGAAAATCAAGTCACGCCTAAGCATGGACGCGCATCGTGACGACGGAAACTTGCAGTTTTTCAATGGATTAAGCGTAATGCGGGGAGCCTTTTTCTTTCGCATACGGTTTCTTTTTGGCAAAAAGAAATGGTATGTGGACCAAAGGGATTTGGTTCAGAAAAGCCATGGATGGCGTCTGTCAGACACAATTGAAGTCAAAAAAGATATGGGGATTCTCAAGGATTTATCTCGACAACAATATGTAAATCAGCACCTTATCTCTAATGGAACATATTTTGTCGGGGCGCCGACTGCGCCTCAAGGGGAGCTGCTGCGCCCCAAATATAAGGGAGCTTAGTTGACCTGTCCCATTTCAAAACGGCAAATACAGATCAACTTGATTTTGTAGCGATAAAATTTCTAACAGAGACTCAATTGACAGCAGAAAACCTACTCTCCGGCAACGGACATGGATTCCAGCAATAAACTCCCGGTGAAGATACTGCCGCGTTTTTCTACGTCGTTACCCACAGCCACGATATTCTGATATATATCTTTTAAGTTGCCTGCAATGGTCAGTTCGTGCACTGGATATTGGATAACCCCATTTTCCACCCAATAACCTGCGGCTCCGCGGGAGTAATCTCCGGTAACTATATTAACGCCCTGCCCCATCAACTCAGTTATGAGTAATCCGGTGCCCATTTCTTTAAGCAAATCAGCCTGAGTGTGACCCGTATCTTTAACTAACCAGTTGTGAATTCCACCGGCGTGACCATTGGTTTTAGTACTCAGTTTGCGGGCTGAATAACTGGTTAACAGGTAATGATTGAGTACGCCATTAGTAACAATGTCCATGTCATAAGTGGCAACACCTTCGTTATCAAATACGCTGCTGGCCAGTGCTCGTTTAAGGTGTGGCCTTTCCAGAATTTCAAACCACTCAGGAAACACCTGCTGTCCTTTACTGTCCAATAAGAAGCTGGATTTACGATACAAGCTACCACCGCTGATGGCACTGACAAAATGTCCGATGAAGCTTGGCGCCAGCTCTTTGTCGATGATCACTGGCACTTTGCAGGTATTAACTTTTCTCGCACCTAAGCGGCTAACCGTGTTTTTTGCTGCTTCACGGCCCACATCTTGCGCGGATTGCAATTTATTGGCTTCACGAGAAACGGTGTAGGCGTAGTCCCGTTGCATGTCATCCCCGTCCCCGGCAATCAATACACAACTCAGACTGTAACGAGAACTTGGATAGCCAACATTCACCCCATGGGTATTGCCATAAACCTTCAGACCAATATTGGCGTTGTAGCTGGCACCGTCTGAATTACTGATCTTATCATCGCAATCCAACCCCGCTGATTCAGCCTCAAGCGCCAGTTGTAATCCCGCGTCAGTATCGAGATCTACCGGATGATAAAGCTCAAGGTCGATGTTTTTATCCACCATTAACTCTTTTTCAGCCAGGCCAGAGCAGGGATCTTCACCTGTGTAACGCGCTATCGAAATGGCTTTTTCAACCGTTAGTGCCAGCGCCTTTTTGCTCAAGTCAGCAGTTGACGCACTCCCCTTACAGCCGTCCACATAGACGGATATTCCCAAACCACCGTCATTGGTAAATTCGACGGTCTCCACCTCTTTTAAGCGGGTAGCAACGGCAATACCTTGTACTTTACTGATGCTAGCTTCGGCGTTATCTGCGCCCCCAACTTTGGCCATTTTTAAAACATCCGCCACGACTTCTTGTATTTCGGCGAGTTGTTGCTCAGCGTGCATTACTGTTTCGATCCTTTCAATTGTGCTAATCCACAAGTATTCATTGGTATTAGCACGGGCAATGGTTACAATCATGCCAAGTGTAACACCAAAGTGAAGGTTATGGGCGAAGATCTGTTTTCAGATTCCGACTCGGAATTTGACGATTATAAAAGTAAAACCCAGCTCAAAAAAGAAATGTTGGCGCTGGTTAAATTGGGTGAACAGGTAGTGGAACTGGGCGTAGCTGCGCTGAAAAAGATCCCCTTGGATACGGAAGTGGCAGAGGCAATAGATATCGCCCGCAACATGAACCGCAAAAAACCATCCTATCGACGACAGCTGCAATTTATTGGCAAATTGCTACGCAATCGGGACGAGGAAGACGTTGCTGCGATTACCCAAGCATTGGAAAATTTACAAGGGCAGCAATATCAGCTAAAAGCCCATTTCCACAAACTTGAAACATTGCGCGATAAACTTGTTGACCAGGGCGACGATGCACTGCAAAGTTTGTTGCAGGAATATCCACAATTGGACCGACAACGTCTGAGACAATGGATACGACAGGCCAAAAAAGAGCGGGAACAAAACAAGCCCCCTAAAGCCTATAGAGAAATATTCCAATACTTAAAACAAGAAATACAAGAGTGATAAAATGCGCGCTAACATTTTTGCTGTCTTCCTGATTTTCCTTATCAGTGGTTGTGGTGGGGGTTCATCGGGTGCCAATGGACCCGATCCATTCAACCCAACAACAGACCCTGTTATTGATTTATCCATCGCTATTTTAGACAGCAACTGTGAAGCGGTCAGCGACAACACCTTCACTGCAGATGAAGACATTTGTGTGCAAGCGACTCTCACCAGTGACGGAAGTGCCTATTCAGGCCAGGCAGTGGCTTTCTCGCTAGATTCCACTATTGCCAGCCTGAGCACCACGAGCACCTTAACCAGTGCTGATGGTATTGCGCAGATTATTATATCCAGCAATGGCGTAGATACCGGTGCTGCCACCGTCACAGCGACATATGATGGTAACACCGCTTCAGAGAGTTTCGAATTTACCGCAGGCTCTACCAATGCCGTGATTGCTCTGCAAGTATCAGTATTGGACGGCAATTGTCAGAGCGTGGACATTCCTACTTTTAGCACCTCGGATTCTATATGTGTTCGGGCATTACTCACCAGCGACGATAACCCGGTATCGGGGGAAATTATCAGTTTCACCCAAGGCGCTGCCATCGGTACTTTGAACAGTACAACGGCTTTAACCAATGCCAGCGGCATTGCTGAAACCACAATTAGTAATGCAGACCAAACCACTGGAGCAACAACCGTTGTAGCAACATTCGATACCATTAGTAGTTCAGCCAACTACGAATATGTGGCGGATGCACAAGGCCCCATTCAGATTTCTATAGCGGTATTAGAGCAAGACTGTAATACCGAAGCCCAAAGCTTTGGCACCAACGAAGAGATCTGTGTGCGCGCATCACTGACCCGAGGTGAAGAAGGTGTCAGCAATGAAATCGTCAGCTTTTCACTATCATCAGATTTAGGCAGCTTAGATAGAAGCACCGCGCTTACCGATGCCCAAGGCAACGCCGAGGTTACTATCACCAATACTGATGCAACTATTGGTGCTGCGGCAGTTACTGCCAGCTACGAGTCACTCAGTAGCTCACTCAACTATGAATATGTCACAGTGGATACCACAGTGACTGCGTCGCCTACCGTCACCGTAGCTCTGCTGCGTGATGGTTCTCCGGTCAGTGCTTTTCAAGCTGGCGATACCGTTAACGCCCAAGCGACGGTGAGAGATTCCGACGGCAACGCTGTGGTTGGCGGCATTGTCACTTTCTCGATTCAGGGCACAGGTCCGGTACTAACACCAACTTCAGAACTTACCGGCATGGGAGGCGTCGCCGAGGTGGACATTAGCGCCACAGAAAACGATTTAGGTGCCTACTCATTACAAGTAGAAACCACGGTAAACGACATACAAATCAGTGCTGCCAGTAATTTTGCGGTGCGTTCTGCCGGGGCAACTGTAGAAGGCGAAATCCGCTTTGGTCATATTGATGGAGATGGCAACTTTGTTGAAGGTATTATCGGCTCATCCATTGCCGATGAAAACGGTGATGTCACCATCAGTGCAGGTGCTACAACGGGTTTTGACGTCGCCCTGGTGGACGAAAATGATGCTCGCATAACTACGCCGACTCCGATTACCTTTACCTCCACTTGTGTAGCCAATAGTCAGGCCACCATTGATGAAACCGTTACCACCATCAACGGTGTTGCTTCGGCCACCTTTGAAGATTTAAGCTGTGCCGGTGCCACTGGTAACTCGGACCAAATTGTTGCCTCTGTGGTTATCAATAACGAAACCCTTACCATTACCCGAGACCTGGCAATCGAAGCTGAAGGCATTGGCTCAATTTCATTTGTATCGGCAACACCTGATGCCATGGTGTTATCCGGCACTGGCGGACAAAACTCCAGCTCAGTATCAACTTTGGTATTTCAGGTTAATGGCGATTTGGGCAACCCACTGGCGCAGCAGGAAGTGACTTTTTCCTTGAATACAAAAGCAGGCGGTTTATCACTCGACCCAGAGGTAGGTCTAACCAACAGTTCAGGCCAGGTAAGTACTCGAGTCACTGCTGGCACGGTCCCTACTCCTGTCAGAGTAACGGCTGCTGTAGTATCTACAGAGTCTACGGTTATTCGTACCCAATCTGACTTACTGACAGTCAATACTGGTTTACCAGATCAAAATAGCTTTACCTTAAGTGCCAACATTCTTAATCCTGAAGCATTTAACGTCAGTGGTGAAACCGTAACGATTACTGCCAGATTGGCAGATATATTTAACAACCCTGTGCCCAACGGTACTACCGTAAATTTCACCACTGAATACGGTAGTATCGAAGGCAGTTGTGAGACAGGTGAAGATGCAAATGGCGATATCGATCCGACACTGGCAGCCACAGGCACCTGCTCAGTTACCTGGACCAGTCAAAACCCTCGGGATGATGACGACCATAGAAACACAATTCTTGCCACGGCAATAGGGCATGAAACCCTCTTTGATGGAAACGGCAATAATGCCTATGATTTCAATGACGATGCTGACATAGGCGATCTTTACGATGGTGATGGCGGTCCTATTTCAGATGATACTGACTCCGGCTTTGGCGTGAATGAATATGGCTCTGTTGGATTTGTAGACTACTCTGAAGCTTGGGTGGACTACAACGAAGACGGCAGCCGTCAGGACTCAGAACCGTTTATTGATTTCAATGGCGATGAAGCTTTCAACGCTGCAGATGAATTGTTTAATGGACCACAGTGTAATTCAGAAACCCGATGTGAAGAAACTGCGCGTTCAATACATATTCGAAGAGCATTTACTCTTATCTTATCATCCTCTGAGGCTTATTGGCGTATTTACGCGTCGCAGAGCGCCGAAGATGAGGAAATCTACGTAAACGAAAACATCATCGCGAAATTTGACCCAAATGTGACAATAACAAATGAATCTGTGGTCGATGGCATTTTTGAGCAGCCTGACGACACCATCTATAATTATTACATCGTTTATTATGATACTAACGAGCAGGTTTTGGCCTCAGGTACTGAATTGGGTACCATTAACTCCGATGGGGAGATATCAGTTACAAACGACACCGTTGGCAATACCAATCAACGTGAAAACCCGATAGTACCTGGAAATGTTAACCGGCTTTTTACATATCAGAATGAAAGTGGAAACGGAGATACTTCGGCGTTAGAAACTTTCTCTTATGTTATCGATAGTCCTTCTGGTGCACGCACTAACGTAGAATTTTCTCTAGCAAGAGCTGCCCCCTAATTTGCTAGTAATCCAACTAAAAAGCCCCGAAATCGGGGCTTTTTTAATGAGTGTTTGAAAATACTGTTTTAAGCTGTACCACCCACAGTAAGGGCGTCCACTTTTAAGGTGGGCTGACCCACGCCAACAGGCACGCTTTGACCGTCTTTACCGCAAACACCAACTCCGCGGTCCAGTTCCAGATCGTTGCCTATCATGGAGATTTTTTGCATCACTTCCGGACCATTGCCAATCAAAGTCGCGCCTTTAACTGGAGACGTCACCTTACCATTTTCAATCAAGTAGGCTTCGGAAGTAGAAAATACAAACTTACCGGAGGTGATATCCACCTGACCTCCGCCAAAGTTTGGTGCCCAGATGCCTTTGTCTACTGTTGAGATAATTTCTTCCGGCGTGCTATTGCCCGCCAACATGTAGGTATTGGTCATTCGAGGCATAGGTAGATGCGCATAAGATTCGCGACGCCCATTGCCGGTAGGCTCTACGCACATTAGTTCGGCATTGACCTTATCCTGCATGTATTTTTTGAGAATACCGTCTTCGATAAGTACATTGTATTGTCCCGGCGTTCCCTCATCGTCGTAGCTTAAAGAGCCGCGTCTGTCTGGCATGGTGCCGTCATCCACAACAGTAACGCCACTGGCAGCTACCTGCTCCCCGATACGACCAGAAAAGGTAGATGCGCCTTTGCGATTAAAGTCACCTTCTAAACCGTGCCCCACCGCTTCGTGTAACAATACTCCGGGCCAACCTGCACCTAACACCACCGGCATCACACCAGCTGGCGCTGCCACAGCCTCCAGATTAATTCTGGCCATGTGTAGGGCTTCATCGGCGATAGACTGATAGCGCGGAGCTCCATTGTAGTCTTCTCTGAAATACAGATAACCCATACGGCCACCTGCGCCAGAACTACCTCGCTCTCTGCGACCGTCTTTTTCCAGAATCACTGAGCAATTCAAGCGAATCAGCGGGCGTAAATCGGTGGCCCAAGTGCCGTCCGACGCTGCCACCAGGATTTCTTCGTATACTCCAGATAAACTCACCACCACCTGCGATACCTCTGGCGCTTGCTGGCGGATGTAATTGTCGGTGATGCGCAGCAAGTCGATTTTTTCAGATTCAGTCATTTGCGCTAATGGATTACTGGAGGTATACAACGCCCCCTGCTCCAACGTGACAAACTTATTGAGGCTTTGGGTGCCACCATGGGCGGAAATACTGCGCGCTGCTCCAGCGGCGTTTAACAATGCTTCACGGGTTATTTCATCTGAATAGGCAAACCCGGTTTTTTCACCGGAGACTGCCCTTACCCCTACGCCGCGCTCGATATTGTAGCTACCGTCTTTAATAATCCCGTCTTCCAATACCCAGCTTTCGTGTTGACTGGCCTGGAAATACACATCAGAAAAGTTATTTTGGTGCTGTAATATCAGATTAATGGATTCTTCAACATCAGCACGGGTCAATCCCGACCCTTCAATAAGGTGCTGTTCAACTGAATTAGACAAGCTTGCTCCTGAATCTGTTTTGCTGCTTTACCGGCATTGTAGCGCGGATCTGCTCAAGGTACGAAAAATTAACGTCGGAATAGATAAATCCGGGGGACTCAAGGGTTTCCATGAGTAGCTCACCCCAAGGTGAATAAATACAACTATGGCCCCAGGTCTCTCTGCCATTGACATGTACACCCGATTGATTCGCAGCCACCAGATAACACTGGTTTTCGATACTTCTGGCCTGCAGCAACGGCTGCCAGTGGGCCTGCCCGGTTTTTTGGGTAAAGGCAGCCGGTAACGCCAATACGTCAACTTCGCCCATTGCATCAAATAACCCCGGAAAACGCAGATCGTAACAAACTGCCACCCCCAAAGTACCGAAAGGCGTATCGGGAATGACGCAGATTTCATTGCCCGCCTGGGTGTACCGTGATTCTTTATAACTTCGGGTATTGTCCGCCACCTCCACGTCAAACATGTGGATTTTTTGGTAGTGAGCAATAACCTGGCCGTGGTTATCAATCACAAGACTGGAGGCGGTAAACTTGTCTGGTTCTTCGCCTTGCAGGGGAATGGTGCCACTCACCAACCAGATGTTGAACTCCCGAGCCAACTCCACCAGTCGTTGCTGAATAAGCCCTTCACCAAAGGATTCTGCCTGCTCAAGGGTAGATTTATCCGACGCACCAAACCAGGCAAAACACTCCGGCAGAACAACAAGGCAAGGTTGCTCGAAGACCATGCCCTGCAAAGCTTCACGAATTTGCCGAAAATTGGCTTCTACATCCGGTTCTGATGTCATTTGGATTGCTGCGATTATGGCCATATTGTTGTGCTCTTCTAATGCTAAATCAGGTTAGCTACTTTCAGTTTCGCTATTGCTGTCGCTTTCCCCCACCGGGCGTGAGTCGATTAAGTCTTGCGCCCGCGGTTGCTCCAGTTTATCTGGGTTATCTTGAGTGCCCGGCACATCAGCATCCGGCTGAGTAGGTGTTGTATTGTTCTTGGCGGGGAGTTCCACAACTTTGCTGGTTTGTTCCAGTAGCGTAATTTGCGGTTCTTTAATGGAACCAGTAAGGGAATACTGAATACCTGAAACGACATTCGCTTGAGTAAACACCTCGTCAAAAGCCAGTGCCGCCACCGCTGTTGCCGGGTTAACCATCCAGGCCACTAGAACCGGTAAGCTAGATGTAATGTTAGGTTTAACATCTACCAGATAATTAATCTGATTATCTTCAAGGTTAGCGTAGCCTTTAATATCCACGCCTGCTGCTGCTCCGTCGATATGGGTGTCGTCAGTTTTAACCATGCCGTTTTCCACCGTAAAGGTGCCGAGCATTTTGTCGTAGAAAAAGCCTTTGGCAAACACATCTCTAAAGTCCAGCGTAAGTTTACGCATCAGAGACTCGAGACTAAAAATACTCAACAGACGCGCGCCCTTATCAGATATCTCCGTTACGTAGCCATCACCGAGGCGGAAATCCATTTTTCCGTTCAACTCCCCAAGAGAGAAAGCATAAGGACTGCTCTGCCAACTGAAGTCATAATTAATCTCCGCGTCTGAGTCACGAATACCAGAGTCAAAGTCCAGGTTCTTCAGGAAACTACCAAAGTCATCACTATTAAAATTGCCGATTAACCGCGTACTATCGCTTTGCTCTCCAAAGAACCAGTCACCAGTGGCCTGAAACTTACCGTCTCGACTGGTGACATGCAATTTGTCGATTTTCATGCCATTCGCGGAACGACTCATTGCGGCGTCGATTTGCCCCAATTCGTAGCCGTTAAAACTGCACTGGCGGCATGAAAGCGTCACTGGTGGAATGTAGTTGTGATCAAGGCGCTTTTGCTCTGAAGAGCCTTCTTGCCATTTGGCCAGATTGATGTAATCGGCTTTGACCTCGACTCCGTCTTGTAACCAATCTTTGTGCAGCTTAACGTCTGCCCTGGCTTGCTCTGAAGCCATCTCTAGCTCCCAAAAGGTATCGCGGTTTTTAGCCAGCACTTCGGCATTGCTAAATAATTGTCCTGCCAGTTGCAACTGCTGTGCTTCCACAAATACTCGCTGCGGTGCGGCAATAAAAGCATGACCTCCAGAAGGTAACCCCTCCACCAGATCGCCGATAAAGGTATGCCACTGACTATAGTCCAGGTAGGGCAGGTCTGCTGATACACTAAAGCCTAATCCCATGCCGACAAAGTTATCACCACCGGCAGATAAGTGGGCACGAGAAAATTGCACTGTATCGTGAGGCAATATGCCATTGAACTTGATATCTCGCCCTAGCAACATGCGCACTGTGGAGGCCTGTTGGTCACCTTCGCTATCCAGATACACCAATAGGTTTGAATCTGCCGACTTGGCTAAAGGTTCAGGCCCTGACAATTCAATGCCTTGCAAATCCGACTGTATTTGCAAGTTGTATTGGTAACCCTGCTCAGGGAGCAAAACATGTAATTTACCTTGCCAATCCGTAGCCCCTTGAACATAACTCGCTAACTGAGGATGTGCCTGAGTGATAAGTTGCGGTAAATCCCAAGAACCATCAAATACCACATCCGTAGCATAACCGTCAGCTTGTTGACTCGCCGTTGCTTGTAGTGACAGCGCTTGCCCCAAAAGACTGGCCGTTAAATTTTCCGTTTGTAGGTTTTCATTGGCTATGAGCAAGGTTCCAGCGACGTCTTGCAAGCTCATATCCAGGGCGGGAATATCAATTCGATTATTGGCAAATTGCACTGTAGCATCCGCTTTGATGTCATTTCCGGTTAGTGGAATATGCAACTTCAAATCAGCCGCAAGCTCACCATTTACCTGTAGGAAGTCCAGCGCTTTACCCACCGAGTTTTGTAAACTGCTATCCTGAAATAACTGAGTTAACTGGGCTCCGGTCCCTGCGCCATTTGCACTTATCTCTATATGGGAGTGCTCGCTGAGTTGTGGGATAAGCGCTTTCGCATTGCGCACATCAACTCCTGATATCTGTCCGGTTTGTCCCGCAATACTTAAACTTTCATTTTCGAACAATAAACTCACGTCAGCATTTTCCAGCGCTGGCCAGTCTCGTTGAAATTTCAAGGTAAGTTGGTCAATATCAACGGCAGCCTGAAACACGCCTTGCTTATCGGAAAATGGAAAGTCCTGCACCCGGCCATGCCACAACACCTTGCCATCAGACACCATACCAGCCTCTAACGCCCGGTTTAGCCAATTGCGAGTGTCATTGCCCATTAATTCTGGAAAATAAGGTTTTAAAGTAGCTGTATCCAGAGCGCTCAATGTTGCCAGCGCCGTTAACTCTTCGCTTTCAAGGTTAAACCTGAACGCTTTGTTAAGTTGCAGATCTTGATTTTTTAAGAGTAAACTGGGTATCAATAATTGTTGTTTTTCAAGGTCCAACCAGGCTTGAAGATGCAATTCATCATAAGGCACCACATAACCTAAAAGGTTATTACTGGCGAGATAATTGTGGTTAGAGCGAATATTGACTCGACCAATATTGTCCATCCAATAAATTTCGCCATCCAAAGCATTAATACCTGGTATTGACTGTTGCTCCTTGATGGAAAACTGACTAAATGCCAGATGGGCAGCAATATGTTCCTCAGAAACGTAAAACCTGGCTTTATCGACAGCAATTTGTGGGTCAAAAGCCCGCATCTGTTGTTGCAGGGACTCACCCAGCAATACCCCTGTTAAAGGTAAAAGCGGAGTGAGATTGAGCTTATCCTGAGTGCTCAATGTCATGACACCGTTGGTAAATGCCGCTCCTTGCCAGTTACTGGTAAATACCCTGTCATTAACGATAAGTGACAAATCATCCAGATTAAAATCCCAACCGTTGTTAGTAGGTGTTGCGTAAAAACGGCCTTTAACCAACTCAGCAGATACCTGCTCGTCTGAGTTGGTACCTTGCCAGAGGAACTGACTTTCCTGCAAATTGGCTTGCACGAAGGAAACACGCGTATTTTCCAAACCCGCCCACAGCTTAAAATTACCTCGACTGCGCTTAATTTCGTATTCTGTAGGTAATAGTGCTTTTATCCAGGGAGTTAGATCGAGATCTTCCGCTTCGGCATAAAAGGTGCCGGTGAAGCTATCGCGGGAGCCATTTAAGTCCAATACGAAACGCGCCGAATTACGCGCTAACTCGGCGACCCGAAGTTGTCCAACGCCTTGGTGGCGCTGCTCTTTGTTAAGCCAGCTGAGTTGTTGGATCTGGATTTTCTGCTCATCTAAACGAGTGCGCAGCAGGACTTCGCTGTTACTGACGGAAAAACGCTCCAGCTGCTCAAGAAATAGAGTCTGCAGAGCATCTAACAGAGGAAATTGCTCTTCACCTCGTTCAATGCGCGGTAGATCCACCTGCAACTGCAAACCAATCAGATTAAAGCGTTGCGATTGGATTTGCCCTTGTTGTACAGAGGCCCAAAAATCCAGTTCCACCTGAGTTTCATCAATCGCAAAAGACAAGGGAGAATCCGCTTCTCGCCCCATACTGACATCTTTAAGCACGATTGCCGGGCCTTTGCCCTTCCAGATGGCACTGATATAGCCGATGCTTACATCAACGTTATATTGCTCTTTGAGCAATTGCTCGAGATGATGCTTTTGCGAGTCCATGTAAGGTAAGGAGTAACGTACCAGCGATAAAAGCACCGCCAGTGTTACCAATAGAATAGCTGCCGACATCCAGATTTTTCTGGTGACCCAGGCAGCGTAGAAACGCCAATCTCTAATTGTCTGCTGCTCTTTGTTGCACAATGGAGCAGACTTGTTTAGTTGTCGTTGTTCGGTCACATCATAACCACGTCATATTTGTCCTGGTTATACAACATCTCCGTTTGTACTTTAATTTGTTTGCTGATAAAAACTTCCAATTCCGCTAATACGTGGGACTCTTGATCCATCAACGCTTCTGCCACAGCGGGTGATGCATAAACCACAAACTTGTCGGCATCATAAGCGCGATTTACCCGCACAATTTCCCGCATAATCTCAAAACAGATGGTTTCCACAGTTTTAATGGAACCTCGTCCTTTACACACCGGACATTCACCGCACAGTATGTGCTCCAGACTCTCACGCGTTCGCTTGCGGGTCATTTCCACCAGGCCAAGAGCGGTAAAACCGTGAATTTTGCTCTTTGCCCGATCTTTGCTCACCGCCACTTCAAGACTGTGTAAGACGCGCCTTTGATGGCTGACATCGGTCATATCGATAAAATCGATAATGATAATGCCACCTAAGTTACGCAACCTTAATTGCCTTGCAATGGCTTGCGTGGCCTCAGTGTTAGTGTTGAAAATCGTCTCTTCCAGATTGCGATGGCCCACAAATGCGCCGGTGTTAATATCAATCGTGGTCATGGCCTCAGTTTGATCAATGATCAAATAACCGCCAGACTTTAAGTCAACACGTCTTTCAAGCGCACGCTGTGCTTCGTTTTCTACATCGTATAAATCAAATATCGGCCGTTCACCCGGGTAATATTCCAACAGGCGGTGAAATTCCGGCGCGTACTCTTTGGTAAAATGCTGTAATTCATTAAAAGCCAGTTTGGCGTCTATCCTGATGCGATCTAACTCTGTACCCACAAAGTCTCGTAGAACACGACGCGCCAAGGGTAAATCTTCGTACAAAACGTTAGATTTACGCTTTTTTTGTCTTGTTTGTATTTTAGACCACAATCTTTGTAAAAATTCCGCATCCGCGATAAGTTCTTTTTCACCAACGCCTTCAGCTGCGGTGCGTAGAATAAATCCGCCTTTGCCCCCAACGCTTTCCATCATGGATTTCAGGCGCTCCCGCTCTTGCTCATCTTCAATGCGCTGCGATACGCCGAGGTGGGTTACGCCCGGCATAAATACCAGATAGCGAGAAGGAATAGTAATATCGGTAGTTAAGCGAGCACCTTTGGTACCGATGGGATCTTTTACCACCTGCACCACAATATCCTGACCATCGCGCACCAGCTCGCGAATATCCTGGGTTTGATTGTGGGTCTTTTTAATCTCTGATTCGTTAACTTCTTCCAATATTTCGTTGTGTACGACTATATCGGAAGCGTGTAAGAAGGCCGCTTTTTCCAAGCCAATGTCCACAAAGGCAGCTTGCATGCCGGGCAAAACACGGCTGACTTTACCGCGATAAATGTTGCCCACCAGCCCCTTTTTAGTGTGTCGCTCAACATGAATTTCCTGCAACAAACCATTTTCAATCAACGCCACTCTGGACTCTGATGGTGTTACATTAATTAATAATTCACCGCTCATTCAAACATCCTTCATTTTCTGTAGCAATCGCCTGGTCTCGTAAAGAGGTAAGCCCACAATGGCACTATAACTGCCGGATATATGGGTGACAAATTGTCCACCATAGCCCTGGATGGCATAGCCCCCAGCTTTGTCCTGAGGTTCGCCGGTGTCCCAATAGTCTGCAATATCTTGCTCACTTAACTCTGTAAAGCTGACATTGGAGCTCACCTGCTCACTCTCTAACAAGCATTGCTGAGACTCAGTACACCATTTAGCAATCGCGATTGCCGTAATCACCTGATGAGTTTGACCGGACATCTTGCTCATCATTGCATGAAAATCTGTAACATTTTTTGGCTTGAGCAAAATATCATCTCCCAATACACCAATAGTATCGGAGCCAAGTACCAATAAATCATCCTGGCGCAGCTTCGCCACATACTCAGCTTTTTCCCTTGCCAGTCGTTCCACCAAAGCCGTGGCGGACTCGCCAGCCAGAGGCGACTCATCAATGTCAGCCGATTGGCGCTCAAACTCAATACCAATTTGCTGCAATAAACAGGCCCGTCTGGGAGAAGAAGAGGCTAATACAATCATGGTGAACCCAGAATTAATCAGGTAATGCGAAACTGGCGGCGGAGTTTACGCAAAAGTGAAAATACCCATGGCCAGATAAGCATGGAGGTAAACACCGGCCACATGTAAGCGAAGATAAAGTCAATATCGTTGAGTAGACGCAACAACCAAAATATCAGCAAGTGATAAAGCGCAGCGATTAAACCTACAATAATAGCTTGTTGCCACACCGAATAGTTGCGCAAGCGTTGATAATTCATGGCCAACACATAAGTTACCGCGGTTAACGCCAGACTGTGCACCCCAAGTGTCGTACCCAGTAAGATATCCAGTATTAAACCATTGAGAAAGGCCACCCCAATACTCACTCTGTGGGGCAAGGCTAACGTCCAATAAGCAATGACCAGCATTAGCCAATCAGGGCGATAAGGGTCCACCAGTGGCGGCATAGGCATAACCTGGAGTAACAGCGCCACAAGAATACTCAAACCGATAACATAGTGCTTTAAGGCAAACATTATTCACTTGCCTCCGCGACTTGCGCCGATTCTGGCCATAGCAGCAACAAGTATTTCAATCTGTCGAGCTTAGCAACGGGTCTGGCCTTAACATAAGCAAAGGGGCGAGACTCATCGCGGATCACTTCACTGATTTCCGCCACCGGATAACCTTGTGGGAAGACATTGCCCAAGCCTGAGGAAATCAGCACGTCTCCAACAGCGACATCAGAACTGTGGGCCACGTGTTCCAGGGTCAATTCGGTGAGATTACCCGTTCCGGAAACAATCAACTGCACGTTGTTTTTAAGCAAGCGCGTCGGCACAGCGTGAGTGATATCAGAAATCAATAAAATCCGGCTATTGGTAGTGGCAACGTGCAGCACCTGTCCCACTACGCCGTGTTCGTCCAGTACTGCTTGACCTTCGTAAACACCATTAATCGTGCCTTTGTTTATGACCAGCTGATGACTATAAGGGTTGTTATCAATGGCCATCACTTCGGCTATCATTTTGCGCACGCCCTGTTCAGAAACAGAACCTAACAAGGCCCGTAAATGCTCATTCTCCTGGCGCAAAAAGTTATTCTGCTGAATTCGCTCGCTTAACAATACGTTTTCTCTTGTCAGGCGCTCATTTTCATCCAGCAGCTGTTGTTGCGTGGTGAGATTAGTGGATGTCCAGTTAAGCATCGCGCCGGGTAGATTGGCAGCGTATTGGATAGGGGCAACCAGGCTATTGAGGAAAATACGGGCACTGCTAAAGCTATCCAGTCGATGATCTAAAACCATCAACACCACGGATAAAACAATGGCGATTACCAAACGAATGTTAAGAGATGGACCTCTTAAGAAGATGGTTTCCATGAAAGGTCAAAGTGCCTGATAAAAGAAGAGGACCTGCGGCCCTCTTGTTAGTTATTCATAGGTGAACAAGTCGCCGCCGTGCATATCGATCATTTCGAATGCTTTACCACCGCCGCGCGCTACGCAGGTAAGTGGATCATCGGCGATAACCACGGGAATACCCGTTTCTTCCATTAACAAACGGTCGAGGTCTTTTAACAAGGCACCACCACCGGTAAGCACCATGCCGCGCTCAGAGATATCAGACGCCAATTCTGGTGGTGACTGTTCAAGTGCCACCATAACCGCAGATACGATACCCGTTAGTGGCTCTTGTAGCGCTTCCAGGATTTCATTGCTGTTCAGGGTAAAGCCTCTTGGTACACCTTCTGCCAAGTTACGGCCACGTACTTCAATTTCGCGCACTTCTTCACCTGGATAGGCGGCACCGATTTCGTGTTTGATTCGCTCTGCAGTGGCTTCACCGATCAGTGAACCAAAGTTACGACGAATGTAACTGATAATAGCTTCGTCAAACTTGTCACCACCGATACGTACCGAAGAAGAGTAAACTACGCCGTTCAAGGAAATGATCGCTACTTCCGTGGTACCACCACCGATATCTACCACCATAGAGCCCGTCGCTTCTGAAACAGGTAATCCTGCACCAATCGCAGCAGCCATAGGTTCGTCAATCAAATACACTTCCCGAGCGCCTGCGCCCAATGCCGATTCTCTGATGGCACGGCGTTCTACCTGAGTGGAGCCACAGGGAACACAAACCAATACCCGCGGGCTTGGTCTTAAAAAATTGTTGTCGTGTACTTGCTTAATGAAGTGCTGCAACATTTTTTCTGTCACATAGAAGTCGGCGATAACACCGTCCTTCATGGGACGTATGGCTTTGATATTACCTGGAGTCCGGCCCAGCATTCTTTTCGCGGCAGCACCCACTGATGCTACACTTTTAGGTCCGCCTGCGCGCTCTTGACGAATCGCAACTACAGAGGGTTCATTAAGTACTATCCCGCGATCCTTTACATAGATCAGAGTATTAGCAGTACCGAGGTCAATGGAAAGGTCGTTGGAGAACATTCCGCGGAGTTTCTTAAACATGGAAGGTCCGGTTCCTTTTTAGCAAGTATTGTTATGGCATGTTATGGCGCTAACTTTACCAACGTGCCGCTTGATCAGCAACAGATATGACCACAGAAGTGGCTTATATTCAGGTATTTATTTTAATACGTGTAAAAAAAACGCGAATATGTCTGCAAATTCGCGTTTCTTTACACCTTCGACATTCAACTCCGGTCGTTATAAAACTTCCCGCCAGTGAATAACCCTGTCGTTACCGCGCACTAGCCCGAATACAAATTCAGCTGCCGGGTTATCGCATGACAAGGTTTCGAGGTTACTGTCATAGTTCTCAGTATCACACCATTGATACTCCATAAAGTCGAATTCGTCCTCAATGTCATAGCCGAGGAATACCGCTCCTGTGGGGTTGTCCTCATCAGCGAAGGTGACCGACAGAGTCATGGCAGAGACACCATCTCCTAAACCAGCATCAAGGGTGCCGCTACCGGAAATGGCAGGCGTACCGGTAATGCCATTGCTGACATTCAATATTTTGATCTGGTCTGAGCTAAAGCTGCTGCAACTATCCAGTGCATTGGTTTTCCAGGTGCCAGATTCACCGTCTTCCACCTGTGCATAATACTGCGCTTCGAAGACCACCTCTAAAGACGATTCTGTAGATACCGCATTCACCACCCTGAAACGCCCTTCCCGAATTTCGATGCCTTGCATCACCGCATCGAGTGTTAACCCTGACCAACCAGCGTCAGCATACAGGTCTTTTACTCCCACTCCATCCAAATCTTTCATGGCATCAGCCGATAGCAAGAACTGAATGTTTGTATTGCCTTCTCCAGTTCCGGTAGTTGCCGGCAAAGTCGGACTACTGGCTTTGTTAAACAGGATGTTGTCGTTTCTCATCACAAAGCTGAAGACACCGTCAGACAAATCACCCACATCAAATTCCACAGCACCCAACGTACTACTGACGCTATTATCATCAGTGCTGTACTGTCTTGATTCGAACTGATTGTCAGTATCAAATTTGAACGAGTCTCCGGTAGCCGCATCATAGTAGGTGGTTACCGCATTCTTAGCATTTTTTGCAGTGAACTGCAGTATGTGCGGCGTAGTATCATTAATCTCATCATAAGAGGGGATCACATCACCTCGGTAAGTGAAGCTGCCACAATATGGCGCATAATCGAAGGTGGTTTCCAGCGCCAGGTAGCCAGGAATGAAACGAGTAAAGACATAGTCACTTAGCTGTGTATTACCATCGTTCACTAAGGCACTGTTAATCACACCAGTTCCCAAATAATCGTTATCTCTGACATCAATGGCAAACTGACCTACTTCGTCCATACTCGCCACCATCTCAGCAGATACGCCACCAGTGAATACCGGCTGAGCAGAGGTAAAGGCATTATTGCCAAACTGAGTGACAATGCTGTCATCCAGAATATTGATAATGTCTTGATCATCATTCGGATTAGTGATGGTGAGGTTGGCTCGATTTTCTACTACCTGTTCAGGCGTATAACGCTCCATAGAAAACGCCAAATCACCGGGTAAATAGTTAGGTACTACATCACCTTCAGCCCCATAAGCAGTAACATTGATGTTGAAGTCTTCACCAGCAACTTG
The DNA here is from genome assembly GCF_056160305.1 of Planctobacterium sp. AWM4_229. Lineage (NCBI taxonomy): Bacteria > Pseudomonadati > Pseudomonadota > Gammaproteobacteria > Alteromonadales > Alteromonadaceae > Planctobacterium > Planctobacterium sp. AWM4_229. The sequence continues at coordinate 456,873 of NZ_JBSWWX010000004.1, read as the reverse complement.
GGTGGTACCTGCATCGCTGCTTAACTCCAACCAGGCGGGCTTAACCGTAAACTGTTGTTCGGCTATAGAGCCTGCAGCTCTGACATGTAATTTGATCTCGCCAACATCATTGAACTTCAAATCGTTGAGTTGCATTTCAACGCCATTAAACATATTGGACACAGTAGTGTAATTGAGCGCCTCGCCACTATCACTTGGAGACAATGCCAGAGTCGTGCTACCGCTACTAATCTCAAAGGAATTGCCAGAGCACGTCGCTGGATTGATGCATTCCACCGCGACTTCCAGTGCAACGGGGTTTTCCAGTGCCGGACAAGTATCAGGTGATTTAACAATGACAGCATTGCTATCAGATGAGAAGGTTTGCTGCGCTATCTGCGCAGGAATGGCATCTGAATCGCCATTGGCATCCCGGAAGATAATGTCGAGGGTGTAATCAAAACTGATCTCACAGTTTTCTTGCGAGCAGGTATAACCATTTGCAGCGACTGGGGAAGCAGAAGGCATTTGAATTTGACCTGTTTCAACTGCATATCGGTTCCAGTCATTGACCACAGCAATACCGTTCACCAAATTCAAATCACTATCGATGGCGCGAAATACGCCATCAGATTCATATTGTAAAGCAACCAATTGCGTGCCTGGAACTAAAGCGCTACACGCCTCATCCTGACAGGCTTTTATGGTTATTTCCGGGTTAGCACAAACCGATGCCGGAGTTTCGTACTCAATCAAATAATGGTGTACCGAAATCGCACACGGCGATAACTCAGCCATGTCTTGTAATATGTTGGTGGAATCTTGCACCAACCGATAAACACGCACATCATCAAACTGCCCGTCCGCTGAATTGCCTGTAGCTTCAGGGAAATAAGTGGGATGACGATTGTCGCCAATGAACAATGAATTCATATTGCCCAGTACGTTACTCATGTTAGAGGGCACGCCACCTGTTGTGGATTGCGCAACACCGTTTACATAAATTTTCATTTCACGGGCATCAAGGTCCCAGGTGAATGCCAAATGCACCCAAGTTCCTACGGGGTAATTGATGGCGTAAGAGGTATATATTCTGGCATCCCGGTCGGCCTGGTCTTCCATACCAAATAATATCTTACCGTCATTGGTAATGGTGCCGTAAAAATAAATGGCCGAATTAGAGGCATCAAACAACTGTCTGGCACGACCATTAACCCAAGATTCATTAGCCTGATACCAGAAGGATATCGTACCTTTTGCACCTATATCATTTTTGGGGTTAATGCCGGTATCAACTGCATTTTGTGCTGAACCGCTGTCATTCCTGGGGATCGAAACCACCTGACAAGAGCCCAGTAAACTTCCGCCATTGCCGTGCAAAAAGCTCAGATTAGTGCCATTGCTTATGTAATCAGTACCATTGAAAGCGCCGTTTTCGTCGTTCAACGCCACATTGCTGGCACCTTCAAATTTATAATGTGCCAAAGTCGTATCACAAGCCGCACAGGCATAGTCTTGCTCATACAAAGCTGTTACAAATTCATCATCGGGTTGCGCATCGCCGTAGATACGCAGATCATCAATACTACCTTTGTACCAGTTGTCTAATTTCGACGGCTCTGACACTCCGTTCCCTGTAGTAGACGCATTGGCGCCCAAAATAATAGGTTCCGGATTAGTGGCAATGCCTTGTGATGCGCTGCTATCGCTGTCTCGCAACTGGCCATCAATATATAACCGCTTACCGCTATCACCCCAGGAATATAAAATGTGATGCCACTGACCTTCTTGAATAAGATTGGCCGCAGAGACTATTTCATTTTCACCGCTGGTTTGATGTCTGACTCGAATGGCACCGTCAGATTTAACAAACATAGTCAAATGCTGACCACCATTATCAGTGCCTTGCGAATCTTTGGAGAAGATGGCCTGGCCCGGGTGAATACTGTCGTCGATATTGGCGTAATCCAGTTCCGGTACATTTATCCAAAGCGAGATGGCCCCTTGCTCAATGGCAAATGCCTCTCTGTGAGGAATGTTAATATGCTCGTCAATACCTGCAAAGCCCACTGCATTACAGAATTTACCTGCCGCAGTTGTAACCCCATCCATGTAGATACCGTTGTAACCATTTTCCATATCCACATAACTACCGCCGTCACCATTTAGGGTACATACATCTCCGCCATAATGGGCAATTAATACCGGATCGGGTGCCTCGCATTCTTCACAGGAATCGGGATTTTCCAGCGCATATAGTTCACTGACCCCATCGCCATCTAACTGCCCATCGTACAAGCGCAGATCATCAATTTGGCCATTAAATTTGTCTTTCAGATATTGACTGGAGGATCCATAGTTCTCTGTTACCCAAGCGTTAGCACCCAAGATTATGGGCTCCGGGTTACCTGCTAAACCACGGGTACTGGCATCACTGTCCACTTCAGCACCATTCAAATACAGGTGCATACCTTCGTTACCCCAGGTATAAACCAGGTGATACCACTGGTTGGCCGTTACTGAGCCGGAAGCGGCATAGACATTTTTATCGTAAGAGCTGTAATTGTATATTTGATGGCGAGCACGGATAGAACCATTGCTGTTTAGCCAGATTGTCAGGTGATCACCACCGGCATCCCAACCGCTGGAGTCTTTAGAAAACAAGCCTTGGCCGCCCTGACCATGATCTTCACTGTGGCTTAAGTCTTCGGCTTTAAACCAAAAAGAGAGTGAACCACTGGCCAGTTCAAAGGTATCTGCATGGGGGATCAAGACATTAGCGTCTTTACCGTCAAATTCTAATGCCTGACAGAACTTGCCATTAGTATCGATTCCAGCACCATCCACTGATTGACCATGATTGCCGGCTACTGCGTCAACCACCTCACCTTCAGTGCCATTGATACTACAGACATTGTTTTTCCAATGCCCAACCAGCACGGGGTCGGGATCAACACACTCTTCACAGCTGTCAGTGTTTTCCTCAGCGTAAAGTTCAGCAACCGCATTGTCATCCAACTGTCCTTCGTAGATGCGTAAATCGTCCATCTCGCCTAAGAACTTATCTTTTAAGTACTGACTACTAGAACCATTGTTCTCGGTTACCCAGGCATTGGCCCCCAGAGTAATGGGTTCAGGATTACCAGACCAGCCACGGTTGTCGGCATTGCTGTCTACTAACGTGCCATTGAGGTACATCTTCATACCATAGCTACCCCAGCTATAAACCAGGTGATACCAGGTGTTTTCGCTTATGGCCCCACTAGAAGTATAGAGGTTTTTATCGTCACTGGAATCCGTTGTCTGGTGCCTCGCCCGAATTTGACCACTGCTTTGCAGCCAAATAGTCAGGTGATGACCGCCGCTATCCCAACCGCTGGAATCTTTGGAAAACAAGCCCTGACCGCCTTGGCCAGAGTCACTGCTATGAGATAAATCTTCAGCTTTGAACCAGAAAGAAAGTGTTCCTGAGTCCAGTTCAAACTCACTGGCATCAGGGATATTCACATGAGCATCCACGCCGTTGAATTTCAGACTCTGGCAGAATTTACCGTCGTTTTCGATACTGGTGCCATCCAGCGCTTGACCGTGATTCCCCCCCACCGAGTCAATCACTTCATCCGCCGCACCTGTTAAGGAACATAGATTATTTTTCCAATGCCCGATTAAAACCGGTTCGGGTTCAGGCTCAGGGTCGTCGCATTCATCACAATTATAGGTAGATAAACCGACAAGCTCATCCACCTGACTTTGACTAAGCTGTTCGTCAAACAAGCGCACATCATCCATACTACCGATAAAGTGATCATAGAGATCATCGGGATCCGAGCTGTTATTGCCGGAGCGATGCGCGCTGGCCCCTAAGATAATGGGCTCTGGATTGTCCTCAATACCATAGGTTTCTGAACGAGAATCTTCCAGTGTGCCATTGACGTACAACTGCATGCCCTCGCTACCCCAAGTGTAAGTCACGTGATACCAGGTATCGCTGGCTACCTGGGTGGTAGAAAACAGATTGTAGCTATAATCTTCAGACTGGTAACGAGCTCTTATACGCGTATCACCTGGCTCATAGATCCAAAAGGTCAGGCTACCGCCATCATCGCGACCACGAGAGTCTTTCGACAAAATTGCCTGACCCCGTCCACCAGCGTCACCGGGATAAGTGGCATTTGATGTTTTAAACCAGAAAGACAAACTGCCTTCCTCAAGGGCAAAGCTATTGTCATGAGGTATGTTCACATGGCCAGAACCACCATCAAAACTCACTCCCTGACAATACTGAGCTTCACTGTCGCTGTCAGCACCACCAATAGTCACGCCATCGACACTGCCCACAGCATCGGGAACAGCAATGGTATTGCCATTAACTGGGCAAATGTCTAAAGGCCAATGAGCTATGGGCTCTGGCAGTGGACCCGTTGGTTCAGTTCCACCGCCATCACATACGCTGAGATTCGCCACTTCTTCTTCATCATAATAGACAATGGTGCTCTCTTTCATTTGAATATCGTCAGAATTCAGACCACCTCTGACAACAGCATTTCGCTCCATTTGAATTTTCTTATCAGAATAGATAAAGCCCTTGAAATTCACCCCTTCTTTGAGATGCACATCTTTTTCGGCATAAATGAAGAACTTATTGGCAGAAGACCAGGAATTAATCGCAGAATTGCGTTCAAAATTAATGTTGTTGTCAGCATGGATTACAACGGTATCACCGCCAAGGTGCCAAATCTGGCCACCTTCTTTTACTGTTAAATCATCAATGTAATAAGTACCGCCAGAAAACCCCGCATAACTATTGCGCTCCATTTCCAGTTTTTTGATGCGATAAACACCGCCAGATGTGGTAAATCTGATCTGTGCATTTTCTTTCAAAACAACGTTTTTATAATCGCCTGCAGGCAACTCTCCTGAATCATTTCTATCAATGGTTACATTACTGCCATCAGAATCCTGAAAGTCGCCGATATCTAACTCATCTGTTACATTGCCTGAAGACTGACACTTTTTGTTACCACAGCTGGTGTTGTCGGTTTTATCATCGATATCTTTAAAATCGATGATTCCATCGTTGTAATACAAGGTGCCGTAGCGAATTAAATAGGTTTGAGCATTGCGCTCAAACGTTATTTTGCCACTATTTTCATGGCTTGCTACAGCGTCTGTAAATATATTAGAGAGATTGATGTTACACTGAAGTGCAACTGACGTGCGAGTAAACAACAAACATATCAAAAGCGATGTCAGATATATGCCTCTCATGACTGTACATCCCGACCGTCAATGGCGAGAGTGCGGCTAACGACGATACCCTCACCTTCCAGCTCGCACATGCCCTGGCTTTCAAAGCGATAATAATTGGTATCGTCCACTTCGGTTACAGTACACAGCGCAATAACACTGCAATTTTCCAATCCCGGTACATCGTCGAAATCTTGCTGTACCCATAGGTCTGAGTCGGAACCATCGGCATCACAGCGATTGGCATCACTGGTCTGCCCGGAAAAAACGTCTAACACTTTTTGATCCAGACCGCTGCGCGCAGCATTTAATGCGCGAAGACCGTAGACTTCATAAACAATACTGGAAGAACTGGTGGCCAATAATTGTGCCATAGACATGCCTAAGAACGCCAAAACCACAATGGCGAAAATACTCATCATCAGCATATTGCCCGATTGGTGCTTCGGGCTGCTGAAATCAGGGCGAGTTTTGCATATGAATTTCATTATTAAACACTACCACTTCGTCATTGCGCTCAAACATCAAGAGTGTATGAACGATAGAATTGCGTTGCAGACGGGAATCTTCTACGCGAAAAGGAGCTTCATCAAAGGGACGATTATTATTGAGCTGCCCGTTATTGATCTGGCTGATATCGTTAGTGAGATCTTCTGCCATCAAGATTTTGCTGGCACCATAGGTTATTTCTAATACATCAATATCCGCCTCCTGGTCTTCCAGGATGCCATAATCCGTCAACATGTATAAATTGTAGCTGCCACCTTCCAGTACCAGGCAGTAACTAATGGGGTCGCTGACAATATAAAAACGCTCAACCGTAGATTCTTCATCAAAGCTAATTTCATCCTGAAATTCTACTTCTTTTAAGCCATCTCGCGAGGAGTCTCTGACATCTTGCACTCGAACTATTCGACCATCATCATCTGTCAGTTCGCTTTCGCTAACGTACACCTGGTCGGGATCGGTGGGATAGATCACTACATAATGATCTTGTTCGTTAGTGTCATCGTAACCAGAAGTAGCACTATTCAGCGCACTTACCATATCTGGTCCCTCAATTGTTGTAATGGGATCATCGGCGCCGGTGGCAATAGACAGGTAAAAGGTACTCCATTCAATAGGAAAGTATTCCATACAGTGAGCGTTCACATCTTGCCCGGAGGGCTTATTAGCGGCTACGCGAATACTGTTAGGTAGGGCATAACGAATAGCGCGATTTAAACGCTCAACCGTGTAGCGACTGCGAGAGAGAATATCGTCCCGCTCGGCGGTATCGACATACATTTGTGCACTATTGCTCATGAAGTTGGTGACGCCCAAAGAGACAATGCCCAAAATCACGATCACAGCGATCATCTCTACAAGGGTGAAACCGGAACTGCATTTTGATATATTGGATTGTAATCGGGTGTTGCTTACATCATTCATACAACACCTCAATAATTATGTTTGAAAGAAGAGAACACCATGTCCTCACCATCAGGCGTGGTCACGGTTAACTGAATAAACTTAATATTGCCTGTGTTTTCCTGCACGGGATCTTCATCACTGTTGGCAATAGAGTCCATGTCACTATCATAAAAAACGGAAACACCAACAGCGAACCCGGCATACAATTCCTCACCATCTAACTCCATATCCAAACCGAGAGAATTCTGCAAAACATCGTCTTCGTAATAGCCATTAAAATCGTCGACATCGTCAAAATCTTCACGGCCATTTTCGCCATTATCAGGCCCTAACGTGGCTGAACATTCAGTTTCATCATCTTGCTTTTTGAGTTCTCCATCTTCATTGAGATCTTCATCACAGCGAATGCGACCACCGTTGCGGTCGGAGTTTTCATCGTAATATTTGCCGAGAATTTCATTGAACATGGATTGTGCCAGTTCGGTGGCTCGCACCTGATAGATGGGTTCAACACTGCGATTGATGAGTGGAGCAACCACTCCCGTGACAATAGTTAAGGCAATGGCAAAGGTGGTGATACCTATGACCAGCTCAATAAGCGAAAAACCAGATTGTAAATTTTTATTGCTAGCAGGCATAGATATACCCTTCTGACTCAACACACACATAGGCCGTTGAGTCGCCGATGAACGCTATGCGACAGCCATCATACCCGTTGGTCGAATCCCCATCACATGATAAGTCATTTTGATTGGCTCTGCCCAATGTGTCAAATTCCACAGAAGATATATTACTGCCATCATTAGCATTGGCTTCAAGATCGATATTATCTTCTATTAAAGCGCTTGAAGGGACATAAAAAAACTGCGCTTCATCACTTTTATCAATGCTATTAGCACAAGTGGCATCGATCAGGTTTTGATCATCAGTTACCGAATAATCACTGGAAGGAATACCAAATTCTTCATTAGTGGTATCAAAATAGACTTTATAACAATAGCCATCATTACGAGTATCTTGCATGGCGCGAGTTTGCATATTGCGCAGAATGGATATGGCTCGATTCTGATAGACTGTAGCGGCTATTTCTGAGGAATCGAACAGCCTGGGAAGAGCATAAACTGAAAGCATAGCCACCAGAACAATAACCAAAACCAACTCAACCAAGGTAAAGCCCTTGGTTGAGTCAGATGAAGTTAATCTGTGCTTATACACTCAATTCACTTTAAGCGCACTAGCAATCAGTGGTTACTACAGTAACAGATGGATTGCCACTACCTGTGTATGCATAAGATACATAACAATCATCTGGCGCATCACCACTGGAACCTGCCAAATCACCGTCAGCGGCATCGTTTTGCTTACCAGCTGGCCAGATACGAACTTCAGCAGCGTCAGTATCTGTGGCATCATCTTGGTACGCGACAAAATCACCTGATGAAGTATCTAGCATTGCCAAAATGTTGTCTGCGTGAGGAGCAGGAAACCCATTGTCCACATCAATCGCTTGCCCGTCTAACTGAACTGACTCATCAGTTGTACCATCATAGGCATCGTTATCCACGCCATCGATGCGCGCCTTGGAACGCACTAATTGAACTGCAGCCCTAACAGAGCCTTGCACACCCTGCACAGTTGCAGAGTTTGCATCTGCACTGATATCCAAAAACTTAGGTGCAGCGGTCACCGCCAAAATACCTAAGATAATAATTACAATAATCAACTCAATCAGGGTAAAACCCTTTTGTTGTTTCATGTTTGCCGTTTTCATGTTTACTACTCTCATCGTTTAAACCTCAAATTAATTCTTTTGTGTTAGCAATTTTTCATCCCTAATCATATTGTTATCGCAGTCCCCTTGTACTGCTATGATTTAGGTCAAAATCCCGGTTATTTTTTGGTCGCTGTTACTGCTTACTTGCTAACCCACCAATTTTTTGACTCTGTCCGAGTTATTCAAATAAGGTGCCAACTTTTCACATTTCAAAAATTGACACTCGTGATCCTTTCACCTTAGTTATTGCTGAAGGTGGTGACCTGACCGAAACGCGGGTCATAAACAAAACCATTGCCGACATTTTCATCCGAAGGCTGTGCTGTTTCGTTTTTCACCGTCTGAGTTAAATAGTAGTAACACAGGTCGTTGTTCTCTTCCGCTGCACCATCGGCCACTGTTGTGTAGTAACGCACACCTTCAAAGGCGTTTTCCTGTCCCCCTTGCCACTCCGTGGTGATAGTAGGTGAACTTTGAATAATGCGCTGAAAGACCTGCAAGCAATCTTCTTCGTCAATATCCACGTCCTCGGAGTTAGTTTGTGCAAGGCCAGTGGGATAGCCAGTGTCCTTGTCCACCGCGATCTCAACACCACCAAGTACTACCGCAGTAACGTTAGCACTGACGTTTTCCGAAGGACGACCTTCAATTTCCCATTGTGCTCGAATCAAACCGACACCAGTGGCGAAACCACCAGCAACGCCCTCTACGGTGGCGTCTTCGGCATCATCGGTTACGTCAAGAAATCGCGGTAGTGCCGTGGCTGCTAACAATCCTAACACCACCACAACAATCACTAACTCTATAAGTGAAAATCCGTTCTGCTTTGCCATTTTGTGCATCTTGACGTAACGATTCATGGTTACTTTTTAACTCCGTATGAGGTGTATGATCACTCTAATCGTGTAGAAATAACATCCTACTTTAGTCTTAAGCATTGTTTTGAGGTTTAAAAAATCCCACAACAATAGTGTTGCCATCATCCTTATGTATCGGCAAGTTATGGTGATCTCTTAAGATTCGACGTGATAAATGAGAGGAACCTACGAGATACGGTGTAACTAATTTACCAGTATCCCTACTACAGCTTGTTTTTGTGTCAGGTGAACAACCTTAAAGCAATAGTGTAGCTTTATTATTCAAATTTTTGAACCCTTCCGGTGTAGATATAATAATCAAACCAAGCACCGGCGGTAATACTAAAACGACATTTTGAATCAAGGATTTTCCCACCGTTATTGATGCCGTCGAAAAACTCGGCTCTGACTCTAAAGGTATCCAGTTGCAGTGGCATATCCAGAATCATGTCCCAAACTTTCTTACAGCCATCCATGTTGGGCTCTACCCTTGGCCAGCCCAAATCGCTCATGTTTACCGGTAGCCGATTGGTTTCCTTTTGGGTATCGATGTTGTAATCCACCAGCATAATACGCTCTGGTTCGCCTTTGGCGCGCCATTGCCAATGTGCAGCAACAACCAGGTTATTAAATTTATCAGCGGCATTCATCAAGGCTGTTTTCTGCACATTGGGTTCATTCTTATCAAAATACCAAACAAAGGTGGCTATCATCACGAACATGATCACGATGATAATAAAGTTGATTAACACACCCTTTGTGCTTGCTTCAGCTTGCGCCATGAATTTTTTTATCCCTGTAAATTTCAGTTATAGCCTGATGAAAACGTGATAGTAACGTATATTATTCCCACCTACTTATGGGCGTTCATCATATCCCACATGGGAGTAAATATCCCCAACGCCAACACCAACACCATTGCAGAGACAATAGAAATCAGTATCGGCTCAATTTTTGACGTGAGGGTCTTTAAATCATAATCCACTTCACGCTCATAATACTCTGCCACTTCTTCCAGCAATTCATCAACCCGACCAGTTTCTTCGCCAACATTAATCATCTGCATAACAAGCGGCGTAAATAAGCCGCTGGTGCCAGCAACTCTGGCTAAACTCTCGCCCCTTTCGATATTTTGTCGCATCCCCACTATACGCTCAGAAACATAAGCGTTATCTACTGCGTCGGCGGTTAAGTTCAGTGCATGAGTCAGTGGCACTCCCGCCTTCAACATCATGGAAAAGCTGCGACAAAAACGCGCCAACAGTGAACGTTCTAAGATATCGCCTACGGCTGGCATACGTAACTTATACCTGTCCCAACGAGTTCGACCATCTTTAGTATTGAGATAGCGTTTTAAGGTAAATAATCCGCCAATTATGGCGCCCACCAGCAATTGCCATTTAGTGATAAAAAAATCAGACATCGCCAACAGAAACTGGGTCATAGGTGGTAAATCAGCGCCCAGTTTCTCAAACATGCCTTTAAAGGTGGGGATAACAAAAATGTTCATGATCACTAGCGCCGCCACGATGGCAATCAATACAAACATGGGATAGCGAGTAGCGGACTTAATCTGTTTGCGGGTTTCTTGCTCCCTTTCCAGATAAACCGCCAGCTGCAAAAACGCCATATCCAATTGCCCGGTATTTTCCCCAACGTGCACGATACTACAGAACAGCTGATCAAAGATTTTGGGATGATTGTGCAGCGCTGACGACAGATTTCTACCGCGCTCCAACTGATCAGCAATATCTTCCAGCGCGGCCTTCATCTTAACTGAGTTGGTGGTTTCTGCCAGACCATTGACTGCGCGTAAGATAGGAATGCCCGCTTTCATCAATGAGTTCATTTGCCGGGAAAAAATCACCAAATCAGCAAGACTGACTTCAGGTACAAACAACTCGATATTAAGTCCAGTCTTTTTCTTGCCTGACTCTTTTGATTTTGTGGCTTTCGCTGCAGCTTTTTTGGCAGCGGTTATTTTAACCGGGATCAGTTTTCGCCCAAGCAAAGCTTGTGCCGCGGCGTTTTGGTTGGCGGCATCGATACTGCCTTTTACCAATGCCCCGGATGGATCACGGGCTGAATAACTGAAATTAGCCAAAACGGCCACCTTTTATAGTTGCATTGTCACTACTTATACACCAACTGTTCAGGTAAAAACAGTTCAATAATTCAGCAACATCGGGAATATTGAAGTGCTTTAAATACCTCATCAGGATTTATCCCCATCGCCCCAGTCAGGTTTTCTGGGTTGGTTTAAGTCCGGCTTAGAAACTGGCGCAGGCGCTGCGGGTTGTTTGGCTACAGCCGGTTTAGATGCCTGCGAGCTTTGAGTTTGTGCTTTGGGTTTTGCCTCTTGAGAGACTTCAGCCACCATTTCTACCAGTTTCAGTACTTCCTCAATGGAAGTTAACCCCACTTTGGCATATTGCAATGCACTTTTGGCCAGCGGCACATAACCTGGTGCCCGTTTGGCGGTGCGCCCAAACAACCCGGTATCGGCATCTTTAAGGGCATTCATCATGTCTTCGGTCATTTCCAGTAACTCAAACACCCCAATACGACCGCGATATCCCGTTTGGTTACAGGTTTGGCAACCCGCGCCTTTGTGATATTTAAAGCGTCTTGCTCCGGTTTCAATATTATCAATCCAGAACAATTCATCTTCTTCCGGGCGGCATTCGGTCCGGCAATTTTTACAAATACGGCGTACTAATCGCTGAGCGATAATAGCGCGCAAAGAACTGGCTGCCAGGTACCCTGGCGCGCCCATGTCCAGAAGTCGAATCGCACTGCTGATGGAATCATTAGTGTGCAAGGTTGATAACACCAGGTGACCGGTCAAGGCACCACGTAAGCCTATTTCCACGGTTTCGTGGTCCCGCATCTCACCCACCATAATAATATCGGGATCCTGACGCAGTGTGGTTCTGAGTACGCTTTTAAAATCCAGGCCGATTTTGCTGTTCACCTGCACCTGATTGATACGTGGCAAACGGTATTCCACCGGGTCTTCAACGGTAATAATTTTTTTGGCTGGCAGGTTGAGCTCTGACAGTGCCCCATACAAAGTGGTGGTTTTACCTGAGCCGGTAGGCCCGGTTACCAGAATCATGCCATGAGGACGATGTAATAACTGCCTGAAACGCTTCAATAAACGCTCCGGCATACCGGTTTGTTCAAGTGTTAATAAGCCCGCCGATTGGTCCAATAAACGCATAACCACCGACTCACCGTTTTGTACTGGCATGGTGGATACCCGCACATCGATAGAGCGGCCTTTGATACGAATGTTGGTGCGGCCATCTTGCGGTAAACGCTTTTCCGAAATATCCAGACCCGACATCAACTTCAGTCGCAAAACTAATGCTGAGGCAATGTTTTTTTCGTTGATAACGCTCTCTTGCAATACGCCATCCACCCGCTGTCGGATGCGCAACTTGCCTTCATCTGGCTCAATGTGAATATCCGAGGCAGACATCTGCACAGCATCTTCAAAAATTGACTGCAATAGCTTAGCAACCGTGGTGTCTTCTTCTTCATCACCACCGGTATCCGCCAGATCGAAATCTTCATCATCTTCATACTCAGACGCCAATGCCTGAGCAAAAGAGGCGATTTCTTCAGTACGGCGATAATAGGTATCAAAGGCGTGATATAGCTGTGATTCCGGGACAATCGCCAGATCGATAGGCTTAGGTAAGATATTCGAGAGGGTGTCAACAACAGATAAATCAGCCGGATCGCTCATGGCGATAAGAATACTGTTGTCTCGCTCTTCCAGCGGTAAGGCTTTTAAGCGGCGTGCTTGAACCTCAGGTACCAGCTTCACCACTTCAGGATCGATTTTTTTGCGAGAGATATCTAACAGGGGGATATTGAGCTGTTGCGCAAGGAAAGTGAGCAAACCTTTTTCAGTCACAAAGCCCAGATCTTGTAATGCCTGGCCTAATTTACGCCCTGTTTCTCGCTGTGCCGACAGGGCTTGCTGTAATTGCTCATCGGTGATGACAGACTCGTGAACCAACAGGTCCCCAAGCCGCATCTTTAACTTAGGCTTCAAATTTAGCCTCCCAGCTCGAGAATTCGCTGCCTGATAAAGTCGTTGGCGGAGGCTGACAACTGTCGTAAATCAGCGGCATTCTCATAGGCTTTTAAGGCACCATCTCGTTGTGACATGCGATCTAACGAAATAGCGAGTCCCAACCACCATTGAGCGCGGTTTGGTTCGAAGATTACCAGGCGACCATAAAGATGAGAAGATTCGGCGTTGAGTTCTAGCTCCTGGGCAACGGTGGCTTTCAGCCCGTAAAAGTCAATGTTGCGCTGTACGTCAGGCTCCACACCTTCCAATACGGTATAAGCGGCACGCAGCTTTTTTTCGCGGTAAAACAGGCGCGCCAGCATCAAACGAAAATCCACTCGCTGGGGTGCAATGCTAATGCCATCCGATAGCACCACGCTCGCCGCGCCGTTATTGCCATTGGAATACTGTAACACCGCCAATTTTTTGCGGATTTCATGCTGTTTAAAATCGATATTGAGGATTTGGCGATATATCTCTATGGCCCGCGTGACGTTTTTTTCTGCCACCGCCTGCGCTGCCAGACTGGTTAATTCGGATATTTGGGCGTTGGCATCTTCTGCATTGCTGACTTGAACAAAAGAGTCATCCGTTTGACCCGGTACCAAAGTCTGTCCAGGTACTACATTGTTTAAATTAGGAACAGGTATATTAGCCTCCTGTTGAGAAACTTCCTCTACGCTTGTTTCAGTGGACTCACTAAGGGTTTGTGCCTCCGATGCCTGACTAACTACAGCGACTTCTTGTGCAACTTGAGCGTTGTCGATAGTTGAACCGCTGTTGTCTGATTCAACACTCGTTTCCGGCGAAGTCTCTGCTTTCGCCGTTTCAACTTCTTCTTCGGATTCCTTGCTAGCAGCATTTCCACGAGTGGGCATCATCTGATCCAGTGCGCTATTGACCGACACTTTTTTACTTTGCTGTTGCTTGGGTTCTTCGCCCGATATGATTTGTTTTGCCTGAGCATAAAGATCTAAAAAGTACTCAGGTCCCAGAGCGCGATAGCTGAAATAGCTGGCGGCAGAGACCCCTACCAGTGCGATAAAGATAATCATATATCGAATGCGTTTAGATTCAGAAGGCTCATGATAATCCGAACCGTCCCTATCTTCATGGGCGGCTCTGTTATCCAGATCCTTTAGCATCTTGTTAACGACACTCACAGCAATTCAGCTCCAGTCAAAAAATTGGTGATTTCAGTTCTAAATACAACTAAAAGCAATAATAACGCCAAAATTACAATAAAAATGACGAGTCCACCATTCGACCTTGGTTGTAAACAGGCATCAGTATCTTTTACGGCTAACTTAATGTGTTCTTTAGTTACATAGGGCTTGCCTTCACCGTAGGCAAGCATCAAAGCTTTGTGAGCAACCACGTTAGCAATGCGCGGTGTGCCTCGACAGGCTCTATGGAGGATGGCACACACTTTACGACCAAAGATCTCTTCGCTACGGTTTCCTGCAACGCTCAATCGGTGTTTGAGATAATGGTAAAGTTGATCCTGGTCCATGGTTTTTAAGACATAGCTAAAGGTAATACGTTGATTGAGCTGGCGCAGTTCGCCTTTACTAATTTTGCTGTCTAACTCGGGTTGACCAAATAACACCACTTGCAGCAGCTTTCTCGATTCAGTTTCAAGGTTGGTGAACAAACGCAACACTTCCAGGCTCTCGCTAGGCAGTGCCTGAGCTTCATCAATGATCAGTACAACGGAGTTGCCGCCTTTGTGGATCTCAATCAGTTTTTCCTGAATACGATGGGTAAACTCTTGCTGATCCGTCTGAGAGCTCAAATCGACTTTGAGTTCGGTGGCCACGGCCCTGCGCAGCTCTTCTGGTGACAAATAAGGGTTGGGAATGTAGGCAGTAACAAAATGATCTGGCAATTCGTTGAGAATCTTTCGGCAAATAAGGGTTTTGCCAGTACCCACCTCACCAGTAACCTTAATAAAACCTTCACCGGCTTTTAGCGCGTGTAAAATCACGTCCAGCGCTTCTTTGTGGCACGGCAAGCCGTAGAAATAACTGGTATTGGGGGTTAGTGTAAAAGGTAACTCCCTGAGGCCAAAATGATACAGGTACATGGCTTAATCCACATACAACCAGTCAGCAATAAAGTCCTGACTTTGCTTCAGTTGTTGTTGCCAGGTACCTTGTCTGACGACGGTGGGTTTAATGAGGATCACCAACTCTCGTTTGATAACCGCTTCGCGTTTATTGCGAAACAGGTTTCCTACAAGTGGGATATCGCCAACAAATGGGGTTTTAGAAACGTTGTCAGTGGTGCTGGTAGACATCAGGCCACCAATCACCACAATTTCGCCAGAACGGGCCTGGATAACTGTATCAGATTCGCGAATATTACTCTGAGCGAGGGGCAAAACCAGTTCTTCCTGGTTAATGGTCACCACTTTTTGCTGCTCTTCAGTCTCGATGACAGATGGATGCACATGTAGCAGTACGCTACCGCGCTCATCAATTTGCGGCGTAACATCTAGTGCTATACCGGAGAAGAAAGGGGTTAATTCCACATCGGGTGTTGTGGATGTGGTGCTGGCATTAGTGGTGCTTTGATTGGAGACATCCGTAACGAAGTACTCGTCACTGCCCACCTTAATTACCGCTTTTTGATTGTTTAAAGCCGTGACTCTGGGGCTTGATAATACCTGCACATTGCCTTGGGTAGAGAGTAAAGACAGTACGCCAGAGAAATCCTGATTAATAAAGGATAAACTGGATATTCCCCCCAGCGCCCCGGTTATCTCATTTCCCGAAGTGCTGGCACCTGCACTAAAGCGAAAATCAGTACTGCCAGAATGACTCAGGATTTGCGTCCAGTTAATACCTTGCTGGTATTCATCGCTAAGTGTTAATTCAATAACGCGCGCTTCCAGAATGACCTGGCGCTGCACGCTTTCTTGTGATGCTTGTAAAAACTTGCGCACCTGGCGCAACTCATCAGGCATGGCCCTTATTGACACCAAGCCCGCTTGCGGAGAAACCACGACACTGCGACCTTGTTCAGCGCCTATCATGGAAACTAACGCAGTCTGCAACTGTGCCCAGAAGTTAGTTTGCGTAGTGGTGGAAATACTGGTGCCATTACTACCACCGGCGCCACCAGTCAGATTATTATTATTGTTGTTACGGTTACCACCGCCGAGGTTGTTGTTGTTGCCGCTACCGCCACCAAATTGAGATACACCACCGGTGCTAACACTACTGGAGCTGGTGCCATCTCGCTGCATCAGCAAGTAGTTCACCGCGAAAGTTTCGGTACGCATTCCAGATGGGAAAACGCGATAGATATTGCCGTTTTGCTGAACGTCATAACCGTATATTTCTTTAACGATTTCAAACACATCTTGCAAACGAACTTGTTTCAGGTCTAGCGTGATGTTGCCCTGCACATCAGGGTGGATAGCGATACTGTAGTGGCTGTTTTTCACCAGCCCAGAAAAGAAAGTGCGGGCTTCCACCTGATTGGCCTGAATATCCAAACGCGGCTCACCGAACAACTCACGTTCTTTTTGCACAGGTAATTCCGGGCGCAATGCTTCCGCAACAGCTTGTGGCACCGTTTGTAGCGGAGCAGCAGAGGCCTCATCTCCGGCATCTTCAGCAATAGCCTTGCCCAATGCCGATTTGGCAGGTTGTGTCATTTCCGGACGACTAGGACTCTGGCATGCTGCCAAACCTAGCGTCAGAAAAATCAGGATAGCGCACCTAATTTTCATAGTTTGATTCAGTGATAAAATCAGTTTTACTTATTGTAATTTCTTTTTCGAGGTCGTTTAGTTTTATTATTATGCTGTATGGCTTCACTTGGCTTAACAAAACATTGCGCCAGGATTGCCCTTCATAAACCACCTCATTGTTGATTATGGCATATTTCACAGGTTCCGTAACCACAATTGCCGATAACTTAACACTTGGAAAGGCAGTCTGATTGGTTTGCCCCAATCCAGCACCGTCACTGATGCCTTCCTCTGGTAACACATTGCCCTCCTCGTCAGTCACCAGAACCGGTTTATCCGCCGGACGAGTTGGATCTTTCATCAATTGTCGCGCCTCGGCATTGGCGCTTTGCAGTAATACCAGAATGGCTATCAGAAATATTCTCATATCACACACCAATGAACGCCTTGCTGGTACTCAGAGTATACAGCTCAATTTCGGCCCGCGCTTTGGGGTGTTCTTCCACAATATAATCAAAACGTTTCCAATAAAACCGCCATTCAAGCGATTCAATTTCATTCAGGTATTCCCAGATATGGCCGTATTCACCTTCCAGTACCAACAGCACCCCGTGTTGAAATAAGTTAACCCTTGCCCCACTATCCGCATTAATATCCATCATCCTGACAGGCGGAATGGACTCCATTTGCAATACTTTTAACTTTTTCGACTGACTTAATATTTTTTCTAACACCTGAGGCATTTTATTGGCCGGGATCAAATCGACAGTTTGCTCCCGTAACTTCTCATCTATATCAATGATTTGCTGAGCAAACTTTTCCCTATTTTTGCGCAAAGGTTCATTGGGATCTTCTTCCAACTCCACTTCAACGGCCCTGATTTGCCTGTCTAACTGCCCGGATTGAGATTTTTGCCGCTCAACCGTACGAGTTAACTTTTCAATTTCCAACTGCACCGGCTCAACAAGCCAAACATAACCACCAAATAGTACCGCTACCAAACCACTCAATAAGGCCAAAGACTTTTCTCTGGTAGAAAGTTCACTGAACTTATCCTCTACGTCCGACCAACGTTTGATGTCAAAATTCATGGTTGTCCGGCTCCCGAAGATTGTTTTTGTACCTCTTGCTCTACGGCCAACTCCACCAGTTCGGAGCTGATCACAAAATTGAGCTTGTCCTGATCATCTCGAAACATACGAGCTCCAGCAAAGCTACGGCCGGTAAAGTAGTTAGATTCTCTTAATTGACTCACCCAAAAAGGTACTTTCGCCGATTCAATGGTTGCACCTTCCATGCGAATCTTTTGTTCATTGATGCTGATACGGGTTAACCAAACGCCGTCCACATGATTAAGCGCCAGATCCTCCATTAGCATGGAAAAGCCTTGGTTTTTAAGTTGTTCCCGCCCCCGCAGTTCCTCCAGTAACAACCCTTTGTCTCGCGCTTCGTTTTGCAGTTTTTGCACCTGAGCCACTAGTGCCGGATCTTGAGCACGGGTGTCTCGTGCTTCGGTAAGCATTTTCAGCATCTTGGTTTGCTGGTTATATTTTTGCTGAATATCGCGAGTGGCCACCTGCATATCTCGAAATTCCTGGTGATAATGTTCACTGATGGCAAATAAGAGAACACCGCTAAAGAGCCACATTAACAGCACAAAGCCGGCAGTAAATAACTGCAACTTGGGTTTGAGTTCTTCGGGAAATAGGTTGACGCGATACTTCATGCGGCATCCCCGGTTTCATTAGTGGTTTGCTCATCAATCTCTTGAACGGAAAATGCACCACCGAGTGCCGCCAGTGACGTATCAGACCATTGCAACTCTTCACTTTTGGCAAAACCAGGCACGAAGGGTTCTGACTCTACCTGCATGGCATCGCCGATTAATTTGGCTAATACGCCTTGATGCTCGGTGTCCAGATTAAGATAGATTTTTTTCACCGGGGCCTGACGCAACTGGCTTTCAAAAAAGTCCATAGAACGCTGCAACTCGACACTGAGGGTTTCCGAAACCCCCATTTGCAATTCCATTTCGGTGAAACTACTGATTTGCTCGTAACCTTTAATACGTCTGGAGAAATAGAGCTTGCCAGCTTTTACAATGTTTAAGCACACTTCAGCACCCGGCGCCTGAAACACGGTGACATAACCCTCTTGGTTTTTGGGTAATAACTCACAAGTAGCCAGTTCTTCAACAGTGACGCGCTCGATAAACAGGCCCGCTTCCAGCACTCCCTGGCAGACATCGAAAAGCTCAGCTTTGGGAATAGCCACCACATTAACTTTGTTTGCGCCCATAGTCTGAGCAGGCAAATCAAAATAATCCATCACCACTTCGTCCTGGGTCATCAATAGATCTTTGGCCGACCATTGTAAAGCCTGGGCTAACTCTTCTTCCGGTACGGCGGGTTTATCAGTTTGTACCAGCTTGTATTTTTTAGTGGCGAAAACCAAGGTGGTTTTGGTGTTCTGAAGTTGCTGTTCTTCAACAAAGGATTTCAGAGAAGACTGCCAATCTTGCAGTGGAAAAGTTTGATTGAGTACCCAGGTTTGCTGCCCGTCTATTTCTTGAGTAGCACACAAATGCAGTCCGTTGATGTCGTATTCGATGCCTAAACTCGCGAACCCCGAGGGTTTGCGATTTAAATAGGAAATCAGTTTTCTCCAACCTACGCGCATTTGTAACTTATTATTCTTGTATTTTGGTTATTAGAACAAACTCTGAGCAAAAGCACCATATCCACCGAGTGACTTATAATATTATTTATCTGCATATTTGACGCTTTTTTAGAGGTTTTAATTACTAAAACCTGAAAAGAAGAAAATTTCAGCGAAGATAAGACCTGCTTTAGCAATCCAGATAATCTTTAAATTTGTGATTCACGATCTTCTGATTTATGGGTTTGACCATGTACCCGGTAGCGCCTGTATTAATGCCTTGCAGAATATGCGTTTTATCGCCCAAGCTGGTGATCAAATAAAAAGGCGTTTTCCACAACTCTTTGTCGGTTCGCACCTTGCGCAAAAGTTCCAGGCCGCTAACTTTCGGCATTTCCCAATCTGAAATCACAAGGTCATAAGGGTTATTTTCAGCTATGGCTTTGCGCATGAGTGAGTAAGCACGCAAGCCATCTTCTGCCATATCAATGTGTCGAAAGCCACAGGAGAGCATATAGTGACGGTGCACTTTGCGCATCGAGTCCACATCATCAACAATCAAAACCCGCACCGATTTGTTGCGCAGATCTTTGTCAGGGCGAGCTCTTTCAAGTTTATTCACCACCGACACCATAGTGATCAACTTTTCTTCCAGCTGATAACGCTTAGCCCCTTCAATATCCGGCTCATCCAGTTTTTCTTGTACCTGGGAAACCGAGAAATTGAGTTCTTTCTTGAGAAAGTCGATCTCTTTGGGCGTAAACATGTTATTCCAACTTAAGGTTTTGTATTTATTATCTTCACATACAATGAGGCCGCAATGCGACTTAAGTATAAGGAGTTGTTTTTAAAACAAAAGCTTTGCGAGGCTTCATTCAAACAGACACTCTGGATAGCGGCGAAATAGCTGTTGAGAGTTGGCAGCCCGAGGTTAATTCTAATACCTGTTCGCATATTGAATTGGGCGGTGTTGTGGCCATTTAAATCAAAGACAAATAAAAAAGCCCTGATAAACAGGGCTTTAGGGATAAATATCCGGAATTTAGAACGGGATATCGTCATCAAAGTCAAAATCTGGCTCTTGCATAGGCTGCGAAGGTTGTTTCGGAGCTTGATTGAAACCACCTTGGTTGCCACCGCCTTGTTGACCGCCACGATTCGGTTGACCGCCACCTTGATTGGGCATTTGCTGATAGCTTGGCGCTTGCTGCGGCGCACCACCTTGCATACCTTGATTAGGCTGATAACCACCGCCTTCGTTACCACCACCCTGGCGACCACCTAACATTTGCATGTTGTCGGCAACGATTTCGGTGGTGTAACGGTCCTGGCCATTTTGGTCTTGCCACTTACGGGTTTGCAGTTTACCTTCAATGTAAACTTGCGAACCTTTTGTCAGGTATTGTCCGGCAATCTCAGCCAGTTTGCGGAACATAACGATACGGTGCCATTCGGTGCGCTCTTGCAATTGGCCTTGCTGATCTTTCCAGCTTTCACTGGTGGCTACGCTGATGTTAGTAACGGCATTACCATTTGGCATGTATTTTACCTCAGGGTTTTGCCCCAAGTTACCTACGATAATAACCTTGTTGATACCTCTGCTGGCCATGTTCTCTCCTAATTCAGTCTTGGATCAGCCAGTTTTCTGGCTTTCATAATATCAAATTGTTTGCCTTGTACCTTCAGGTACACGGCAGATTCATCTGGCACAATGACAAATTCACTGACGCCCGGTAATGCGTTGAGCTGGGTCTTAATCGTGCCTAAGTCCCTGCCTGCCAAATTCAAAGACAGGGTGTAGCGTGTCAGACGTTCGGTTTGGCTGAAACCGAAAAACAAACCTGACCAAAGAATACAGATGCCCGCCGCTAAATACCAGAGTAACTGCGCACCAAAGTGAGCAATTAGCAATCCTGAGACAATGCCTCCTAAAAATGCGCCAAAAAACTGAAAACTGGCATAAATGCCCATGGCAGAGCCTTTTTTTCCGGGTGGCGCGATATTGGCCACCATGGCGGGTAAATTGGCTTCTAGATAATTAAATCCGGTGAAAAACAGCACTACAAAAGCCATTAACAAATAGAATTGATGGGCAAAACTGGCTAATCCCCAAAACGCGATTGCCATAAGAAACAGTGCAACTATGAGCATGGCATTGTTTTTAAATTTGCGACCAAAGCCCATCATTAATGCCATACCCACAATCGCCAGCAGCAAGATTGGCAAATACAAAACCCAATGACGGGACAACTCCCAGCCCAAACTCTGGAAATTCACGGGTAACTGTACAAACACCAAAGTGATCATCATGTGCAACAGCAATACACTAAGATTTAGACGCCACAATTGTGACGAACGCAGCATTTCGGACAGCTGGGTTTTGTCGGGTAGCGTATCGCCGCCGGGCGCACTAACCATGGCATCAGGCACAGCAAATTTAACCAGTGGAATACACACCAGCGCTAAAACCGCAGTCACCATGAATATTCCCTGTAATCCCGCAGACGCTGCTATTAGCGGCCCCAAAATCAGAGACAAATAAAAAGAAAAACCAATGGCAATGCCGATAATGGCCATTACCTTGCTGCGCTGATTCTCTCGACTAATATCCGCGGCAAGAGCCATAACCGCACCCGCTATAGCTCCGGTACCTTGTAAAAAACGGCCGAGGGTCAATAACCACATTGAATCGGCATAGGCTGCGATAAGACTTCCCATAGCGAACAACAGCAAACCACCGATAATGACCGGCTTGCGCCCCAACTTATCGGAAAGTATGCCCATGGGGATTTGCAAAATCGCTTGCGACAAGCCGTAGGCGCCAATAGCCGCACCCACCCAAATGGGGGTGTAATCGGGATAATCCTGAGCAAGAACCACCAGTACCGGCATTACCATGAACAACCCGAGCATGCGCATCAAGTAAACAAAAGCCAGTGACAAGGCGCCTCGAATTTCAGTTTGATTCAAAACGGTCTATTTTCCTGTTGGAATTGGGACAAAAAAAGGCGGCGAATATTAGCATAAAAACCGCTTCAGAGACAGTAGCTAATGGCCACAGTCGATAAATTAAACCATTTGCTAACTACTGTATATATATGCATATAATATCTCTTTTTTTGAACGGCTATTTTCACTGCATGGACAAAATTACTGTCAGGGGTGCCAGAACCCACAATCTGAAAAACGTCAATATTGAATTACCACGTGACAAGCTCATTGTGATCACAGGCTTGTCTGGCTCGGGTAAGTCCTCGTTGGCATTTGATACGCTCTATGCAGAAGGCCAGCGACGCTACGTTGAGTCCCTTTCGGCCTATGCACGACAATTCTTATCCATGATGGAAAAACCCGAAGTGGATCACATCGAAGGATTGTCTCCGGCCATTTCTATTGAGCAAAAGTCCACGTCCCACAACCCTCGCTCTACTGTGGGCACCATCACTGAGATATACGACTACCTGAGATTGTTGTTTGCCCGCGTGGGTGAGCCCCGCTGTCCCGATCACAATGCACCATTGCAGGCGCAAACCGTAAGCCAGATGGTGGACAAAGTGCTGGAATTGCCAGAAAACAGTAAAATGATGCTGCTGGCACCGGTAGTGCAAGATCGCAAAGGCGAACACATTAAAACCCTGGAAAATCTGGCGGCACAGGGCTTTATTCGAGCTCGAATCGACGGTGAAATCTGCGATTTATCCGATCCACCTGAGCTGGATTTGCACAAAAAGCACAGTATCGATGTGGTGGTAGACCGTTTCAAAGTCAGAGAAGACTTGCAATTGCGCTTAGCCGAAAGTTTTGAAACCGCTTTAGAATTATCCGCTGGGGTAGCTCGCGTAGCCTGGATGGATGAGCCGGGCAAAGAAGAGTTGGTGTTTTCAGCGAATTTTGCCTGCCCTCATTGTGGCTATAGCATCACCGAACTTGAGCCACGACTCTTCTCTTTCAACAATCCGGCGGGAGCCTGTGGTACCTGTGACGGTTTGGGTACCAAGCAGTTCTTTGACCCTGTGCGTTTGATCACCAATGAAGAGATCAGCATTTCTGGTGGTGCCATTCGCGGCTGGGATAAACGCAGTTACTACTACTTCCAGATGTTGCAGGCAGTCGCCGAACACTATGAATTTGATTTAAATACTCCCTTTAACGAGCTGGATAAAAAAGCGCAAGACGTGGTACTTTACGGCAGTAAAGGCACTTCTATTAACTTCAAATACATAAACGACCGCGGCGACATCATGACTCGCAAGCATCCGTTTGAGGGCATAATTCCCAACATGGAGCGCCGTTATAAAGAAACTGAATCCAATGCAGTGCGGGAAGAGTTGGCTAAATACTTGAGCCAACAGCCTTGTACCAGCTGTGGTGGCAGTCGTTTGCGTCAGGAAGCGCGCAATGTATTTGTATCGGATACCACGCTGCCCACTGTCTCCGAAATGTCTATCGTGGAAGCGAAGGACTTTTTCACCAATATGCAACTACAAGGACAGCGAGCTCAAATCGCAGAAAAGATCCTCAAGGAAATTAACGACAGGCTCACCTTCCTGGTGAATGTCGGGTTAAATTACCTGAATCTATCCCGCAGTGCCGATACTCTATCCGGTGGTGAAGCGCAGCGCATCAGATTGGCCAGTCAAATCGGTGCTGGTCTTGTCGGTGTGATGTATGTTTTGGATGAGCCCTCTATTGGTCTGCATCAAAGAGATAATGAGCGCTTACTTAAAACCCTGACCCACCTGCGGGATTTAGGTAATACCGTGATCGTGGTGGAGCACGACGAGGATGCCATTCGCCTGGCCGATTACGTGGTGGATATCGGCCCTGGTGCAGGTGTGCACGGCGGCGAAATCGTTGCCGAAGGGCAACTGGAAGACATCCTCAATAATGATAACTCCCTAACAGGTAAATACCTGTCTGGTAAAGAGGAAATCACCGCCCCCCAAAACCGTATCGTTAACAAAGATGATGCCTGGGTAGAACTGGAAGGTGCCACAGGAAATAATCTTAACGATGTTACCCTACGAGTGCCAGTAGGCCTGATGACCTGCATTACCGGGGTTTCCGGCTCTGGTAAATCCACCCTGGTAAACGATACTTTTTATAAGATCGCGCATATCGAATTAAACGGTGCCACCACTGATGAACCTTCGCCTTACAAAGCCATAACCGGCCTGGATCAGCTGGATAAAGTGGTGGATATCGACCAAAGCCCCATTGGCAGAACGCCTCGTTCAAATCCGGCGACTTACACGGGTATTTTCACGCCAATTAGAGAGTTGTTCTCCGGTACGCAAGAATCCCGCTCGCGTGGTTACAAACCCGGCCGCTTTAGCTTTAATGTTAAAGGGGGCCGCTGTGAAGCCTGTCAAGGTGATGGCGTTATCAAGGTAGAGATGCACTTCTTACCGGATGTGTACGTGCCTTGTGATGTCTGTAAAGGCAAACGCTACAACCGTGAAACACTGGAAATTCAGTACAAAGGCAAGAACATCCACGAAGTACTGGAAATGACAGTTGAAGACGCTCGCGAGTTTTTTGATGCCGTGCCCGCCATCAATCGCAAGTTGCAAACCTTGATGGATGTAGGCCTGTCTTATATTCGTTTGGGTCAGGCGGCTACCACGCTGTCAGGGGGTGAAGCACAACGGGTAAAACTGGCTAAAGAGCTGTCCAAGCGAGATACCGGTAAAACCCTATACATTCTGGATGAACCCACAACCGGGTTGCACTTCCATGATATCAAGCAGCTACTGGCGGTATTGCATCGCCTGAGAGATCACGGCAACACCGTTGTAGTAATAGAGCACAACCTTGATGTGATCAAAACCGCTGACTGGATAGTGGATCTCGGACCTGAAGGCGGCTCTGGTGGTGGCAATATTATTGCAGAAGGCACTCCTGAGGAAGTCTGTAAAGTAGCGGGTTCTCACACTGGCCACTTTCTTGCGCCTTTCCTGAAAAACAATAAATAAAAAGGAATCATCATGCTGGAAGAAACGTTTAAAGTCCGTTTTTGCGAAACCGATGCCTTACAACACGTTGGCAATACCGCATTAGTTCAGTGGTTTGAAGCCACCCGCGAGCCGGTATTTAAGATGTTTACCCCTGAGATGGATGTCAACAACTGGCCTCTCATCCTGGCCAGTTACAAGGTGGATTTTTTAAAACAGATCTTCCTGGGCGAAGTCACCATCAAAACCGGCATCAGCCGCCTTGGTGGCAGCTCCTTTGATGTATTTCAGGAGGTCTGGCAAAACGGCGAACGCTGCGCCAAAGGGTTAACCACTATGGTGCATTTTGATTATAAGGCACAAAAAGCCTGCGCGGTGCCAGACAACATTCGCAGCCAATTGCAATCCATCGCAGTGGAAGCAGACTGATGTCGGATTTTATTAAAGTTATCCCCAACGCATTGGATGATGCGACTTGCGACAATTTGATGGCTAAATTTGCCGCTCATCCCGGGACTTTTCAGGGGCGCACAGGCGGCGGTGTCGACACGTCAAAGAAGATCAGCCGCGATATCTCCATCAGCAGTAATGCTGAATTCAAAGAAGAGTTCACCAAAGTAGTACACACCACAACGCGCCAGGTCATCGATTATTTTGATGAGTATTTCTTCGCCTTTATTGGCCCTTTAGGAATAAAGCTAAAACACCCTGTAACGGGCGAGCCCACCAATATCACAGAAGAAAACTACAACGAATTGGCTAAACCCAAGCTGGAACAGTTTATTCCGCACTTTTTCCGTTTTGGTGATATCAATATGCAAAAGTATGAGGCAGGCAAAGGCGGCTATCCTTATTGGCACTCAGAAGTGTACCCGCAGTTACCGGACAATGAAGCCCTACACCGTATTCTGTTATTTATGTATTACTTAAACGATGTTGAAGAGGGCGGAGAAACCCAGTTCTATTACCAAAACAAATCGGTAAAACCCCAAAAGGGCACTATGGTGATTGCACCAGCCTACTTTACCCACACGCATCGCGGCAACGTGCCTATCAGTGGCAACAAACAGATCATAACGTCTTGGGTGTTATTTCAGCGCGCTGAGCACCTGTATCGTGGCTAACGGCTGAATCCTGAATGATCGCTCCCTTATTCAAAGGGGGCGATCTCCATACCTGTCATGTTGTAACCCACAGTCGCTAAATCGCCCGTCCACCCCTCAGTTTGCAGGGTTCCCGTTACCCAAACTGCATCGTACAGGTTATCCACATTAGCGCCTTCAGGAAAATTCACATAGACAATTTGATTGGAAGGTGGTGGTGGCACGTGAATACAAGCACCAAAAAACGGCACCAACAAAAACTCAGTAATTGTGTCATCCCCTTCAAGCGGTACCACAAATCCCGGGATCTTAACTTGCTTGCCATTTAAGTCAGTTCTTACCGGTGCATTAGGGTTGGATTGTGCCATAGGATTTGTATGGTCAATTTCTGGCAAAGCATCGGATGGCACATAACCTTCAGGGATAAGATCCTCCCAATACAGCTCAACGGTTTCAGCTTTTAACGCTGAGCTTATGCCTAGCAAGAGAGTTAACAACAGTGGGATTACTTTTTTCATACACTACACTTTTGAAGGTGAAAATGGGTTAAACACAACTTCGTTGCCCTGGCCCGGAGCTCCAGGAATGTTGCGGGATAATACCAGAGAACAAAACGCAAAGCCTGCACCAATAAAAAACACCAGGCTTGGGGAAGTCAACCAGATAATGCCCAACAATGCTGGTATCACAACCGCTGCAATGTGATTGATGGTAAAACTCACGCCAGCCGTTGAGGCAATGTCTTTTGGATCCGCAATTTTCTGGAAGTAGGTTTTAATGGCTATAGCTAGTGCAAAGAATAAATGATCGATGATGAACAAGGCTCCAGCTAATGTGGCGTTTTCCACCAGCCCGTAAGCGATAAACAGAATAAACAAGCCGATGTATTCAAAGGTTAACGCCGCTTTTTCGCCTACTTTGTGGATCCACTTGCCAATCGCAGGCGCAAACAGCAGGTTAAAAATATAATTAACGGCAAACAAAAGGCTAATTTGTCCAACACTATAGCCGAACTTTTCCACCATCATAAAGGCAGCAAACACCACGAAGATTTGTCGCCTGGCGCCACTGAAAAAGGTCAGCGCATAATACAACCAGTAACGCTTGCGCATAATGAGATTCTTGTGTTGGCCGGTTGCTTCTTTGAAGGTAGGGAATGTAATCCAAAGAATAACAACGATGAGCAAGCCAGCTCCACCTGCCAGCATATACATCATGTTGTAACTTACTCCTAACCATTCCATCAATACCCAAATGGCACCGTAAGCAAACAATGAAGCAAAACTTTTCACTGCTAACTGCTGCCCCATAAAGTGGGCTGTTTTGTCTTTGTGCAACCATTGCAAAGTCAGCGACTGATTTACGGTTTCAAAGTAATGGAATCCAATAGACATCAACACGGTGGTGCAATAAAGTCCGATTTCAAACGGAAACCATCCCGTCATAGCAACCCCTATCGACATAACCGCTAACGACAACAGAGCAAAGGTTTGCTCTTTGAGTACCAATAAAACAAACACCGCAGTGAAAGCCAGAAAACCGGGAACCTCACGCAAGCTTTGCAACATGCCTATTTCTGCGCCGGTAAAACTGGCTTTTTCAATCACAAAGTTATTGAGCAGTGCGTTCCAAACAGAAAATGTTAATGGCATTACAAACGCCATAGCGAGCAATAAAAACTCGGGTTTTTGACGAAGCGCCTGAAAATTAGAAGTCATGCTGGAACCTGCTGTTTATCGAAGTGGCGATTGTAATGCAAATTGCTAGCTGAGCCTAATTCAGTTAACGAATAAGCTTACTTTTGTTTCACGGAGGCTGAATTTTAATCGGTAAAAAAGCCTCACAGGTCCGATTTTTAAAAAGATATCCTGAATTGTGTACAAAAACTGAACCAATTGGTCAATTTTTGTAAAATAACTGTATTGTATTTGTCACAATTTGTAACCAGACTGCACATTGTTTGAGCAGTGACGCCTGTTCAAAAAACATATTAAAAAACAACTATTCCTTGCGACAGAAGCGGAGACAATAATGAAAAAGGTACTCACGGCCCTTACCAGTCTGGCTCTTTTAAGCCCGGTTGCACTTGCCCAGGTAGAAAATGGTGAATTTGAAAACTGGACAGGCAATGCCCCCGATGGCTGGACCACTATCGATTCAGGTATCAGTGTTAGCCAATCTACTGCATACAGCTTTAACGGTACAAGTTCAGCATCCATCAACGTAACAACCGGCACACAAAGCTCCACTGACTTTCGTCAAACAGTGAGCGTAACTGCAGGTCAGAGCTATGATTTTAGCGCCCGCGTTTATCACACTGAGGGCAACGTCCGCGCCAGAATGTACGTAAACGGTTACTACGGTTATTCCAATGAGAACCTGACAAATCAGTGGCAACAAATTAGCCAATCTTATACAGCCAGCTCCACTGGTACTATCGAAGTCGGCTTGCGCTTTTATGATGTTTCCGGATTTGACGGAGCAGAAATAGTTTACGTTGATAGCTTTGAGCCTACTGATGCAGGCACAGGTACTGGCGGTGGCACCGGCGGCGGTACGGGTGGATGTGCAGATACCAGCGCGCAATTCAACTTACTCACTGACAATTACGCCAGTGAGACCAGCTGGCAGCTAACAGACTCCAGTAACAATACTATTGCATCTGGCGATAACTTCTCTAATAACACCAGCTATACCGAAGAGTTTTGTTTGGCGGATGGTGATTACACTTTCCAAATCAACGACAGCTACGGCGACGGTATCTGCTGTGGGTATGGTAGCGGTGCCTACAGCTTCGATGTGGCGGGCACTGAAATTTTCAATGGCAGTGAATTCAATTCAACGGCCACACACACCTTTACCGTTGGCAGTGGCAACGGTGGCGGCACTGGCGGCGGCAGCAACAGCGACCTCGAAGCCTATTACCAGAGTGCCGAAGGCCTTAGCGGTTACACCTTAAAAACTGCACTGCACGACATAATCAAAGGTCATAGCAATCAGGGTTACGGTGCACTGTGGACTTTCTACGAGCAAACGGAAATTGATAACTATTATGAGAATGATGGTTCAATCCTGGATATTTATTCTGAAGCACCTAATGGCTCTGATCCTTTCAACTTCACCAAAGTGACTGACCAGTGCGGTACTTACAGTGGTGAGGCTGATTGTTACAACCGCGAGCACTCGTTCCCGAAAAGCTGGTTTGGCGGCAAGATTGAGCCGATGAACTCTGATGCCCACCATATTTTTGCCACAGACGGTTATGTTAACGCGCAACGCGGAAGTTACCCCTACGGTGAAGTTGGTAGCGCCACTTATACTTCTAGTAATGGTTCTAAACTGGGCTCTGCGGCATCTGGCTTAGGTTATTCTGGTACAGTGTTTGAACCCATTGACGAGTTCAAAGGTGACCTGGCTCGCGCTTACTTCTACATGGCAACTCGTTATGAAGATGTGATTGCAGGTTGGGAAAACAATAGCAGCTACGGCGATGCAGTACTGAACGGCACGTCCAATCAAGTGTTCGAAAGCTGGTTCCTGGCGCTGATGAAACAGTGGCACAACGCTGACCCGGTAAGCCAAAAAGAAATTGATCGCAACAATGCGGCAGAACTACACCAGGCCAACCGCAACCCGTTTGTGGATCATCCTGAGTTTGTCTCCAGCATCTGGGGCAACTAAAAAGTATAATAATAAGACCGACGACAGAAGGCACAAGGGCTCCAGATGGAGCCCTTTTTCGTTTATGGTAAATCAGGAGTCACTGAGCAATACCGTAACGTTGCTTGAAGGAACGCAGCCCCGAGACTGAGAACGCAATCGCCCGGGAATCCAGGTCCTGTTTTGCCCAATTATTGTTAAAAATGTCCTGTAAAACCCATTTTCCCATGCTTCCAGCCAAATGGCTGCGGCGTTCGCTCCAATCCAGACAAGCTTTACACAGAGGCCTTTTGGTGCGACTCATGGCATCGATATCCACGCCAATGGCAGTAAAATAGCTGACACCTGCTGCGCTTAGTTGCGGCTCATTTTGCCCATCTGTTAAAAATCCCTGTCGAATAAGGGCGCCATACATTGCAACCCCTAATTCACCGGCTAAATGGTCGTAGCAAATTCGGGCCGCCCTGAGACGGGCATTGGCGGGACCAGGATTGATACTGATATTGGTCGCAACAGCACTAATGTTAAGGATCTGTTCGATTAGTGCCGCTATCTGCTCATCTTTGAGTTGAAAGTATTTGTGCCGCCCTTGCTTTCTCACGAGCAATAATCCGCCATCCACAAGTTTGCTAAGATGACTGCTGGCTGTTTGTGGCATGACTTCCGCTTCCGTGGCCAGTTCGGTGGCCGTCAGTGCTTTACCCGACATCAGCGCCATCAACATACTGGCTCGTGTGTTATCACCAATGAGTGCGGCGATACTGACAATGTTCGGTTCTGGCACTTTTTCCTCACAGTTCGATAAGCATCGAATTATCACAAAAATAAAAACGCTAGACTGCCCAAAAACATACGTTGGAGCAAGTAGCATGAAAATCACCTGTTTTATTGAATACCAGATCGACCCATTTAAACTTCACCTGTTTGAGCAATATGCGCAAACCTGGCTCACTGTGATCCCGGAATGTGGTGGTGAATTATTGGGCTACTTTCTTCCCAAAGAGGGCACCAACGATATTGCCTATGGACTGATCACCTTTACTTCCCTGGCGGAGTATGAATCCTACCGAAAGCGTTTGAAAGACTCTGCAGGAGGAAAAGGAAACTTTGAGTTTGCTCAAAAAGAGCAATTTATTTTAAGAGAAAAGCGCACATTTCTAAGAAATGTTGAACTGCCAGCTCCACAACAAGAGGACTAAACAATGATTGCAGTAATTTTTGAAGTGGAGCCAGCTCAGGATGGCATGAATGAATATCTGGATATCGCAGCAGTTTTAAGAGATAAAGTCGGCAAGATTGATGGATTTATTTCGATAGAGCGTTTTCAAAGCCTGAGCGATCCTGACAAATATTTGTCTTTGTCATTTTGGCAGCATGAAGCCGCCATTAAAGAGTGGCGTGAAGACAACGAACACCAAGCAGCACAATTAAAAGGTAAACAGGAACTATTCCACCACTACCGTATTCATATCGCTGAAATTTCTCGTTCATATGGCAGAAATGCCAATAAACAATAAAAATGTCTGGATCTGTTTAGACCGACGACAAAAGTCATAAGGGCTCCAGATGGAGCCTTTTTTGTGTTGGGCGCAAGGCCTCCTTGTAATATGAATACGAATGCATGATATATCAATGAATTTCTAATATTGGTAGTTTGAATTCAGACTATATTTTGCTTGTCTTTTAATTAACTACTGCATTGGATTTCTCTATGAAAACTACGAACCCGGTAATTCTGTTTTTTTCAATTTGCATTGTTTTGATTTCAATTGGCTTCGCTTTTCCGGTGCAAAGTGAACAAGCCAGCAAAATCCCCTATCAGTCAGAGTGGCTAAAAAATCACTATCGTGAACGGATGTCTATGTTTTCGCTTCAGCCTTTAAACCGAGGGGACATCGTTTTTGTTGGCGACAGTATCACCGAAATGGGAATGAACTGGGGAGTGCGTTTTGGCGGCACACATTTTAGAAACCGCGGTATAAAAGCAGACATGACTTATGGGGTATTAGCCCGTCTAAATGAGCTGCAAGAAAGCTCACCAAAAGCTATTTTCATTCTCATTGGTATCAACGATATCTTCAATTTGTATTATCAACAGGAAATCCAGCAATTATCTTCCATAGCAAAAAACATTCAAAAGATAACCAAAGAATTACGTGCATCACTGCCTGATACCCAAATATTTGTGCAAAGTCTGTTACCTGACCATCGCGATTTTATTACAGTCTTGGCCAAGGAAGTTAATCAACAGATCCAGCAAATTCCAAACAAGCAGTTCCAATACATTGAATTGCATTCATCCTTTGTCACTCCTGACGGTGTAATGCGACCAGAGCTTACAACCGATGGCACTCACCTCAACGCTGAAGGATATGCCTTATGGCAAGAAATCCTCCTGCCCTACATCGAGGCTTTGTAATGAGACTATTTTGTTTAGTGATTATTTGCTTGTTTGTGCTTCCCATTTATTCAGCAGAGCTGCTCTACCCAAACGGTGCCAAAAAAGCCGTAATCTTTAGCTATGATGATGGTGTTGTTCAGGACCGAAAATTAGTCCAGCTTTTCAATCAATATCAGGTCGTAGGCACATTTAATCTCAGTTCGGGTTTATTTGGCCAACAGGCCCCTTGGTTGAAAAATGTAATTGGCGAAATCGGCAAGTACGTATCCCACAATGAGGTGGCGACTTTATATGCTGATCATGAAATTGCAGGACATAGCCACACTCACCCCGGACTTGCGGGTTTGGCGCCAGACGAACTATTCAGACAGGTGCATCAAGATCAACATATCTTAAGTCAGTTAAAAGAGGAAAAAATACAGTCTTTTGCCTATCCATTGGGATCCTTTGACGACAATGCCAAGCAAACACTGGCAAAAGTGGGCTTTACTAATGCTCGCACAGTTGTCTCTACTGGCACTTTCGATTTGCCTGTGGATTTATTCGAATGGCACCCAACGATCCATCACAAGGACGCATTGCCCCTTATCAAAGCTTATAAACAACTCAAAGCCGATGAATTAACAGTCCTGGTAATTTGGGGACATTCTTGGGAGTTTGATCTCAATGAACCCAACAATAGCTGGTCTTATATGGAAGAGCTGTTGGCGAATATCGCTCACCAGAGTGATATATGGTACGTATCCGCTGGCGATTTTGCCGCGTATTTGAACGAGAATGAAATTACAAAATAAAAAGCACATGGGCTCGGGATGGAGCCCTTGTACATTTTGCACCTAAGGGGAGTACCTGGATAAACTTATTCCTCTTATGTGAAATTTTCCTACGCCTTTTTCCATCTATACTCGTACTACAAACAAGTCCCATTGAGCACACCACATGGAGAAGATGGATGAGAAAAACGGCGATAATTGCAACCACGCTTTTAAGTCTTGTATTAGCGAATCAGGCGCAGGCAGCAAAACCTGAATCTGTGCAAGCCCACCAGCTTGTTGAACTTTTTGAAAAATTAAGTGGTAAACACCCCGGCGTTCGCAAAGCGCATGCCTCGGGCGTGTGTGCTATCGGCAGTTTCACGCCAAACTCTGAAGCAGGTCCTTTTGCTGATGCGCCTTTAATCAGCAGTGGTGAGCTGCCGATATCTGTGCGCTTTTCCATGGGGGGTGGTAACCCTAACGCGGATGAGCGAGCACCAGGCACTCGAGGTATGGCGGTGCAGATCACCCTAAAAGATGGTTCACGACATATATTTACTGGCAATAACTTTCCGGTGTTTGCTGGTAAAGATCCCGAAACATTTTTTGGTTTTCTAAGCACGCTACTGCCTGATGAGAATGGTCAGCGCAATCCGCAAAAAACCATGGAGTACATCAAAGTAAATCCTAGTGTTCAGGCCAATGCCCTTTGGAATCAGCAAGCTAAAACCGCTTTTTCCTACGCCAATACCGAGTTTTTTGGTTTACACACCTTCTTTTACAATAGTGGTGATGAATCGGTAATGCTTCGCTGGCATATCTCACCGGATTTTGGGGTGAAAACAATGGAACCAGAACAGGCTAAAGCGCTGGAAACGCCCTTCCTGGAAGAGCGCTTAACAGAGCAATTAGCTGAAGGTCCGGTGAGTTTCTCTCTAAATGTGAGTTTGGGGGAGGAAGGTGATGCGGTAAACGATCCTTCTATTCAATGGTCCGCCGACAGACAAGTGGTTAATTTAGGAAAAATTACGCTTAAAAGCGCTGGCGGAGATGCCTGTACCGGGACCAATTTTGATCCCAATGTACTTTCGCAAGGCTTTACGCCCAGTGACGATCCCGTGCTTAAAATGCGTTCAGCTGCTTATGCGATCTCTTTTGGGAAGCGTTTAAGTGGCCAGTAAATATTAGATTCCACAGGGTTCCAGATGGAACCCTGAATGTCACACCAATTAATCAGGCTTGACGAAACGCAAGCCAAAGCGATCTTGTTTGCCTTTAAAATCTCCCCATGGCTTAGTATGATCATCCTCAGGATTGCGCAAGCTCTGTAACTCAGCATCTAGCTCAAATCCCTCAGCCATGACCACTTCTTTTACGTAGTTTTCATCAATTCGATGCAAATCACCAATGTTAGCCAGGCCCGAACCTTTGGCCGCAGCGTTATCCAGAATGATTAGCTTCCCACCGGGTTTTAGTGCTCTAAACAAAGTAGGGAAAAGATCATCGTTCATTTCTTCGTTCAAATAAATATCGTGAAGAATGTAAAAAATAACGATGGCATCAAGTTGTCCTTCAGCAACGTTCAACTCTTGCAACACATCGCCATGCTCACTCAGATGATGTTGTTTTAAGGAAACCACATTGGCTAATCGCTCTTCTGCCAGGCGCTGTTGGTTATATAAAAAATGTGCATAAACTTTGCCCTCAGAGCCCACAACCCAGGATAAGAGTTCCGTGGTATAGCCTCCTCCGGCCCCTAATTCAACGACCTTGTCACCTGTATCAATTTGAGTAAAAAACAAGCTATCTAACGGCTTTCTGGCCTCATCGTATTGCAAATCTGAAGCAAGTCGATTTGGATGCTCGATGGCTGATTGATAGACTGCAGGATCGGCAAAAGTTGTCTGTACCACGAAAAAAGCAGACAACATCCATAGCGAGAATGGTTTAGTTTTCAGTTTCAATGGGTGAATTCCTTAACATTTTGGTTAACTAAACTACCCTAAAGCCATCAAAAATCAAATTTTGAAAAGAGTAATTCTCAAAGCAAAGGATCATTGAACAATCTCTTAGCCTGATTAAGGCTTTTTCACCCACTCGCCTGCCATATTCTGAATGTAATGTCCGGATTGGGTTTTTTCTGCGGCTTTTTCAGCAGCCAGTTTGGCCACAACTTCCAGGTCCACACCGTTCTTTTCAGCCAGCTTTTGATATAGCGCTTTGCGTTTTGCATTCACGTCTTCGATGACCTTAAGTGCTTCATTGTTTTGCACTACGAGGCCAAGGTAGCCGTCCAATTGCTCACCCACCAGGCCTTGTGCCTTGGCTTCATCCAGAGAAATGGCAAAAGCTGCTGTGTTAAATGCCAGAAGGCACAACAATAATAGAGGTTTAAGAAAGTGTTTCATGTTCGATTCCCAAGCAAGATTAAAACAATTCGCTGTCTTCACTGAAGACATCTTCCAATTCTTTATCCAGCTTTACCCGGATTTCGTGCTCAATTTTAACATTGAGATTGATGGTTATTGGCTCTTTGGCTGCCACCTCAACTCTGTGTGTGCACCCTGTCAGGGCGATGGCCAGCGCAATAAGCGCAACCGTTGAAATCCCCTTCATGCTGTTTCTTCTCCTGTTTGTCTGACAAATACCCATGCTCAAAAACGCTTTTCGATAGCCTCAGAAATATCCTTGCCCGCCCTTAGCGCCTTTAAACCAGTATATAAATTTGTACTAAAGGTGGGATTAAAGTTAATGGGCTGCTGTTGCTCCACATTCATCCCTTGCATCTTCACCGCCAATTCCAACCAACCATTTGGCTGCAAACTCATAGTGGTATCCAATTTAGAGTATTGTAAATTCTCCAAAAGACTCAATGTTGAAGCCAGATTTTTTTGACTACTTTTGAGGCTCATAAATGCCGGATTGTCACTGATGCGAATAACTCCAGGTTGCACGGCATTGAGTTCAGCTTGCGGCACACTAACAGAACCTTCGCTGAACAACACCGGTACCGTGCCACTTAGCGCTCCCGAAACATGCAACCCTTGTTGATCAAACAGATTCACCAGCTCGCTCACCGATAAGCGCTCAACCGACAGATTTATCTGGCCATGCTTGGCCATGGGATAAAATGGCTGTTGCACTTTAATCTGACCACCTAACAGATTTGCTTTGAGGTTATGTATCACCGGGGTCAGTCCCAGCAGGTCGTTGCTGCCGTTTTCAATCCCATATTCAAAACTGATATCGCTAATATCCACACCCGCAAAGAAATTGCCAATCTGCATCACGTTAGAGAATGATACTATCTTGCCATCAGACTGCATGCGCCCTTTAAATTCAGTAGTCAAGTCCGACACCGCGTAATTCTGCCAGGCTCCTGATGCTTCTTTCAGAGCTAGTTCAAATTGTAATGGCCCAACCCGCCCTTGCTGAAATACTCCGGAAGCCCTAACTGATATCGCCCCCTGCGTTACTGTTAATGTTTCAGGTAGGCCATGAAAAAGTGAAGATACCCGTGTTAAATCACTCGGTTGCAACTGAGCATCGATATGCAGATTTGACAGTTCCCCTGCCACTTTGAATGAAGCATTCAATTGCTCCTGCAAAGAGATTGTTCCTTTCATCTGAACGCTTTCGGGGACAAGCTGGTAGTCTCCCGATAGTTCGAGGTACTCTGATCTAGCCTCTAAATCAGATGATAAAGTTAATTTTGGATGAGCAATTCTGGCCCGGTAACTTCCTGCTATTTGCCACTCATCAGCACTCAAGGTTGCGTTACTTTGCCCCGCTATCGAAGTATTACCAAAATCTGCATTGCTACTTGCTGGTAGCAACCTGAACAATTCCTCGCTACTAAAACGCCACACCAGGTTATTTAAGTTAACCGTTTCAGCTTGATATTGAAGCCCTCCGGAAATTACACCTGAAACGGCCATAGATTGCTCTAGTTCGGCAGCATTTTGGCGTAATTGCAGTGCCACTTGCGCAGCAAGCCTTGCATCTAGACTAAGACCTGCAATATCCGCAACAATGTCATCAAATTCCAGTTGCTGAGCAGCACTTTTGAGTATCAAGGAACCCTGAGTGCGGATTACCATGGCATCTGACAACAGGAGCTCGACAGGCAGTTGCAGGGAAATTGTATCGCTTAAGGGATCTTGCAACTGCCATCCCGGTATTTCTACTTTCTGTAAGTAGTTACTTGCAAAATCGGTGACTCCGGTGAGGGCCAAAGGCAATTGAGAAATATTGCTGACCCGCCATTTCTGCTCTCCTTCAAGCACATTCAAGGCCGCCTCAAAATCCAAAGTTCCTGCGACGCCAATTGCCACGGAAGATATTTCAGGCAGCTGCAGCAGCGTTTTAAGGTCCGTAATAGCATGACTTGAAAATAGCTGCGCTGGATTTTTACTGTCAACTTCCAACTGCCCTTGCCATAGCCCCGATAGTTTGCGCAGTAGCTTAAACCGTTCTTTTTGTTCAGCGCTGACTAGCTGATTCCCCCCCTCATATAAGTCTGTCAAACTGAGCTGCCAGGCTAACTTAAATTTACCCTTTTTGTCTTGAGTGAATCTCAGCCATTGCTGGCTATCTAATAAACTGCTGATGGTTATTCTGTTTTCACTGGTACTGGATTTGTTGTTCAACGACCAGCTCAGCAAGGCATTTTCAAACAACTTAGTCTTATGCTCCTCCGGCGAGGACGTGAGCTGCAGTGTGATTTTAGCGATAGATAACTCAGGTAATTGCACAAAGGGAATTTCGGCAACAACGGCTAAAGCTTGTTCCAGTTGGGGATCTGAGGTTTGCTTTTTCTCAGTCGTATCCATAAAAAACTTGTCAACTGGAATGCTGATATCCAGGCGCAATACCTGCGCCTGCGACAATACCGCCAACTTTGAAGATGAGGACCATAACTGTCGCAACGACAGCAGCAAATCAGCGTCCCGCACTACCAATTTAATGCCCTGTGACTCCAGGCAAAGCTTGTGGATTGCGATGCGATTCAGACCTTTTACGGACCAATCTAAACACTGCAATTGCCCGTCAAATTCAGCCACACTGCTGGCCACTTTTTGCTGAACGTAATAGGGCAGATAAACCAGGCTCAGTATGCCTAACATCAACAGTGCGCTTGCAGCAGCAAGTAAACGCTTACTCATTTATCAAAAATTATCGATTTAGTAAATCAAACTGCATCATAGCGAGATATTCATGACCATGATATGAATTGCTGGAAATTGCCCAAAAAAAACGCCGCTTAAAAGCGGCGTTTCAGAATGGATAAAACAAAGCAGCTTAGAACGCCGGCTTGTCTTCGGCGTCATTGTAGCGCGCAACACTGTCTACGATTTCTTTTTTCGCTGCAGCAGCATCGGCCCAACCTTCGATTTTCACCCATTTGTTAGGTTCTAAATCTTTGTAATGGGCAAAGAAGTGCTCAATTTGCTTCAGCAGTGGCTCAGATACCTGCGTGTATTCTGTGATACCGCGATACAAAGTTGACAGCTTATCTTTTGGCACGGCCAGTACTTTTGCGTCTTCGCCTGACTCATCCGTCATGTTGAGTACGCCAACCGGACGACAAGTGATAACAGAACCCGCCAACAATGGGAAAGGAGTAATAACTAATACGTCTACCGGATCACCGTCATCAGACAAGGTGTGTGGTACATAGCCATAGTTAGTTGGGTAGTGCATGGGAGTTGCCATGAAACGGTCAACAAAAATCGCACCAGATTCTTTGTCTACTTCGTATTTTACCGGATCTGAATGGGCCGGGATTTCAATGATTACGTTTACTTCATCTGGCAAGTTCTTGCCAGCAGGTACAGCATTTAAGCTCATAGGAAATATCCTGAAGTTGAAAGTTTTAAGAATTACCGGGAATTATAAGGTCAAACCCGTCCGATTCAATGCTTGCCTTAGTGTTAGCGGGTATTAAATAGAAGAATTTTCCTGACAGATAAACAAATGGTGCCAAAAAGGCACCATTTTTAGACATTTAGCAAAAACTCAGAGAACTAGGCGTCGCTGGCTTTTCCGGGAAATATCATGCCTTTCAGTCTGAGAAAGGGTATCTTCGCAAAACCGAATAGTTTGCCGAAAAACCATTTAATGTCCTCCAGCATGATGTACATACTAGGCACCAATAGCAGGGTTACCAGCGTGGCATACAACACTGCAAAACCGAGCGCAATGGCCATTGGAATAACGAATTTTGCTTGCAGGCTGGTTTCAAACATCAAGGGCAAAACCCCTACAAATGTGGTGATAGAGGTGAGGGTAATAGCTCTAAATCGAGCACAGCCCGCCTCTATAACCGCTTCTCGCACAGAATACCCTTGCCGGCGGTGAGAGTTGACATAATCTGTCATCACCAAACTATCGTTAATGACAACCCCTGCCGCGGCAATCAAACCAAATGAAGACATCATGCTCAAATCAAGGCCAAAGAAGAAATGTCCCCAAATGGCACCGGTTAAACTAAACGGGATCACCGACATAATGATAAAGGGTTGTGCGTAACTCTTAAGAGGCACAGCCAGCAATATGTACACCATCAACATACCAGCAAAGAAAAACAACAACTGCTCGTTTTGTTGATCCTGGGTTTCCTTGATAGAGCCGCCCAGCTCGGTCTTAACCGACGGGTACATTTCTTTTAAGGCCGGTAGCAATTTGTCCTGGATAGTTTTGGTGACTTCACCAGGTTCCACCAACTGCTCATCAATTGCCCCAAAGACATAAACGCTGCGGTAACCACCTTCACGTCGGATGTAACTGATGCCTGGCTCCTCTTTGAGGGCTACCACATCCCCTAACATCACTTCACTACCTGTAGGCGTTTTAATCACCGTGTATTTGAGTTCAGCATAACGCTCACGGGTCAGTCTTGGATAGCGCACCATCACTTTCACTTCTTCGCCATCGCGAATAACACGCTGCGCTTCTCCGCCGTAAAAACTATTTCCCACCTGACGCGCAATGTTGGCAAGGTCGAGACCGAGATCATTGGCAACGGGTAATAATTCTAACTGTATCTCTTTGCTGGCAGGGTCTATGGTAGAACTCACATCAAACAGACCATTCTCATCTTGCAACATGCGAATAAACTGGCGCCCCGCCGCATTTAAGGTTTTGATATCACTGCCAAACAATAAATAACCAAACTCGTCCGATTCGCCGCCGGTGACATTGTCCTGAATGTGGAAGGATTTCATGCCGGGTATTTCCGGAATCGCATGGCGCCAGCGCCTGGATAACTCAAATGCGTCAAAGGGACGTAGATCCTCATCCACTAAAGGCACCACTAAGCGACCGGTGGTTCGACTGTTATTAAAAGCCAACAAGTCTTTCACCATGTTCTGGCCAAACTCTTGTTCTATCTCGGCATCGACGCGATAAATGGCTTGTTCCACCATTTTTAACGCCTGAATGGTGGCTTTATCAGACACGGTCTCATTCATTTCGATACTGATGCTAGGGAAGTCATGTGGTACAGCGGGTCTGGGAACCATACGTACATGATTCGCCTGAATTAAGCCCATCGCCAACATCAATAACGCGATGAACGCGGTAAATACCGTCCAGCGCCATTCTGTACACAACTCCACAAAGCGTTTGTAAGGTCCGTTTACAAAGGCAAAAAAGCGCTTGTTGAAGCGAGCTCGCCATGAACCAGGCCGAGATGGTTTGAACTTTGTGTGAGCGATGTGAGCCGGTAAAATCAACTTAGATTCGATCAAACTAAAGATCAAACACAGTGTTACCACACTGGCAATAGTTTTAAAGAATACGCCATCAGGGCCACTGGAAAATAAGAAGGGTGCAAACACTGCAATAGTAGTCAGTACACCGAAAGTAGCTGGCGTGGCAACCCGTTGCGCTCCGCGCACCACATTATCAATACCCCCGCCTTTTTTCTCTATTTCGGTATAGGCAGCTTCCCCAATGACAATGGCATCATCCACCACGATCCCCAATACCATGATGAACGCAAACAAGGACAGGATATTGATACTGACTCCCATCGCTGGCATTAGCAGTACCGCCCCCAGGAAGCATACTGGTAAGCCCAACATAACCCATTTAGCCAAACCAAAGCGCAAAAATATGGACAGCATAATCGCTACCAATATTGAACCTTGCGTCAGGTTCTTCAGCATCATGTCCAAGCGGGCATTGAGGTAATAAGTCATGTCCACCAGGATCTTTAATTCAAGACCTTGAGGTAAAGTTTTATTGCGCTCAGCAATAAAGTCTTTCACCGACTTGGCCACCGGTACCATGTTTTGATCTTTGGTGGCATTGACAGACAAGTAAATGGCATTCTGGCCCGAATAACTGAAGTAGTTCTCCCCTTCAGTAAATCCGTCTCGAATGGTGGCGACATCTTGAAGCAATACTTTTGCACCGTTGCGACCGATTTTTACCGGAATCTGGCGGAATTCTTCACCGGAGTAATATTGATTTTCCACCCGTACCGATACGATACCACTGTCAGTGCGTAATTGACCGGCAGAGATATTTGTGGAGTAATTGCGGATAGCGTTGCTGATATCGGCAATGGTGAGGTTGTATTTGCGCAACTGATCGGGGTCCACTTCCACCGCGATTTCATCATTGGGATCCCCTAAGTTAACCAGCGATACATTGCTAAGGGACAACAATTCATCTTCGATTTGTTTCGCCAATGGTTTCAGTTTTTCCAGCGGCACGTCACCCACCAAAGATAACTCAATAACCTGTTGCTGGAATTCTCGTTGGGAAACATTCACCGGCTCCATTTCTGCCGGAAAGGTAGCGATAGAATCGACTTTGTTTTTGACCTTATCCAGAACATCCGTCAGTTCAACATCTGTCTTGATTTCCAATGCGACACTACCTGAACCGCGATTGGCTCTGGAGATGGTCTTCTTAATTTCCGTGATCTCTTTGATGGCCTCTTCAATCTTGATGAGAATACTCTCTTCAATCTCTTGTGGCGAAGCCCCCGGATAGACCGCAGTCACATCAATATAATTGATCTCGATATTGGGAAACATCTGGCGTTGAATGGTGAGATAACTCACGATCCCCATAAACAGGATAAACACCATCAACAGGTTTGCCGCCACCGAGTTGTTGGCAAACCAAGCAATGATCCCTTTGGGTTTTTCAGTTTCAGTACTCATGCTTTTGCTCCTCGCAATTACAGGCTTGCCGTGGAATTATCGCTACCGTCTATCAGCTTAACTTCCATGCCTTTTTGCGGGTATTCAGGCAACGTTGTAACCAATTGGTCGTTATTGCTCAAACCATCACTAATCAAATAAAATTCGCCTTCTTCACGCAGTACAGCTACTGAGCGCGGCTCCAGTTTTTGTTCATTATCGACTACCCAAACTGTCTGGTTGGTCACCAACTCCTGCGGCAGTTTAAAAACGTTTTCCAGGGTTTTGCCGATGAAATTCACTTCTGCAAAGCTACCGAATTTCAGCTTAGGAGCGCCGGTTTTAAGGCCATAAGGGTCGGCTACACGGGCGACCACCTGGCCCATACGCGTTGCG
The DNA here is from genome assembly GCF_056160305.1 of Planctobacterium sp. AWM4_229. Lineage (NCBI taxonomy): Bacteria > Pseudomonadati > Pseudomonadota > Gammaproteobacteria > Alteromonadales > Alteromonadaceae > Planctobacterium > Planctobacterium sp. AWM4_229. The sequence continues at coordinate 413,731 of NZ_JBSWWX010000004.1, read as the reverse complement.
GTGTCTACCACGCCTAAATCTCGAGCAATCACACCGTCTCGTTGAATAGTTTTGATGCCCTTACTAACCACATTAGCTTTAACGCCCGTCACTTCATCGGGTAAAAAGGTAGTGTCGAAGCCCGCAATTGGCAGGGTAATCTCGGCGTACTCCACATTGTATAACTGGGCGACTTGAGCCCCCATTGAAACAAACTGGCCAACCCCCAAATTTCGGGATACCACGAGCGCGTCATAGGGTGCTTTTACTTCGCAATTGTCCAGGTCTCGCTGAGCAATTTTAAGCTGTGCTTGTGCTGATTTCACATTGGCTTGAGCCGTCAATAACTGCGGTTTGCGCAAATATAAATCCGTTACTCTGGCTGCGGGAATTTGTTTTGCTTCTTCCTTTGCCGCATCGGCTCTGGCTTGCTCTTCAATCAAAGCCGCTTTTGCCTGTGACAAAGTCGCTTGTGCACTGTAGAGAGCGGCCTGATAGGTATCTTTCTCGATGCTGAAAAGGGTTTCGCCCCGCTTAATCAGGCCACCCGGCACAAAATTGGGGTGCCAATCGACAACTTCTCCAGACACTTGCGCAGACAAACTTGTGGACTCAAGCGGTTCAACCTCGCCGTAAGCGGTGATTACCACCTGGTAATCTTGTGCTGCAATAGCCTCAACACTCACCTTAGGACGCGTATCAATTGCATCTTCATCTTCCGCTTTTTGTGCTGTCGCTTTGATGGCAGTCATGCCTACCATGCCAAATACAATTACACCAAAGGGTAAAAGCCCTTTTAACCACTTCTTCTTCATAACCAAATAACCTTGTTAACTTGCGGAATATTCTATTGAAATTAATGTCAACGGTCTTACAAGATTTGTAAACAACTATGAGCAACTTGACACTAATTGACACCGGCTGCCGCTAATACGACCCCGAGTAACTTTTTGCACTATCTATTCTGGCATTTTCTGAGCAAAAAACCATGTGACAAAAGTCACCTTAACACAGAGATTTTAACAAAACTTCGTTACCTGAACATTAAACCCATACTAAAACTGTGTCATTGTTTTTGAGCGAGACTTTTTATGAAGCATATTTTTGAAATGGCACTATAGTTCAAAGAGTATTTAAATTACCAATTTTAGATAAGGTGAATTTCTAAGCAGCAAATCTTTACATTTTATTAACATTCTCACACACTGTAGATTATTGAAGGAAATTTAAGCAACAAGCAGGACGCATTCGAAAACGGTCAATGCGCTTTGCACGATAGTCGGTTTCAGGAAGAGTAGTATCAGGCTATCCAATAACAATAAGAAGGAAAGTACATGGCAGAATTTACATATCTACCTCCAATTATGGGTGCGGTCGGTCTGCTCTTCGCCCTTATTATCTATACCCTTATCAAAAAACATCCTGTAACCAATGACGCTATTGCAAAAATTGCTGACGCCATTCATTTAGGCGCCATGGTATTCATGCATCGCGAATACAAAATGCTCTTTATGTTTGCTGCGGTAGTAATGGCGTTTGTGTACTTTTCCCTTGGAACTAACACCACTATCGCTTTTGCTGTTGGCGCAGGCTGCTCCGCATTAGCAGGCTACATTGGTATGTTCACTGCAACCAAAGCCAACGTTCGCACCACTCAAGCCGCTCACGACAGCGGCCCAGCCAAAGCCTTATCCATTGCGTTTATGGGCGGCTCCATCATGGGTCTATGCGTGGCTTCAATGGGCTTGCTTGGCTTAGGTTTCTTATATCTTTATTTTGGTGGTGATCCTGAATCTGCGCATGCCATCCACGGTTTCGGAATGGGGGCCTCCATCGTAGCTTTGTTCTCCCGTGTTGGCGGTGGTATTTTCACTAAGAGTGCCGATGTAGGTGCCGATTTGGTAGGTAAAGTCGAAGCCGGAATTCCGGAGGATGACCCGCGTAACCCCGGCGTTATCGCCGATAACGTAGGCGATAATGTGGGTGACGTTGCGGGCATGGGCTCCGATATCTTTGAGTCCTATTGTGGCTCGATGATCGCCACTATCGCCATCGCTTCCACCATGACAGTCGGCGTGCTGGGTAGCCGTGAATCGCTAATGTTTTTACCACTCGCTTTAGCTTCCACTGGCCTGGTTTGCTCTATTTTGGGCATTTTGGTTGTCAAGGCGATGTCATCCAGCAAACCGGATGTGGCGCTCAGAGCGGGTACCATGTCGGCGGCGATAATTTTTATAGCAGCAGCCTGGTTTGTAATATCCCAAGCCGGTATTAGTAACAATGTATGGTGGTCGGTGATCACAGGTGCCGTGGGCGGTATTATTATCGGTCTGGTAACTGAGTATTACACCGCTGCAGCGCCAGTGCGTAAGATTGCTAAATCCGGTGAAACCGGCTCTGCCACTGTGATGATCACCGGATTATCGGTTGGTATGCAGTCCGTAGTTGTGCCGGTTTTGACTATCTGCGTCATTATCTACATTTCTACCACCTTGTCGGGTTTGTACGGTGTCGGCATTGCCGCAGTAGGCATGTTGGCTACCGTCGGCATTACCATGGCGATTGATGCTTATGGTCCGGTAGCAGACAATGCTGGCGGCATCGCTGAGATGGGTGGCCTGGGCGAAGAAACTCGTCAAATTACCGATTCGCTTGATGAGTTAGGTAACACCACTGCAGCGATTGGTAAAGGTTTTGCTATTGGCGCTGCCGCCTTGGCGGCCCTGGCCATCATTGCAGCCTTTGTGGAAACCCTATCTCTCAAAGGTGATTTCGTGTTGCACTTGGGTAATCCGACGGTGCTAGTGGGGCTGTTCATCGGTGGGATTTTACCCTTCTTGATCGCGTCTATCACCATGACGGCAGTGGGTGATGCAGCGTTTGATATGATTCAGGAAATTCGTCGTCAGTTCAAAGAAATCCCAGGACTTATGGAAGGGAAAGCTGAGCCGGATACAGGCCGCTGTGTGGATATTGCCACCAAAGCCGCTTTGCAAAAAATGATCTTGCCAGGGACCATTGCTGTCGCGGTTCCTCCTCTTGTTGGGTTTGGCCTTGGTGCCCATGCGCTAGGCGGCATGTTAGGCGGAGCCTTATTGGGCTGTGTATTGCTGGCCCTGATGATGGCCAATGCCGGCGGTGCCTGGGATAACGCCAAAAAATACGTAGAAAAAGGTAACTATGGCGGTAAAGGCTCAGAGGTGCATGCTGCGACTGTCGTGGGAGACACAGTGGGCGACCCCTTCAAAGATACATCAGGTCCTTCCATGAACATCTTGATCAATGTGATGGCAATTGTCAGCCTGGTGATTGCACCGCTGCTTTAAGTCGCTGACACAGCGTAGATAAAACTAAAAAACTGCACCTAGGTGCAGTTTTTTGTTGGGTAAAATATGAGTGTCTAAGACAGCACTCTGACACTCACAACATGCTCGACGCTTTTAATAGCTTCAATCACTTCGTTTGACGGCGTATCCTCAACATCGATGATGTTGTAGGCCAGCTCGCCACGGCTTTTGTTCACCATGTCTGCAACATTCACCTGATATTCAGCCAATACGCCTAATACATGACCCAGAACCCCGGACACATTACTGTTGGCAAAGGTGATACGCACGGTGCCAGGGTCTCGTTCCATAGCAATAGCCGGGAAATTAACCGAGTTTTTAATATTGCCGTTTTCCAGGTAATCAATCAGCTGATTTGCCGCCATTACGGCACAGTTTTCTTCGGCTTCTTGGGTACTGGCACCAATGTGCGGCATAGCCAGAACATCGTTGCGCCCGATTAAACACGGCTCTGGAAAATCACAGATGTATTGGGATAGGCCTTTCTCACTATCCAGGCTGGCCAGCACGGCCTGTGCATCGACAATAGCATCTCGCGCGAAGTTCAAGAGTACGGCTCCCGATTTCACATAGGCCAGAGTATCGCTATTAAGCATGTGTCGGGTAGCGTCAATGGCGGGCACATGCAAAGTGATATAATCCGATTTGCTCAGCAGACTTTGCAGATTTTCCATGCGCTGCACCTGATTGGGTAAACGCCACGCGGCTTCCACCGATAGCGCTGGATCAAAACCCAACACTTCCATGCCTAATGCCAGTGCCGTCTCTGCCACCATGGAGCCAATAGCCCCCAAACCTACCACGCCAAGCTTTTTGCCATACAGCTCGTTGCCAGCAAAGTTTTTCTTTTCTTTTTCCAGCAGTACACTCATCTCACCAGCATCGTGGATGTGAGTCAGTGTTTGCACATAGTTCATGCCACCAGTAATGCCACGGGAGCCCAATAATAATCCGCACATTACCAATTCTTTTACGGCATTAGCATTGGCGCCGGGCGTGTTGAATACCACGATACCCCGCTCGCTGCATTGCTTGACGGGCACATTATTGACGCCCGCGCCAGCGCGAGCAATGGCCTTCAGCGTAGCTGGCAATAACTCATCATGTAATTTATGACTGCGCAATAACATGGCATCAGGGTGTGCAATGTCACCGCCTACTTCATAGTTCTCTCGAGAGAATCGTTCCAGACCATTAACGGAAATTCGATTGTAGGTTTTGATTTTAAACATTGCACTCTCCCTGTTTTAACCATTCACTTGTTGATAGGCCCAATCTAACCAAGGCATTAATGCAGCCAGATCCTTGCTTTCCACCGTTGCACCGCACCAGATGCGTAATCCAGCAGGCGCATCGCGATAGGCACCGATATCAAACGCCACGGCTTCGCTTTCCAGCAATTTGACCATGTCCTTCACTTTACCTTCATCAATATCCAATACCAGACAAACACTGGTGGAGCTCAAAGTAGTATCGTCTTTGGCCAAAAATGATAACCAGTCACGGCTGGCTACGAACTCTCTAATTACCTCAAGGTTGGCATCACAACGCGCAATAGTTTGTGATATACCGCCAATACTTTCCACCCAGTCCAGAGCATCAAGGTAATCGGCAACACAAAGCATGGAAGGCGTATTGATAGTGGCACCCTTGAATACGCCTTCAATCAGCTTTCCGCCTTTGGTTAAGCGGAAGATTTTAGGCAATGGCCATGGCGGTGTATAAGATTCCAGCCGCTCAACAGCGCGAGGACTCAAAATCAGCATGCCGTGGGCACCTTCACCGCCTAGTACCTTTTGCCAGGAATAAGTAACCACGTCTAATTTGTGCCAAGGCATATCCATGGCAAATACCGCGGAAGTGGCATCGCAAATGGTCAACCCTTCGCGATCGTCTGCTATCCAGTCGCCATTGGGCACACGTACGCCAGAAGTCGTGCCGTTCCAGGTAAACACCACGTCGCGACTAAAATCCACCTGCGACAGGTCAGGTAATTCACCGTAATCCGCCTCAAAACGACGCACGTCTTGAAGCTTGAGCTGCTTGGTAACGTCGGTTATCCAGCCTGACCCAAAGGACTCCCAAGCCAAAATGTCCAACCCTCTAGCGCCTAATAAAGACCACAAAGCCATCTCTACCGCTCCGGTATCCGATGCTGGCACAATGCCCACCCGATAGCCTTCAGGTAAACCTAACAATTCAGCCGTTTTTGAACAGGCACGCCCTAAGGCATCCTTGCCAATCGCCGCGCGATGGGAGCGACCAAGGGTACTGATGTCCAGGTTGTTGACATCATAGCCTGGGCGTTTTGAGCAGGGGCCGGAAGAAAAGTTAGGATTGTGCGGCTTAACACTGGGTTTCATGTTTGTCCTCATTAGGAAAAAGTGCGGGGCATAATGCCGATAGGGTTCAATACTAATTAGTGTAAGGATAATATTGGAGTTAATTTCGCCTTTACAAGCAAAATGTTATGCCAAAAGGCAATATCGAAGACTGAATTAGAAAATCGAAGAGGGAAAAGTGCAGGAGGAAGCGCATCTTCCTCCTGAAAACAATGGAGTGTCTGAGCTTATTCCGAGTCTTGCGCCTGTTGGTGATAACCAAGGCACGCTTCTACTTCATTAGCAGAGCCCATTATTACCGGAACGCGTTGGTGAATATCGGTGGGCATGATTTCCATAATACGCTGCTCACCACTAGAGGCCATTCCCCCCGCCTGCTCCATCAAAAAGGCCATGGGATTTGCCTCGTACATCAAACGCAACTTACCCGGCTTTGCAGGATCGCGATGGTCATAAGGATAAGCAAATAAACCGCCACGGCATAACAAACGGTGAATATCCCCCACCATCGCAGCGACCCAGCGCATATTGTAATTCTTGCCGCGCGGTCCAGTATCACCAGCCAGAAGGTCAGCGACATAAGACTGCATTGCTGGCTCCCAATGGCGCTGATTCGACATATTTATGGCAAATTCTGAGGTATCCTGGGGCACCTGTACATTGCCTTTGGTCAACAGAAAGCCGCCATGGGTTTTATCAAGCGTATAGATATGAGTACCACGACCGGTAGTCAGTGTGAGCATGGTGGAGGGGCCATAAAGCACGTAGCCTGCCGCTACCATTTGTGTGCCAGGCTGCAAGAAAGCTGAGGGATCATTTGGCTCCATCCATTGAGGCGCGTGAAAAATCGAAAAAATCGTACCGATAAGGCTATTAATATCAGTATTAGAAGAGCCATCCAGCGGGTCGAAGCTCACCAGATACTTACCTTCGGGATTGCAAGCCACCACATCGTCTTCTTCTTCCGAGGAAATCGCTTTTACGTAACCGGATTCACTGAGAATATCCTTAATAATCTGATTGGAAATCACATCCAGTTTTTTCTGTCTTTCACCCTGTACATTGTCACTAAGTGTTGAACCTAGCACACCTGCCAAAGCGCCCTGACTGACACGGAAGGAAATTTCCTTACAGCCCGCCAGTAAAGTGCGAAGTAACAGAATGAGTTCTAAGGGAGCGCCGTCTTCCTGCAGCTGCGAATTTAAACGTTTCATTGATTGAGGTACCTGTGCTTTATGTCTTTGTAGAGTAAATGGATGTTTGTTGTTCTTATTATGGCGGTTAATGATAAAACAATTTGTAACACGACACACCCTCCAAAACCGAAATGTATCAATTACAGGCTGTCAAATAGGTTTTACCATGGCGGCGGCTCTGGTAGTCTTGCCCTGTTGCGACAAAAGAACAATTTTAAATCATGCATATTCATATTCTTGGCATTTGTGGCACCTTCATGGGTGGCATAGCTGTGCTGGCAAGATCGTTAGGTTACAAAGTCACTGGCTCAGACCAAAACGTCTATCCCCCGATGAGCACCCAATTGGAAAACCTGGGTATTGAACTCACTACAGGTTATGACCCGGAACAACTCGATCCTGCCCCTGACATGGTTATTATTGGTAACGCCATGTCTCGCGGCAATCCTGCAGTTGAAGCGGTCTTAGCGAAAAAACTGCCCTACACCAGCGGCCCGCAATGGTTGCTTGAACACTTATTGAAAGATAAATGGGTTCTGGCAGTAGCCGGCACTCATGGCAAAACCAGCACCTCCAGCATGTTGGCCTGGATTTTAGAGTACGCCGGCATGAAGCCTGGCTTTTTAATTGGTGGTGTTCCGGAAAATTTCGGTGTTTCAGCGCGAGCCGGAGATTCAATTTTCTTTGTGATAGAGGCTGACGAATACGATACCGCGTTTTTTGATAAGCGCAGTAAATTTGTTCATTACCGTCCCAATACCCTTATTTTTAATAATCTGGAGTTTGACCACGCTGATATCTTTGACGATTTAGCCGCCATTCAGAAGCAATTCCATCACCTGATCAGAATGATCCCCAACAACGGTCTGATATTAAAACCCGAATCAGTGCCTGCCATTGAAGAAACCTTGGCAATGGGCTGCTGGACTGAGCAGCAAAGCATCGGCAAAGATTGGCTTGCCACTCTCATCACGGCTGATGGCAGTGAGTTTGAAGTGCTGTTTGAAAATAAAAAGGTCGCGACAGTTAACTGGCCATTGATTGGTGAGCACAATGTACACAATGCGTTAATGGCTATTGCAGCGGCCCGTAATGTAGGAGTAAGTCCGGAGACGGCCGCAGCAGCGTTGGCTAACTTTAAGAATGTTAAACGCCGCATGGAACTGCGCGGTGAGGCGGCGGGAATTAAAGTGTATGACGATTTCGCCCACCATCCTACAGCGATAGCCACAACGTTAGCTGGACTCAGAGCAAAGGTTCGACAGGAGCGTATTTTAGCCATTCTGGAGCCGCGCTCTAACACCATGAAAATGGGCGTGCACAAAGCCGAGCTAATTAATTCTCTTCAAGAGGCGGATGAAATTTATCTGTTGCAACCAGACAATATCAGCTGGCAACTCAGCGAGTTTGCGCGAGAGAGTAATAAACCACTGTTTATCTTCGATGATCTGGAATCCATGATCCAGCATATTATCAACAGCAGCCAACAAGGTGACCATTTATTGGTGATGAGTAATGGTGGTTTTGGCGGCATTCACACTAAACTGTTAGAGAGATTAGGAAAAAGTTGAGCACTATGGCGTTTGCAGGACAAATTACCTTAGCAATCACCGGAGCATCCGGTGCACCCTACAGTTTGAAGCTACTGCAATGTCTGGTAGAAGCCAATTATCAGGTGCACTTATTAGTTTCAAGCGCAGCTAAAGTGGTCTTTGCCACAGAGGAAAAACTGACTCTGCCCGGCCCGCCAGAAAAGCTCAGTGAATTCTTCGCTGAACGTTTCGGCGCTGCTGAGCAGCAGATCCGTTGTTATGGTAAAGAAGAGTGGTTTTCCCCTGTAGCCTCTGGCTCTGCCGCGCCAAAAACCATGATTATTTGTCCCTGCTCCACCAGCACCCTGTCATCGGTGGCGACAGGGGCCAGCAATACCCTGATTGAACGAGCCGCGGATGTGGTGCTCAAAGAAAAAGGGCAACTACTATTACTGGTACGAGAAATGCCACTCTCTAGTATTCACCTGCAAAACATGCTTACCTTGAGCAATCTGGGGGTCACTATTATGCCTGCGGCACCTGGCTTTTATCACCAGCCACAGAGCATCGAAGACCTGGTGGATTTTGTGGTTGCCCGCATATTGGATCACATAGGGTTGGATAATCAACTTATGCAGCGCTGGGGTTATAAGGCGCAAAATTAGATGGTTGGCATTGCGCTTATAAAAAGTTTCAATGCCAATGCCAGAATTAACAATCAATACAAACTGACAGAGAATTTTATGAAAAAATTAGCGCTGACTTTGTTGTTTGCCGGAACATCCCTGATACAGTCACAAGCCCACGCGTTTGGCGCCAATGGGCACCGCATAACAGGGGCAATTGCCAGCGAATATTTAACGCCACAAGCAAGACAACAGTTGCAAGCCATCATGGGTGTTGAAACACTGGCACAGGCCTCAACCTGGCCAGATGAAATGCGCTCGAATCCTGACGAGTATTGGCAAAAAACCACGCCTCCATGGCATTACGTATCGGTGCCAGACGGCAAAACCTACAAAGAGGTGGGCGCACCAGAAGAAGGCGACGCTTACACTGCATTGAACAACTTCAAATTAGATCTGCAAAACCCCGACACCAGCAAAGAAATTAAACAAAGAGCAGTGCGCTTTATTGTCCACATTATTGGTGATCTACATCAACCACTGCATGTTGGCAACGGCACTGATCGCGGCGGCAATGATCACAAAGTAGAGTTCTACTGGGAAGAGAGTAATCTGCACCGCGTCTGGGACTCAGGTTTGATCAACAAAGAAGAACTATCCTACAGCGAATTCACTGAATGGCTGGTAGCCGCTATAGATGAACAAGACGTTCAAGATTGGCACCAAACCGATCCGCTTGTATGGATGGCAGAAAGCCAAAAAATTCGCATGGAAATTTATCCAGAGGCCAATGCAAAGCTGTCCTGGAATTACAAATATGAGCACATGCCCACCGTTAAAAAGCGCCTGAAGCAAGCGGGTGTCAGAATTGCTCACTATTTTAATGAGATTTTCAAAAAATAATGTGCAAAAAGTCGGAGATCTTGAAACGGCTTGTACCCAGTAATAATTGAGTACTCAAGGTCTCCATCTCTGTAACCTTCTGTAATATTAATCTATTTTCACCCCTGGTACCCTCCGGGATTACAGCCTGTCAGAAACATCTAAGAAATATGCCACTTTCTTTGTAAGAGATTTCCTACATCACTGTGAGAAATACTAGTTCATTTGAACACGCCCAAACTGACCAAAAAGTATAACCATATGTTTTTATTAGATTTTTACGAAAACAATGTGGATTTATGTAACCAAATTGTCATTAAACAGCGCCTTGTCATCAAAAAAAAATTATCAATTCACTTATAGTTAGTCCCGTCACAAGGAAACATTGGGACAGGATGTAAAGCGTCAAAGGAGGCCGCAGGGAAGGATTAGCGGTTGTAAGGATAAAGGAAAGGGAACGCAGACGGAGCTGTGTAACATAGGATTTGATGGACCCGCAATGAAAATTGCGCCCCGACAAGAAGTTGGGATAAATGGATTCAGGGTTATCGGGAACGACTTGCGGACAAGTCGGTGCACGGAGTGCTGAGAGGGATATTCAAAATTAAAAAAAGCGTCAAAGGTAACTTTGACGCTTTTTTGTTATCTACGGCAATGATTTCAATCTATAGCGCGATTAAGCATCATTGGCGACATCGGATTTCAAACGTGCAGCGAAGGTTTGTCGAAATTTAGCCAATTTTGGATTAACTACCATGGCGCAATATTGGTTCTGCGGATTATCTTTGGCATAACCTTGATGATACTTCTCTGCTTCTGAGTAGTTACTCAGTGGCGCAACCTCTGTAACAATCTTATCCGTCCAAACACCCTCATTGGCCATTTTCTGAATAAATGATAGCGACTGTTGCTTTTGTTCATCATCGTGGTAAAAAATCGCTGATCGGTATTGCGGACCGATATCGTTGCCTTGTCGATTGAGCTGCGTTGGATCGTGTAAGGTAAAAAATACCTGCAAGATTTCTTCGAAGCTTATCTGCTCTTCATCAAAAACCAATCGGACAACTTCAGCATGACCACTCTTGCCGGAGCATACCTGTTCGTAAGTAGGATTTTTAACCTCACCACCAGCATAACCAGACTTTGCCGAGATAATGCCTTGCAGTTGATTAAAAGCACCTTCAATACACCAAAAGCAGCCGCCTGCTAATGTCGCTTCTTTTAATAATTTCACTGTGGATCCATTTGGTTGTTTGAGCTGTATATAGCTATGATAAATCGAAATTCAATGATTCGCAGCTTAGCTTTTATCTTATAACCTATAACCGAGCAATAACCACCTTGTGAAACAAGAGCAACTGACCATTTTATACGACGGGCAATGCCCTTTGTGTGTAAAGGAGATGCGCCACCTGATGAAGGCCGACTCGCAACACAAAATACAACTTGCCGATATCAATGCCCCGGAGTTTGCAACGCGTTTTCCTGAGGTTAGCCATCAGGCAGCAATGAGCAAACTGCATGGTTACCTGGAAGATCAATCAAGCAAGACATTGTTAACCGGGCTGGATGTTACCTACCACGCCTGGCGATTAGTGGGTAAAGGCTGGTTAATTGCGCCATTGAGGTGGCCGGTTGTAAAAGTCATCGCTGATTATTGTTACCTTCAGTTTGCCAAACATCGCTTCACGCTGTCCCGCTGGCTAACCGGGCAAGCTCGCTGTCAAAGCTGCAGCATTGACAGGTAAGCCGTTGTGAATCCTTCATCCAGGTTCAAGCACGTACTGCTAATTGGCGCTTCCGGCGGCATTGCCGAAGCTTGCCAGGCAAAATTTGAGAGTAACCCCGATGTAGCGCAAATCACCGCGATATCACGGCGGCCTGAACCAGCCCATCTCACTAAAACCGATTGGATTTCCCTGCCACATCAAAACGAACAGAGTATCGCCCAGTGCTGCGCAACATTCCCAGAGCGGCACTTCGATCTAGTAATAAGTACCATCGGCGTACTACACGACAGTTCTGCTTCTATTACTCCGGAAAAAAAACTAGAGGATATCGGCGAAAGGTCCCTCTCAGAATACTTCCGCATCAACAGTATTTTGCCAGCTTTATGGCTAAAAGGATTAATAAGCAAAGTAAATCCAGAGGCCAGCAATATTGTATTTTTTAGTGCCCGTGTAGGTAGCATTAGCGATAATGGTTTGGGTGGCTGGTATGGCTACAGGGCTTCTAAGTCGGCTTTAAATATGCTGCTTAAGACTGCGCAGATAGAATATCAACGACGCGCTAAGGCTTGTAATCTCATCGCCTACCATCCCGGCACTGTCGACACTCGACTTTCTGAACCTTTTCAACGCAACATAAAACCGGAGAAATTATTCACACCTGAATTCACTGCTAACTGTTTGTTTGACATTTTAAACTCGCCCCCGGATTCCCCGCCTCCCTGGTACCTTGACTGGCAAAACAAACCCATTCCTTGGTAACTAACACCTCACTCCTTATGCCGCTCGTAGTGTAAACAAAACTTGCTTCACTGTTCTCAATCGCGACACATATTTGTCATATTAAATAAGGACATTTTCCTTGAGGGCTGCTAGCATAGCGCCGTTAACAAGCAGTTTACATTGCGTAACCTGCGTAAAATAACAATAAACAACAAGTGTAGAGCGTGTTGATCTTTTACCCGGACGGTAAAATAGCCTCCTCCCCTGTGTGCAATCACCTGATGTGATTTTTACCTTGCCGGGGTTGAGTGGCACCAATACAACAATTACAAGAAGTCTAAGGATTCATCAGTATGAATGCACCCCGCGAAGAGTTTGGCTCTCGATTAGGATTTATTCTGGCGGCAGCAGGCTCAGCTGTCGGTATAGGAAATATGGTGGGATTCCCCGTTGCAGCCACTAAAAATGGTGGCGCCGCGTTTCTGCTTATTTACGCCATATTTGTATTCTTTATTTGCCTCCCAGTGATGTTGGCCGAGATGGCGGCAGGTCGTCATAGCCGTAAAGATCCACTAGGTGCCTATAAAACCATTGCACCGAATGAAAAACATTGGCACATAGCTGGTTGGCTTTCCATTATCACTCCCTTCATGATTGCCGTATTTTATATGGTGATCACGGTTTGGATTTTTGGTTATCTATATTTCTCTGTTACCGGGGATCTAGCGAAACTAGCGGAACCTGACTTTTTCGATAATTTCGTCAATGCTGGCACGGTATTTACCTTTATGGCAATTGTCACCGCGATTGTCTTCCTGATCCTGTTGGGAGGGGTAAAGCAAGGTATTGAAAAAGCCGCAAAAATACTCATGCCCACGCTATTTGTGATGTTAGTAGGGATGGTTATTTTTGTATTGTCTCTGGACAACGCCTTTGCAGGTGTTGAGTACTACCTGGTGCCGGACTTTAGCAAGATTAATGCGACAGTAGTGAGCGCGGCCTTATCCCAAGCCTTCTTCTCCTTGTCTCTGGGTATGGGGATACTGATCACTTACGGCTCATATCTGGGCAAGCGTGATGGCATCCCAGGCTCGGCGAAAATGGTGGCCTTAATGGATACTGGGGTCGCGTTTATTGCAGGCCTGATGATTTTACCGGCAATATTTTCTTTCAACCCTAACACCAATACCGCCGAATTGAGTGATTCTTCGTTAAGCATGATATTCAGCTTCCTGCCGAAGATATTTTTGGCCCTGCAAACCACTATCGGCTACGTGGGTGCCAGCATAGTCGGTTCGGTGTTCTTCTTGCTGGTATTTTTTGCCGCCATCACTTCGCTGGTTTCAATTTTAGAGGTACCTAATGCGGCTATTATGGATGAGAGAAATTTAAGCCGTAAGTCTTCGCTTACCTTGTTGGGTGCAGCGATGGTGGTATTCGCCGCAATCTCAGCAACTTCCTTCGGAATGCTGGACTTTACCACTCACTTTATTACTTATGCGGGATCAGAGAAATCCTTCTTCGATCTCATCTATGATGTATTTTACGACACCATATTGCCACTCAATGGCTTCCTGATTTGTATCTTTGTGGTTTATCGCTGGAAATCGGCAAACCTCAACAAAGCGTTGGAAGAGGGCGAGCCAGAATTCAAAAATAGTCTGTTCCAGAAATATGTGGATTTTTCCATTGGCACCTTTATTCCATTTATTCTGTTGTTAATCTTTATCAATACCGTAGCTCTGAAATATTTCGGTGCCGGGTTGATAGGCTAACTTATTATTAATGTATTAAAAAGGTCGGCTATGCCGACCTTTTTTGATTCCCCGGAGTATCTACTCACCCTCTTGCGGCAGCATATCAAAGGGACTGGCATATTGCAGAGTAAGTCCTAGCTTTTCCAGGGTAACGCCAGGATCAATGCATTTTCCGGTTGCAGGCTGGTCGCTGTTATCCAAAAACTCTGGCGGCACTAACTCCAGTAATTCTGCCGCTTTAGTATAGTAGTTTCGCCGGGTCGGATGGGAAGTAGCGCACAGGTGGAACACATCCCCCCAAAGCTGCTTGTCAAGGATAGCCCTGATAGCAGCGATGGCATCATCCCTGTGCACCAGGTTCACCATCTTATGAGCCGCTGTAATATCCTTTTTCCCTTCCAGGTAATACACCGGGTGTCTGTCCTCAGCAATGAGTCCCGCCAATCGTAAAATACTGGATTGTTGCGCAAACTTATCTCGCAAAAATTGCTCAATCGCAACATGGGCCTTGGCTGAGTCACTAATAGGATCTGGGAGCGTTTCCTCAGTAAATGTCTGATTCGCTTCGCCATACACTGAGGTGGTACTGATAAACAATAGTTTTTTATCAGCCGTATCCAGACATTGCTGCATAAGCTCTTGCATTTGCTGCTCAAACAACGCTTTTTGAAACCCCCTTCGACCAGCACCAATGTTGATCACAAAATGACTGCACAACTTTAAAGCCTCTGGGAGCCTTGCACCTAGCTGATATTCAAAAGTATCCAGCCCTTCAAAGGTTAATTTTTCTGCCTGCTCGCTATCTCGTTTGCTGGCAACCACCTCTACACCTTGTTTTTGTAATGCTTTACATAATGAAAAGCCTAACCATCCAGCTCCAATTACAGCGACTTTCATGGGTTTTCCTGACAGAAATAGGTTAAATTCGAAGTTTTTTGATCTGGCTCACTGCCAATACTCTGATTTTAGGGCATAATTAGTCTAGGTGAAAAATTAAATAAGGTTTTTGACATGGGTGAGTGGATCTCAGCGTTTGTTTTTGGTTTATTTTTAATGGCGTTTACACTCGGTATGAGCAGTCTGATCATGGCGTTTTTACCGGTTAAAGAAGGCGACGCTATACGCTCTCAAGTAGAATACGGTTTCTTTGGTGTATCAGGACTGGCATTGAGCTTAGTGTTTGTTTACGCACTAATGTAAGCGAAAAAGCGAATAAAAAAACGGGAGCAGCTGCTCCCGTTTTTTGTATTCATTACTGCAATAGTCTCTGCTCAGTATTTTAAGTGATAGGTATCGATACCCAGAGCTTTGTACAGTAAGCAAACACCTGTGGCACTGCTTACAAACAGCGCAGAGCCTAACACTAAAAATACAATACTCACTGTCGCACTGAACATACCTTCAATTGCCAAGGCTAATAGTACACATGCAACTACTGCTCTAATTGCAGTATCCAGAACGCCAACATTATCTCTTTCTCTCATGATGTTCACTCCGCTATTTAGTTGCTGTCATTATCCCTCGTTCAAATATTGTGCATTTTGATCGTGATCAAAGAATTGTCCCTTTAATTTGCCAGCGATTAAGGCTATCTTTGATTCCCAAGGAAATTCGCGAGTCACTGGAGAAATCAAACTATGGCCATGTCAAAAGGTCCCAATATTTTGGTGATTGACGACGAAGAGCTCACTCAAGAGCTTTTGCGTCACATGTTGCGGGAACTGCAATTAGGTGACATAGATATTCAGTCCAGTTGTGCTAAAGCGTTATCTCGCTTTAAAAAAGATCCCGCATACTTCGCAATGATCATCAGTGACTGGGAAGTGCCGGGGATGAACGGCCTGGAATTTTTGAAAGAAGTGAGAATCCTAAGTGAAGACATTCCCTTTTTGATGGTCACTGGCAATGCTTCCAAGGATTATGTGATCCGAGCTGTTCAGGCGGGTGTGACTGATTTTCTGGCCAAACCTTTTACCGCCAACAGTTTGCACAATAAAGTGCAAAAATTGGTTCCCGGTGCGCAACCAACCGGTAATTCCTAGTATCTCCGATGTGATCCGGGCTTTGTTATAATATACAACCCAACATTCTTGGTATTTTGATGCAGGCCAAAGCTATAGTTGCGCAATCATTAATAACAACCATTTTGATATAGCAGTTTTCCCATGCCCTATACCCTATCCGACTTTGACATCCGAACTGATCGCAGTGACACCTATTCGTTGAAATGGCAAAAATATGAAGGCAAAGACATTTTCCCTATGTGGGTCGCCGATACAGAATTTAAATGTGCCCAGCCAATTTTAGATGCCATTAAATCTCGAACTGATCACGGCTTATTAGGCTATCATTTGCCTTCCCGTTACGAGCCAGCGAATAATGCGGTATGTCGTTGGTTACAAAAGCAACACAACTGGCAGATAAAACCAGAATGGATTGTATGGACGCCCGGTGTTGTACCCGCCTTCAATGTTGCATGTCAGGCCTATTGCCAAGCCGGAGATAAAGTCATTGTGCAAACGCCTAACTACCCGCCATTGTTAGCGGCCCCGGGGATCAATCAATTAGAGCGCGTTGATATCCCCACCATTGTTGAAAACGAGCGATGGACCATCGATCTTAATGCTCTTGAAGAAGCCGCGAAAGACCCTGCTTGCAAGCTATTTATCGTGTGTAATCCCGGAAATCCGGCGGGCACGGTGTTCACGCAACAAGAACTGGCTGAGATTGCCCGAATCTGTGAGCAAAACCAGGTATTGCTGATCTCCGATGAAATTCACTGTGATCTGGTATTAGATGACAATGCCACGCACCTGCCAGCAGGGGCGATACCAGCACTTGAAAGCAACAGTGTCACCCTAATGGCGGCCAGTAAAACCTTTAACGTCGCCGGACTTGGCACCTCATTTGCCATTATTCCTGATGCCAAGCTAAGAGCGAATTTCAATAAAGCCATGATGGGCATCGTGCCTTGGGTGACCATATTGGGTTTGGTGGCCACCGAAACCGCCTTCACTCAATGCGATCAATGGTACGACACCTTGCTCCAATACCTTAAAGGCAACCGTGAATACCTATACCAACAGATCAATCAAATCGAAGGGCTGAATATGTTGTTGCCTCAGGCCACGTTCTTGGCCTGGATTGATGGTAGCAAACTTGGTGTCGAATTACCCCAAACCTGGGCAGAAAACAAAGGTGTCGGGCCGTCACCAGGTGCAGACTTTGCTGACCCAGACTTTTTCAGGATCAACTTTGGTTGCCCGAGAAGCATGCTGGAAGAAACCATCGCCCGCTTAAACAGATAGCTCTTAAAGAGCCCGGCTCAAACCGCCTCCCCACTATTAATGATCTGATGGCCATGACTAAACAGAGCATGGTCATCAGCCTGACAAAATCTATATCCTCAGCACCCAAGCAAGTAAAAAAGCCACTGAAAAAACAGGATTTTTCAGCTTTTTATGACGTCCTCATTTTTTTTTGTCATAGTAACGTCAGAATCAAAAATTGCTAAACCTCATGAATCAGTACTCACTCAAAATAACTCTGTCATTTTCTATCCTGCTCATTTCCACACTGTTGACATGGCCGGCCATAGCCCAATACGAACACATTAGAGACGCCGATGTTTATCTGGTGCGACACATGGAAAAACAGCGGGATAGCAGTAAAGATCCACAACTCACAGAAAAGGGCTGGGTACAAGCCAAAAAGTTACGGGACGCCCTGAAAGACAAGGGTATTCAAGTTATTTATAGCTCAGATTATCAGCGCACTAAACAAACCGCCGAGCCGCTAGCTACGGCGTTGGGTTTAACGGTGAAGCTCTATGATCCAAGAAACTTAGCGCAGTTGGCAGAGTCGATAAAGGCGTCTGATTTCAAAACCCTGGTAGTGGGTCATAGTAATACAACTCCAGAATTGGCCTGGCGACTAACCGGGCAACCACAGCCAGACATTGATGAAGACGAATATAACTGGACCTTGTATGCCATCAATCCCGGCAGCTTTTCATTAGGTCCTGTGGATCAATATGTTGAGTGGAAGAAACCGGAACTGGCTAAAATTAAGGTCAACAAACAAAAATTACACAGCTTTGAGTCGCAATTCAACATGTTGTTTTCCGGACAAAAAACCGGTACCGCAACCCAGACAGTGAAGGTGCAAGACAATCAAGTATTACTCACAGAAGTAACCCGCAATAAAAAATTTAATGTGGATGCCACGATAAAAGCGGTGGCTAAAAAAGAGGATTTGTTACCTATTTCCATGCGCCTGACAGGCTCAATGGGCAGAGCCGCAGACATTAACATGGAATGGCGGGAAGAAGGTCCAAACAATAATTTCAGAGTGATTTACGGCTACTCTGATATTTCTCGGGCTGTCTATAAACTACAGGGGCGGCAAAGCATTGAGAATGCTTCAGGCCTGACTTCAATAGAGCGTACTACTGCCATCATGACAGTACCATTTTGGGACAACAACAAAGCTTTCACCTTCAAATGGTACGATACCTATCAGTTTTCCGAACGAAAAATCCAGTATATTCCTTTGGGTAAAGAAAAAGTGACTGTACCAGCCGGTAGCTTTGACACCTACAAGGTCAAACTATCTGGTGGTGCACCTTCTCAAATTTTCTATATCAGTGATGAAGACAAACCCAAAGTGGTCAAAATTGAAGTCTTGCACATGCCTTGGATCTATGAACTTACGCAATACAAAACACTTTAACTAGCCAACAAATGAGCCAGTCCATGTTACAACCCGAAAGCCTCAAAGCGCTGGAAAAGTTTTACCAGTGGCAAAACAATGCAGAAATATTTCAATCCCCCGTCTATATCAGAGGACTTTTGTTTGCCGTCTGTGCCAGCCCGGATATCCCCATGCCAGAACAATGGTTTCCATGGGTGGTTAAAACCGGAGGAGAGATCAACTCTCAGCAGGTGGATAAAGTAGCTAATATCCTTATGCAGCTGCTAAAGGAGCAATTGCAAGCCATGCGAGACAATAAAGTCAACCTGCCTGCCGATTGCCACTTTAGTCCTGAGCCGGAAAGTAACGGCAATTTGGCCTTGTGGATGCAGGGGCTTGTCGCCGGACATGGTTTATTGGAAAAGGTCTGGCAGGAAGCGTGGCAAGCCATGATGGAAGCCGAACCTGAGGCTTCGGAACAGTTTTCCAAACGCTTAACCCGTTGTTTAAAAATGTTTACTACTTTTGCTGATACCGACATGGCCGTTAAGCAGGCACAAGAGCGAAATGCTGAAGACTTTGAGCAGAAGTTACCCGTACTGGCAAAGTCACTCTCCAGCACACTTCAGGAGTACGTTAAGCTATCAGGGGAGCTGGTTGACTTTCTACCCCAGCAGTTTGATACCTTTCAAAAAAATATGCCGGGGCATTAGCACTTGCAATTGCAACGGAAGACACCAGCTAAAGAGCTTAGTTAATTGTCGGTGTAATACATGCTAAAAGCGTTACCTTGGTTGTGTTTTCTTTCCTTATTCTGCGTTTCTGCCCTTCAGGCAGAACACAGTGAACTCATCATAGCCAAAGAGGAAATAACCCAAACTTTGGATAACCTGGTGCCAGCATTGCGTCAGCACTACGTCTTTCCGGACAAAATTAGTGCTGTTGAACAAGCACTAGGCAACCAAAACCACAATGGGCAATTTGCTGACGACAAACCATTCGGTATGTTAAAAATTAAACTGGAACAACTGCTGGTTTCGGCCACTGGCGACAGTAACTTTGAACTGCACTTCAACAATAGAAAATTAAGCACTGCGAATACGGCTGCCCCGGATGGCTTTCCTGATAGCTACACAATCGAAAGTGAAATTTTACCCGGCAATGTAGGTTACTTGAATCTGCGCGGAAATTTCCTGGATTTAAAGTCGTTGCCCGATATCCAGTACGCGATAACAAAGCTTTCGTCTTGCAGCGCACTCATAGTGGATATTCGTCAAAGTGGTGAAGCTAACCTGCCATTAATTCAAAGATTATTAAGCTATTGGTTAGTGCCAGAAACCATTATTAGTGCTCTGCAACTAAAAGGCACAAGCCAAAACTTGCGCAACATTCCTTTAGAAAGCCCTTCGCTAAAAAACTGGAGAGGAAAAACCTGGCTCCTGACTTCGCCCTTTGTGTTGGGTACGTGGGAGCTATTTGCTTATACGTTGCAACAGCAAGATATGGCACAAGTAGTGGGTATGAATACTATGGGATTGGCGTTGCTCACCAAACAAGTGCCGTTGAGTAAACACTCGCGCCTTACCCTGGCTCATGCCATTCCCATTGACCCTGTCAGCGGCGAAAACTGGCATCAAACAGGTATTGAACCGGATTATTTTACGGAAATGGAAAATGCGCTTGAGATGGCACACGACCTGGCAATGCAGGCCGTTTCTGATTGAGATTAGGCAGAAAAAATTACTTGCCGATAAGTCGTAAAAACTCGTCTCGAGTAGCCTGAGAGCTACGGAAGTTGCCAAGCATAACAGAGGTCACCATGGAAGAGTTTTGCTTTTGTACGCCACGCATCATCATACACATGTGCTTAGCTTCCATGATCACCCCAACGCCCTTTGCCCCGGTAACCTCTTGAATAGCCTCAGCGATTTGCTTGGTAAGACCTTCCTGAATTTGCAGACGTCGGGCAAACATGTCGACGATACGAGCAAACTTAGATAAGCCCAACACTTTGTTTTCAGGCAAATAAGCGATATTACAGGTGCCAATAAAGGGCAACAAATGATGCTCACACAGGGAGTAAAACTCTATGCCTTGTACTACCACCATTTCGTCAGTATCAGATTCGAAAATCGCGCCGTTGACCACTTCTTCCAGGCTTTTTTCATAGCCAGAAGTAAGTGCTTGCATGGCTTTAGCCGCTCGTTTAGGCGTATCCAGCAAGCCATCTCGCGAGACGTCTTCACCCAATAATTGAATGATATCGTTGTAATGCTGCGCTATTTGAGATTGGGCCGAATTGTCTGCCATTTGCTTTTGTCCTGAATTTGGTAAAACCGTAATACGAGATTTTTTGGGTGGCGGATTATACCACCGAGCCGGGGTGAACATAAAGCGTTCACCCCAGAAAAATAGCCCCACAGAGGGCCTGAAATAAAAATTTAGATTTCTCCGCCTTTTTTGTAAGGGATACTCTCTTGCATCTCATCAATTTGGTGCGCCAGTTTTTGCGGTGAACCCGTATTTTTCGCCAGGTAATAATAGGCCGTTGGCACGATAAACAGTGTCATAAAAGCTGAAATCGCGACGCCAGCAAAAATCACCATGCCAATCACCATGCGACTTTCAGCGCCGGGTCCGGTGGCGATAACCAAAGGAATGGCGCTGAACAAGGTGGTAAAGCCAGTCATTACAATGGGGCGTAAGCGTTGGGTAGAAGCTCTTTTTAACGCAGCTTCAAATTCATAGCCGGCATCTCTCAGTTGATTGGCGAATTCCACAATCAAAATCCCATTTTTGGCGGCCAGACCAATGAGCATTACTAGTCCAATTTGACTGTAAATGTTGATACTAAGCCCCGCTAGCCAGAGTCCAGCAAGTCCGCCCACCAAAGCAAGTGGCACGGTTAACAGAATAACCCAAGGATGCACAAAGCTCTCAAACTGAGCCGCCAGCACCAAATAAGTAATAACTAAGGCCAGCACAAATATAAATAACACCGAGTTTCCTGAATCCTGATACAACTGAGACTCGCCTCGATAATCGATACTCACGCCTTCCGGCAACTCCTGCTTCACTACAGTGCGCAAATACTCTAACGCTTCACCCAAAGTATAACCCTCTGCCAGGTTAGCACTGATGGTAATGCTACGCATGCGGTTGTAGCGGTTGAGCTGAGCGGATGTAGCTTGCTCACTCACATTAACCAGATTATCCAGCGGAATAAGCCTCTCGCTGGTTGAGGATCTGACATAGATATTTTCGATACTATCGGGGCTGCGATAATCTTCGTCTTTGCCCTCTAATATCACATCGTATTCTTCACCGCGGTCGAGAAAAGTGGAAGCGCGACGTTGTCCTAACATGGTTTCCAGAGTGCGGCCAATGTCTCCAATCGAGACGCCCAGGTCGGCCGCCCTTTCGCGATCAATATTAACCAGTAGTTGCGGTAAGGTTTCTTTATAGTCGGAGTCCAGACGCAGTAAGTTTTCATTGTCTGATGCTTTTTCCATCACAATATTGCGATAACGCACCAGGTCTTCATAAGTATCCCCCTGCAGTACAAACTGCACAGGTCTGCCCAAGCCTCGGCCTCCCAGACTGCTACGCATTACAGCAAAGGCTCTGACGTCGGGTATATCAGCTAGCTTGCCACTGATTTCGTTCATCAGCTCAAAAGTAGAGCGCTTGCGCTGCTCCCAGGGAACCGCACCAATGATGGCGATACCGGCAGAACCGCCAAACCCCGGAGTACGCACCAAAACCCGATCTGACTCGCCGTTTTCGATGTAAGGCAGCAAGATGGCCTCTATTTTTTCAAGGTTAGCGGCATTGCTTTCAAAACTGGCACCCTCAGCCGCTTGCATCAATACAAAGAAATTGCCTCTATCTTCTCTGGGCACAAACTCACTGGGAATTTTTTGCAGTAGGCAATAAATGGCCAATAAACTCCCGA
This sequence comes from Planctobacterium sp. AWM4_229, assembly GCF_056160305.1. Classification (NCBI taxonomy): domain Bacteria; kingdom Pseudomonadati; phylum Pseudomonadota; class Gammaproteobacteria; order Alteromonadales; family Alteromonadaceae; genus Planctobacterium; species Planctobacterium sp. AWM4_229. Next base: position 390,973 of record NZ_JBSWWX010000004.1, on the reverse strand, counting down.
TGATTAATAACCCGGTTACCAGCGGTTGGTGCAAGGTATTGTCCAGCACCCGATCATAGGCTCGTTCCAACGCAGAAAAGCGATTGTCTACCCAAGCGCCAAAGCCACTGTTGCGTTCTCTTTTTTGCAAAATTTTGGAGCCCAACATGGGAGAAAGCGTCAGTGCCGTAAAGCTGGAAAAGGCCACGGCGGCGGCAATGGCCAGAGCGAACTCAGTAAACAAACGACCAATGTTGCCTTCCAGAAACACTAAGGGCACGAATACGGATATTAATACCAAAGTGGTGGCGATAACGGCAAAGCCCACTTCTCGAGCACCGCGATAGGCAGCCAGAAGCGGTGGCTCCCCTAATTCGATGCGGCGATAGATGTTTTCCAGTACCACAATGGCGTCGTCTACTACCAAGCCAATGGCTAATACCAAGGCCAACAACGTCAGGAGATTGATGGAAAAGCCCAAGGCCAGCATCACGGTGAATGCGGCAACCAGCGAGATTGGTACGGTAATAGCGGGGATAAAAGTTGCCCTGATATTGCCCAAAAATAAATAGATCACCAGCACCACCATCAACATGGCAATGCCCAACGTGTTGTAAACTTCTTCTATCGATTCTGCGATAAAAATGGACGAATCATAACTGGGCACAATAATGATGTTTTCCGGCAGGCTTTGCTGAATAGACTCAATGGCTTTTTTGGCAGATCGAGCCACCTCTAAGGTGTTGGCTTTAGACTGTTTAATAATACCCAGTCCCACCATGTTTTTACCGTTGCCACGAAATTCCGTTTCATCATCCTCAGCTGTCAGTTCCACTTCGGCGATGTCTTTTAATTTTACCAGGTAGCCGTCCAGGCCTTGTGCAATGGTTAAGTTGGCAAAATCATCTTCGGTTAAGAAGGTCCGAGCCACCCGAACTTCCATGTTGCGATCCAGGGATTCTACTTCACCGGCAGGTAATTCCACGTTTTCAGAGCGGATCACTCGCTCTACATCACTAACGGTGATCCCTCTTGCCGCCATCGCATTGCGATCCAACCAAACTTTCATGGCATAATCTCGACCGCCGCCCACTCTGACTCGGGCCACCCCATTGGCGGTAGACAATCGGTCCACAATAAAGCGATTGGCATAATCAGTAAGCTCCAGCACCGACAGGTTGTCACTTCTTAAGTTGTACCAGACGATAACATTCTCATCGGAATCACTCTTGAATACTTCTGGTGGATCAGCCTGGTCTGGCAGGTTGTTTAAAGCGCGGCTGACCCGCTCCCGCACATCGTTAGCGGCGGCATCAATATCTCTTGATAACTCAAACTCAATCCTGATGCTAGAGCGACCATTGCGGCTGTTCGAGGTAATGTTTTTAATACCCTCAATGCCACTAATCCGATCTTCAATAAGCTGAGTGATACGGGATTCAATAATGGTGGCAGATGCACCAGGATAGTTGGTGTTTATGGATACGATGGGCGGATCGATATCGGGATATTCCCTCAGGGCTAACAGATTAAAAGCCACCAAGCCAAAAATTAATAATAATGCGTTAACTACGGTAGCAAATACCGGGCGTTTTACTGATAAATCCGAGAGGATCATTGTTAACCCTCCACGATGCGCACTGAAGTGCCATCCTGCAAGCGCAGCGTACCTTCAGTAACCACCTGTTGCCCGCTTGTTAGCCCAGCAACAATTTGCACCTGGCCGGGTTTACGAGTACCTATTTGCACTTCAACCTTGCGGGCTTTGCCCTCTTCAATAACAAATACATACTGCTTGTCGTCAATGGGTACCAGTGCAGACTCATCCACTACCAGAGACTCACTAACGCTTTTTTGCACCAGGATCTGCAATAACATTCCTGGTCTTAGTAGCAGTTCCGAGTTTGTAATTTTTGCTCTGACTCTGATGGCTCGAGTTGCGGCATCCACTCTTGAATCAATATGGGAGATTTCCCCTTCAAACACCCGACCGGGATAAGCCACCGAGGTTGCCGCGACTTTTTGCTTAAGACGGACACTGGGAAGGTGACGCTCCGCCACACTAAAATCCACCTTCAAAGTCTGAATGTCATCCAAGGTAGAAATTTGATCCCCAGGTCTTACTAAGGCACCTTCACTCACTTGCCTGACTCCCAATAAGCCAGCAAATGGAGCGCGAATCTCCCGATCTGCAATTTGTGCTTCGGCAATGTCGATTTGTGCCACCAGCGCATCCACCTCCGCTTCTCGCTCATCCAATAGTTGCTGAGAAGCCGCATTTTCTTTAGCCAGGTTTTTAACTCTTTTGAGCTGTCGTTGTGCTTCGGCCAGATTAATTTTCAATTCGTTCAGTCGAGCCTGCTCTTCTTTGGTATTCATGCGCACTAACAACTGGCCTTGGGTTACCAGATCACCATCATCAAACAGCAAAGCTTCAATTTTATCGGTTTCCTGTGCAGTCACGACAATGGCCTCATTAGCATTTGCCGTGCCCAGCGCCTCCACCACTTGGGCAAAGGGTTGCAATTGGACAGTCTGGGCTACAACTGGTATGTCTCCACCGCGACGCCGCTGTTGCTGCTGGTCCACGGGCATGTATAGCCAGACCAGTAAACCCGCTAATAACAGTATCGCGAAAATCAAAGGAGAAAATTTAAATTGTTGAGCCATTAAGAGGTCCTGTTCATTAGTGAATCAAAACAAAAAGCGCATGACGCCATTCCGTCAATGAGACTACTACGAGATTACCAGAAAAAGGTTTATATTGACTGTAGCAGACGCGTTGCCATTAGATGTTCCAGACCGTTTGAAAACAACCAACTTGACAGCTGTTCATCGTGATTTTTTGTTATCCTGTCGCAAAATTGCGGAAAAATATGAAATACCTGTATTTGCACCTGATTGGCGCATTTTTTTCCAGTAACATCAAGATAAACTGAGACACCGGTAGAGTACTAGGCGGGTATAAAAAGATGAAATGGTGGCAAACCGACTGTCCCTACTGCAAAAAATTGCGCTTTATTTTGTTGTGGGCCGTACTCATGTATATTTTATTGGAATATTTTTGGTGGTAACCGGAAGCATCAAATGACAGAGCAGCAGGATATACAAGATTCAGAAACCATAAACATTCGTCCCGTTGCAAAACGCAATGGCCTTACCAGTCTGATGATTGGCGGCGGTTTATTACTTATTGCAATCGCCATGTTTCGACTGTTGCCCGAGGACTTAAGCATAGCCGCCATCGGTGTAACTTCGGCGGCAATCGTCATGCTGTTATTGGGCTACCTAAAAATGCGCGAGCCAGAGCACAGCCTTTCTATTTCCAAAGAACAGATCCACTATCAACATCGCAATGGTCACTGGCAATTGGCTTGGCAGAATATACAACGTATTGATATTCCCAAAGTCAGCCTTGGCCTGGAGCAGAGGAACTTAACCTTAGTGGGAATACGCGTCAAAAACTACGGTCCAATATTGGAGAGGATCTCACCGCGCTTGATGACCCATCTGTTAATGGAGCAACGACCACTGTTGCTACAAGTTGGCAATAAAGACTGCACAACAGGTAATTGTTATGGCGAAGGCCTGTTGGAAGATGATGTGTTCAAAGACACTGATGGCAAAATCTACAGAGGAGTACAGGCAATGTTCGCAAACCGTATGCAAAAGCTGCGAACAGGGCTGGGATATGATCTCTATATCAATAGCGCTGAACTTGATCGCAGCGCAGAAGAGTTCGCCGATTTATTGCGCTCTTGCCAACGTAGTTTGTTGAGCTAGTACGGATTTTACCGCGCGATTCAGTTCTTCAAAACCACGCTTGGCCTCAGTAATGTGACCCACTTTTAGATCCCCTTCAATTTCAGCGCATAATCGCTGTAACTTGGGCACCCCTGTGTAACAGCTGGCTCCGTGCAGCCTGTGCACCTGATGTTGCATCTCCTGCCATTCTCCCAGCATACAGGCCTTTTCAATTTGAATTACCGCATCAGGTAAGCAAGTTACAAAATCCTGCAACATCTCCCTGGCAATCACCTCATTGTCGTTGGCCCTGCTGAGCGCTAATTGCCAATCAATATCGGCTAACATGGTGACATTGTGCTCAGGTACACTGCACCAGCGTTTTATGAGGTTTAACAAGGCCCCCAACTCCAAAGGCTTAGGCAGATAATCATCCATGCCGGAGGTCATCAGGCGCTCCTTTTCCTCTTTAAAGGCATGGGCGGTTACGGCGATAACTGGCGTTCCTTGATTGAGGGTTGTTTTTCTAATCAGTGATGTAGCCTCTAGCCCATCCATATCGGGCATCTGTACATCCATTAAAATCAGATCAAACTCTTCTTTCTGACACAGCGTTAGTGCGTCTTGCCCGCTGTAAGCCAGTTGTAGTTCCACCGGAGACTCCTTCAGCCAGGTGGATAACAAACGCAAATTGATGGGCATGTCGTCCACGGCCAGCACCTTCACTTTAGGAAGATTGAGTAGCCTTTCGTTCCAGATATTACCGGGGTTTTGTTGCTCTTTGTCGCGGAAGGTTTGCAAACGGCTCACTAACAACGGAGTTTCCAGAAGCTTGTGAAAATGCTCAGCAAATGGGCCCGTCGGGCTACCATTGGCCCCCACCAGCAACACTCTCTGTTGTACCTCAAGGGTTCTTATCACCCGAAGCATTTGTTTTTCGTCAAAACGGGCTAGGGTTAGCTCATCGATAAAGAAGTAGTCGAAGGCTTCAAATTGCTCAGACAACCAATCGATGTGTGTGCCTGACGTTACCTGTGCTCCAAGACGATGTAAAATGCAGGCGCTGGTGTAGCGGCTACGCGGGTCGTGATCCAGCAGCAAAATACGTTTGTTCATCCAATCCGCATGCTCCACAATATCGTTGTGTTTGCTGGTTTTGTGGCAACCCACGAATATTTCAAAACAACTACCAGTACCATGCTCGCTGTGATAATTGAGACGCCCCCCCATCAATTGCATTAATTGACGGCAAATCACCAGGCCCAACCCAGTACCTTGATAGTTGCGATTCAAAGAGTCATCCAACTGGGAAAAGGATTGGAATAGCTTGTCTTGATTCTCAGCCGCGATGCCTATACCGGTGTCCTGTACCTGTATGTTTAATTCCAGTATGTCTTTTTGCTTTTGTCGGGCATTGATTACCAGGCTAACTGAGCCCTCATTAGTAAATTTAACGGCATTGCTCAAAAGATTGGTAAGTACTTGTTTTAATCTGGCACCGTCACCCACAATCCGGGTGGGTAATGGACAAGGTTCGTAGTAAAACTTTAAGCCTTTCTTTTGTGCATCTTTGGCAAACACAAAAACCAACTCTTCCAGCAAATCCCCAAGTGAGAAGGCTTCGTGATTAATCTGCAGTTTGCCCGCTTCTATTTTGGAAAAATCCAGTACGTCGTTAATGATCGCCAATAAATTGGTGGCGGACTGATTAATAATTTGCACGTGTTCTTGTTGCTCTAAAGGCAGGCTTTGTTTGGCTAATTCCTGACTAAATCCAACAATGGCATTAAGTGGCGTGCGAATTTCATGACTCATATTGGCCAGAAATTGGGTTTTGATTTTACTGGCGCGCTCGGCCTCTTTTCGAGCGATATCCAGGTGCACATTCTGCTCTTCAATAATCTCAATATTGTTGAGAATGTCGGCATTCGCTGAGCTGGCATCCAGTTCCAGTTTTTCGCGGGTTTTTTCAATAAGTGCCACAGAAAACAGCGCGGCTTCAAAAAATACTCCCACCTGAAAACAATACGTGGTGAACTGATTGGATGGGAATATGCCCACCAACCCCAACATGCCCACAAGCGCAGCAGTTAACAGTACACTCCAGGCAAAGACGAAATATCGCGCTGGTTTAAAAGCATTAAAATAACTCTCCAGACCTGCCAGCAAATAAACACAGATCGCCAGTATTGAGATGCTATAAACCAGATAATTTTGTATTGTCTGTTGCAATATTTGCGTTAAGGCAACAACCAGTGAAAGTGCCAGCCCTAGCATAATCCATCGAACAACTGGATTTATTTTGGGTGCCGTTTTTTTCGCTTCGAGAAAGGTCAGGGTGAAAAACCCGGCACCCAGTCCCACCAGCAAAAATAAAATATCGGTATGCTCAGCAAACCACACATTGGTGGCAACAGGTAACACTAACTGACTGTGCCCTCCCCAAACGAATTGCCAAAGCACTGCAGCCGTGATGTAAGCCACATAAGCCAGCAAACTCTTTTCCCGGGTCACGACATAAAGCACCATGTTGTACAACAACAAAATCACCAGACCGCCGTAAAAAATCCCCCACCAGATATTGTCTTGAGCCACGGAAGACTCAAATGAGCGCGCAGACTCGATATATACTGGCGCTACCATTGCCTGCTCGTCGCTTTGTACTCTGATAAACAGCTGCACATCTTTACCAAATGGCAAACTCATGCGAAATGTGGGAAATCGATGTAATTGCTGGCCTCGTTGCTTGCCTTGAGATACGGAGGACAATACACGACCATCCGCCACTAAATAAAAATCCACCTGATCATTCTGAGCAAATGCCACTTCGGTAACCCACTCAGAGACATTACTCATGTTGGACATTTCAGCAAAAAACCATATACCACTGTCGGGGAAGCCATAATTGGGGTTTCCACCAGGCGGCCAGGCAAATGACTGGGTTCGATTCATGACTTGTTCTACAGTGAGGGGCTGACCGGGGTTTTCCCAATATATCTGTAATTGCTTGTTGAGCAGGGTGGATTCTTCACTGTTATATAGTTGAATCCAAGCATTGGCAGAAACACTAAACAGCATTGCCAACACAGTGAACAGCAAAAGGGGCGGTAATCGTCTTGTTTTTATCATTTTTTACCCGCTATGGATAATTAAGTCTGCTGGCAAACGGAAAACATTGTCGAATGACAGGTGCCAATGTTATGTTTTTATCATATTTAATGCGGTACGTGAAATTTGATTACCATTGTGCGCAAAATTACGTTCCGCATTGGATGTTTTGTTTGCAACTCGGTTGCCAATACGTGGTGACAGCCAGTAAATTTCTACTGATTTTGCAGATGCCATTTACAGAGTCAGCCACCAAAAGTAACATCGAGTATTGGCAATGGCGGCGCCAGAAAAGGCGAGGCTCTCAAAGCCAGGTAATTTAACCCTAACAAGAATAACAAGCCGGATTTCATGAACGACGACATTACAATTTCCCAAGACGGTGTAGAGCAACTACCGATTCGACGTTTTGCCGAAGATGCTTACCTGAACTATTCCATGTACGTGATCATGGACAGGGCTTTGCCCCACATAGGAGATGGCTTAAAACCCGTGCAGCGGCGAATTGTATACGCCATGTCAGACTTGGGTTTGAGTAATAATGCCAAATACAAAAAATCAGCCCGTACTGTGGGTGACGTATTAGGTAAGTTCCACCCTCATGGCGATTCAGCTTGTTATGAAGCCATGGTGCTGATGGCACAACCCTTTTCTTACCGCTACCCCTTGGTGGATGGTCAGGGGAACTGGGGTGCGCCAGATGATCCCAAATCCTTTGCCGCAATGCGTTACACCGAAGCCAGACTATCCCGCTTTAGTGAGGTATTGTTGCAAGAATTAGGGCAAGGCACTGTTGACTGGCAACCCAACTTTGACGGCACCTTGAAAGAACCCAAAGTATTACCGGCTCGATTACCCCACATATTGCTCAATGGCGTTACTGGTATTGCAGTGGGCATGGCCACAGATATTCCACCGCACAATGTGCGGGAACTGGCCAACGCCTGCGCCCATTTACTGGATAACAGTAAAGCTGAGCTCAGTGAATTGATGGAATTTGTACAGGGCCCCGATTACCCCACTGAAGCCGAAATCATTACTCCCAAAGACGATATTCGCAAGCTGTATGAAACGGGCAAGGGCTCTATCAAGATGCGCGCGGTTTTTCACGAGGATAACGGCGATGTCGTTATAACTGCTTTGCCTCATCAAGCCTCAGGCGCAAAAGTGCTGGAACAAATTGCCGCGCAGATGACCGCTAAAAAGCTGCCCATGGTGAGCGACTTACGGGACGAATCAGACCACGAAAATCCGGTACGCCTGGTATTGACGCCTCGCTCAAATCGCGTAGACGTTGAACAAATGATGCAGCACCTGTTTGCCACCACCGATCTTGAGAAAAACTATCGTGTTAACCTCAACATGATCGGCCTGGACGGACGTCCTCAGGTGAAAACGCTGGTCATGATCCTCAGAGAGTGGCTGGAGTACCGCAAAGCAACGGTAACTCGTCGTCTGCAATATCGTTTGGATAAAGTGCTGGCGCGCTTGCACATTTTGGAAGGTTTGCTGATTGCTTTCTTAAATATTGACGAAGTGATCCGCATCATCCGCTATGAAGATGAGCCAAAACAAGAATTGATGAAACGCTTCGCGCTTACTGATACCCAAGCCGAAGCCATCTTGGAATTAAAACTACGCCATCTTGCCAAACTGGAAGAAATGAAAATCAAGGGCGAACAAGATGAGCTGAATGCCGAACGCGAAAAGCTGGAACAATTGCTCAGCTCAGATCGCCGTTTGAAAACGCTGATCAAAAAAGAGATCCTGGCAGATGCCGAAAAATACGGTGATGAACGTCGCTCCCCCATCGTTGAGCGAGGAGAAGCTAAAGCCCTGTCTGAGAAAGAGCTGGTGCCTTCAGAAGCGGTTACCGTGGTACTGTCAGAAAAAGGTTGGGCTCGCTGTGCCAAGGGCCATGATGTTGACGTTGTGGGCTTGAGTTATAAAGCCGGAGATAAATTCTTAAGCAGCGCCAAAGGTCGCAGCAATCAGCAGGTAGTGTTTATGGATACTTCCGGACGCGCCTTTTCCTGTGATGCTCACAGTTTACCCTCGGCACGAAGTCAGGGTGAACCACTCACCGGGCGCTTTTCTGTGGTGGCAGGTGAAAGCTTCGAACACGCCATCATGGCGGAAGACAGTCAGAAATTCCTGATATCCTCCGATGCCGGTTACGGTTTTGTAGGGCAATTCACTGATATGTTGAGCAAAGCCAAGGCCGGTAAAGCCTATCTGTCACTGCCAACCGGGGCGAAAGCCATGCGACCAGGACGAGTGCACAACCTGGAAACCGACTGGTGTATGGCCATCTCAAACGAAGGCCGCTTACTGCTATTCCCACTTAAAGATCTGCCCAGTTTAGGCAAAGGGAAAGGCAATAAGATCATCAGCATTCCTTCTGCCAGAGCACAATCCAGAGAGGAATATGTCAGTATCCTTGAAGTAGTTCCAGATGGCGCTTCGGTAAAAGTGACAGCTGGAAAACGCTCCATGACGCTCAGTTCAAAAGACTTAGAGCATTATCGCGGTGAGCGTGGTCGCCGTGGTAACAAGTTGCCACGTGGACTACAGCGAGTGGATGAAGTTGCAATCGAACTGCCAAGCACGACGCAAGCGCCCGAGCTTCCAGCAGAAGTTCCCCCTTCCAGCGAGGAGTAAACCATGTGTGGTCGACTCAACGTTACCGATGACCCAGGTGTCCGAGCTTTATGCGACGCCCTGGATATTGAACTTGGGTACGAGCCACAAATTTATCAGCGCTACATTGGCGCTGCCAGCAAAGTATCCATTGTGCGGCAGAAAAACGGCAAGCGCATTATGGAAAATGCTATCTGGTGGTTACTACTGGAGCCAACTGAAACAGGATTCAAGCCTTCACGATACACCAGTATCAATACCCGTTACGACAGCCTGAACAATCCCCGCAAAGCAGGCTATCGACCTTTTCGTCAAAGCCGAATTCTCATTCCAGTAAAGGGCTTTGGCGAGTCGGAATACAAGTCAGGGAAATTGCTGCACTGTCATGATATGCAGGCCAAAGAAGGAGCCTTACTGATGGCGGGTTTGTGCAAAGAATGGCGTCATTCCAGCACCGGGGAAAGCATCACATCTTGCTCAGTAATCACCTTGCCGCCGCACCCTAAGCTGCAAAATATTCATTCCAAATCGACTCCCATGATGTTCCCTCAGGACGACAAGCTTATTGCCGCATGGCTGGATGAAGGCAATCAGAACGTAGAGCAATTTGAGCCGTTATTGCAGCCGAGCATTTACCAGGATTTACAGACGCAACAAATCAGTAAACCCAGTAAATTTGACGACACCCTGGGCGAGCCTTTTATAATCTCGACGGATTAACTCGTCACATATTAGGGCTGACTATCGTCACTCTCTTCCTTGGTTTCCTCGCCTTCTAATGATGTGCCTTGTTTCTGCTGCTCCCTCAACTCAGCAAGCCGTTCACTGGACTCCTCTGCAGTTAACGTCTCAGGCGAGGTGTCCTGTAACTCCGCCAATGGCTGTTGATAATCGGGCGACTTTTCCTCTACCTGCAATTGCTCTGGCACCGAACCACTTTGGGCTAACATTATCAGCCACACAGTCACTAGTGCCGCAAAGACCACCATCGATTTATTGCGGGCACTGATACTGAGCTTATCTTTACTGAGAAAATAAAACAGGCCTGCAACAATACCGGCAATCGCAATTTCCGGAATGGCTTCAATAATCGAATCCATAGTCCCCCCTAATTCTTTTTACTTTTCGCGGTTTGTTTAACCTGGTCGGCGAAGATAGCCTGTTGCAAACCCAAAGATCCTAACGCCTCGACAGGTACAAACACTTTATTTTTGGAACTTGCCATTTTCTCCAGAACCTCTAAAGAGCGATACGACAGATATTTATCCGTCACTGACTTGGCCAAAATTTCATTCACTTCTTTGGTGGCTTCGGCTTTTTCACGGTCGATAGCACGCTGCATTTGCGCCTGCGCCAACTCGCGCTCTTGCTGAATCTTTTGGATTTCAAACTGGGCTTTTTCCCGTTCGATTTGCTCCCTGCGCTCAGCTGCCTGTTCCTTCGCTTTGGTGATGATTTCCGGGAATTGCACATCGGCCAAACCTAATCGTTTCAGCTTGAGCGGCGCGGCCTTAAGCGCTTCACCAATGGCATTTTGCAACTCTGCGCTCAATCGCTCACGCGAACTGGCCACTTCGTTAATTGTATATTTCGCCATTATCTGACGAGCGACATCTCGAATGATGGGTTGGGCGTAGGTAACATAAATCTTGTTAAAAGAAATTAGTCCCCTTTCTGCAGGAACGCGTTTATAGATATTATCAATTTGAGCATCATCCACGCTTACCGTCATACGTAAATCAAAGCCCATATTCAGTTGATCTTTGGGCATGAACAAGGCAAATCGCTCAGTAACCGGCTGGTCGGAAGTTTCCAACAATACTAAGGAATCACAATAAGCGAAACAGGCGTCTAAACGAAAACGAGACGGACCATAGTTATCTTTTTTATAGCCATCTTTGGTTAGCACTTTGCCAATGTGGGCCGGCGGAACCTGCACCTTTTCGCCAAATAAACTGCACCCCGCCAGCAGTAACATTGCACTAGTTACGACCACGACTCTTAACATCAATACCTTCATCACGCGCATCCCTATTTAAATTTCAGTGTTGAAGGCTAAAAATAACACCTTTGTGAGGATGTGCAATGAGTAATGAATGATAAGATAAACAGAATAAAAAAATGCAGAGTTGGGAAAGCAACTCTGCGTATAAAGGAAAGATATCAAGGAACTTTCTACAGGAACAATAGAAACTGGAGATTTCTATACTGTGTAGTATATCCAGTTAACCTAAACCTAATCTGAATGAAACTAACCTTCCAGTGTTTTTGAGTGCGAAAGTTACGCCTCAAGTGCCTTAGCATCTAAAGTATCTTAAAAAAGCTAACTGCGATAGACAGTCTTAATTAAGTGAAAGCCAAATTTGGTTTTTACCGGGCCATGCACTTCTAACAAGGCTTTTTTGAACACAACATCGTCAAAAGCTTTAACCATATCTCCACGATTAAACTCACCTAAATCGCCTCCGCGTTTACGGGAGGGGCAGAGTGAATGCTTTTTGGCTAACTGCTGGAAGTTAGCACCATTGCTCAATTGCTGCTTAAGCTTTTCAGCTTCTTGTTTGGTCTTTACCAAAATATGATAGGCACTCGCTCTTGGCATGAGATTCTCTTTTGATTACGTTTTTGTAAAGTATAAAGGTAAATCAGAGGGTTGTAGTCAATTGTGTGAATTGAGTAAGCCTGACCGTTCACAATCTTTATAGCCATTCAATCGAAAGTGCTAACGAAGTCTAATTTTTTCGTCTCGCATGGAAGTTATTAAACCACCCTATTTCCCCTCATGAAGCGCCATTGAAAAACTTTAAGCAAGTTTCCGGTGATTTTCAGGGATGAAAATCAAGTCACGCCTAAGCATGGACGCGCATCGTGACGACGGAAACTTGCAGTTTTTCAATGGATTAAGCGTAATGCGGGGAGCCTTTTTCTTTCGCATACGGTTTCTTTTTGGCAAAAAGAAATGGTATGTGGACCAAAGGGATTTGGTTCAGAAAAGCCATGGATGGCGTCTGTCAGGCTACATTGAAGTCAAAAAAAGATATCAATTCACATCAACCTTGCGCTATCTCCGCCAGGGAACTCACTATATCCGAGTCTTGTTGCCAGGCTAATACGATATGTCTTGAGAAAGGTTCCTCTTTAATCTGTCGAAATTGCATCTCCGTGTCCGCAAGAATTTCTTTGTAGTTGGGTAACAGAGCACAACCTACACCAGCCTTCACCAGGCCAATGGCATATTCGATTGTTTGAATACGCGCCCGGATATCCACTTTATAACCGGAACTGTTAAGTTTGTTTTGTAACGCCAGGCCGGCATCACAAGGCAGCCGTTGAATAAAAGCCAGGCCGTGCAAGTCAGCTAATAACAACTCTTTTCTGAGGGTAAGCGGATGGCCTGCAGGTAGAGCAATCTGAAAAGTTTCCTGCCACATAAACTGTGATTGCTCACCAGAGTTCAATCCGGTTTCGTTGATAATCCTGGCGTCGCATTCCTCTTCCGGCGGCACCAGAGTTAGTTCAATCCCGGGGTTTTCAGCAGTAAATTTTTGCAAAATCTGACTCATACGCTGCACACCAAGCCCTCTTACCACCCCCAAACGGAAGGGGAGCTTGCGAGTTTCCGTTTTAAACAGTTCCTCAATCGCACTAGCCTGGCCTAATAGTTGTTTGGCCAAAGGGTAAAGTTGTTCTCCCGCTTCTGTCGCTTTCATTCCCCGGGTATGCCGACTGAAAAGCGATTTTCCAACCGTATCTTCTAGCTGTTTCAAGGAGGAGGAAATGGAAGGCTGCGCCACGTAACAACGCCTGGCAGCGCCACTAATGCTACCGGATTCTTTTACCGCCACAAAATAGCGCAATGCACGTAGGTCCATGGTTTTCTCTTATACAATCAAGGGCTCTTGATATAGATTTTACCTATATCAAACCTCAATAAAATATATTTTTTATTTATCTTACTTTCGGCTTACACTAGCGCCCATTAACATTTTGATTACATCACTGAGATATACCATGAGTTCGTCAAGCAAAGTTGCATTTAGTTGGGAAGATCCGTTGTTATTAGATTCTTTTCTGGAGGAAGACGAGCGCTTAATTCGCGACAGCGCTCACCAGTACTGTCAGGAACGCTTGATGCCCAGAGTGCTTGAGGCCAACCGCCACGAACACTTTGACCGTGAAATTATGAACGAATTGGGTGAGTTAGGCTTATTGGGCTGCACTCTTCCAGAAAAGTATGGCTGCGCCGAAGTTAATAATGTTGCTTACGGCCTTATTGCCCGTGAAGTAGAACGTGTGGACTCTGGATACCGCAGTGCCATGAGTGTGCAATCATCCTTAGTGATGTACCCCATTTATACTTACGGCTCAGAAGCTCAGCGGGATAAATACCTGCCCAAGCTGGCCAGCGGTGAATGGGTAGGCTGTTTTGGCTTAACTGAACCTAATTCAGGTTCCGATCCTGCCAGTATGGCCACAAGAGCAGAAAAAGTAGACGGTGGTTACCGTTTAACAGGCACCAAGATGTGGATCACTAACTCCCCGATTGCTGATGTATTTGTGGTTTGGGGCAAACTCGACGGTGTAGTACGTGGCTTTATCCTTGAAAAAGGTATGGAAGGTCTGTCTGCCCCCAAAATTGAGGGTAAATTCTCTTTAAGAGCCTCCATTACTGGTGAAATTGTGATGGACGGTGTATTTGTTCCAGAAGAAAACCTGATGCCTAATGTAGAAGGTATTAAAGGCCCCTTCGGCTGCCTGAACAAAGCTCGCTATGGTATCGCGTGGGGCGCGTTAGGAGCTGCAGAATTTTGCTGGCATGCAGCACGTCAATATACCCTGGACAGAGAGCAATTTGGCCGCCCACTGGCTGCCACCCAGCTTATCCAGAAAAAACTGGCGGACATGCAAACTGAAATAACTACTGGCTTAAGCGCTTGTTTAATGGCAGGACGCCTGATGGACCAAAACAAACTTGCGCCTGAAGCCATCTCCCTTATCAAGCGCAATTCTTGTGGCAAAGCCCTGGATATCGCGCGAGTTGCCCGTGACATGCATGGCGGTAATGGTATCGCCGATGAATTCCACGTTATCCGTCACGTGATGAATCTGGAAGCAGTAAATACTTATGAAGGTACCCATGATGTGCACGCGCTGATCCTGGGTAGAGCACAAACCGGATTACAAGCTTTCGCAGGCTAACACCAAACAATGCAACGAGTTAAGAACGTCAGGCAATAATAATAATAAAGCCTGAACGCTGTGCCCGCCCGGCTTGTGCCGGGCAATCCTTTAACTCTCGGCACAAAAAAATAATAAGCAGAAAAAAATCTGCACCTAACGACAGAGCCGGATGGTAACAGCAACCCTTGTCACCTGAGGCTCAAAACATCATCCACGAGACAATTCATCCCGAAAATGAGCCTATTAAGATGTTGGATCGCAATCAGTTAATCGAAGACAAGTTTTTCGATGCCGTCAAACAGGGTCAGTACCCCACTGCCCGTTCCCACACCAGTATTGCCGAATCAGGCCTGTCAAATGAAGCCTTGGTAGACTTATTCGAAACTCAAATCATGAGCCGCTTGCTGGATTTACAATCCCGAAAAATGCAAAAGCAAGGCAAGAGCTTTTACACCATTGGCAGCGCGGGCCATGAGGGCAATGCCGCTTATGGCAAAGCCTTTCGCCATGATGATATGGCGTTTTTGCACTATCGCAGTGGCGCTTTTATGGTGCAGCGTGCCAAGCAAGTGAAAGGACAAACACCGTTATACGACATGCTATTGTCTTTTGCTGCCTCCAGTGAAGATCCCACCTCCGGTGGAAGACACAAAGTGCTGGGTAGTAAGAGCCTGTTTATCCCGCCACAAACCAGTACCATCGCTTCCCATTTACCCAAAGCGTCTGGCGCGGCATTTAGCATTGCTCTGAAACGCAAACTACAACTGGAAGGCCCGCTGCAAGACGATGGTGTGATCTTGTGTAACTTTGGTGATGCGTCAGCCAATCACTCTACGGCACAAGGAGCGATTAATGCCACTTGCTGGGCAGCATTTCAGTCCATTCCTATGCCCATCGTATTTGTGTGCGAAGACAATGGTATTGGTATTTCTACCCCGACGCCGGGCGGTTGGATAAAAGCCAACTTTAGCCAAAGACCCGGTCTCACCTACATTGAATGTGATGGCTTGAGCCTGACAGATACATACGCAAAAGCCTGCGAAGCGGTGAGAATTGCCCGCGAAAAACGCAAGCCGGTATTTTTGCACTTTCACACCGTCAGGTTATTGGGGCACGCCGGTTCCGACAGTGAATTCTCCTATCGCAAAGGTGCAGAAATTGATGCTATTGAACATCAGGATCCGCTATTGCACAGCGCCCGTCTATTAACTGAGAACGGGATTTTATCCGCTGAGCAAATCAGCAACCTGTACCTTTCACTGAAAGCGCGGATTGAAGCCATCGCAGAACGTGCCGGTAATCGGCCGCGATTAACTTCGGCTGAGCAGGTGAAGGACTCTTTAGTACCGGATAAGCGAGCGGTGCCCGTGTTCACAGAATCTCAGCCACGAGAACAACTATTTAAACACGAAAAACACAACCTGAGTAAAAAACAGCATCTTGCCAAAATCATCAACTGGACCTTAATGGATTTGATGAACCAGCAAAGTAACATTGTGCTTTGTGGCGAAGATATTGGTCGTAAAGGCGGTGTCTATAGTGTCACCAGTAAACTTGTAGAAAAGTTTGGTAATTCTCGTGTTATTAATACCTTACTAGACGAACAGTCGATTCTCGGTTTGGCTATCGGTATGGCACACAATGGCATCTTGCCCATACCGGAAATCCAATTCCTCGCCTATGTGCACAATGCCGAAGACCAAATCAGAGGAGAAGCCGCCACCTTGCCGTTTTTCTCTAATGGTCAGTTCACCAACCCCATGGTGATCCGTATTGCCGGGCTGGCTTATCAAAAAGGCTTCGGCGGTCATTTTCACAATGACAACTCATTCGCCGTATTTCGAGACATTCCAGGCCTCATCGTGGCCTGCCCTTCTAACGGCGAAGATGCAGCCCACATGCTGCGGGAGTCAGTGCGATTGGCCCAAGAAGAGCAACGCGTTGTTATCTTCCTGGAGCCCATCGCCATGTATATGCGCAAAGACCTGCACGAAGACGGTGATGGACTCTGGACTTTTGAATATCCGGCGCCGGAACAGGCGATTGAAACACCAATGGGCAAGCCTGGTGTATTCGGCACAGGTAAAAAGCTGGGCATCATCTCCTATGGCAATGGATATTACCTGTCGCGCCAGGCAGAAAAACAGCTTGCTGAGCAAGGCATTGAGACTCGGATTATCGACATTCGCTGGTTAGCCCCGCTTAACATGCAAGCCATTATTGAAGCCGTCGCCGATTGTGAGCATATTCTGGTGGTGGATGAATGCCGTAAAACAGGCTCCATCAGTGAAGAGATTATCACGGCACTGCAGGAAGCCAGAGAACAATATCAGCTCACTGAAAAAGTGGCTCGTGTGGTGGCTGATGATAGCTTCATCCCTCTTGGCAGTGCCTCCTATGAAGTATTGCCTGATAAACAGGGTATCGTTGCAGCAGCAATGGCGCTGGTGAACAACAGTGCACCTTTAAAACAAGTTTCCTGACAGGATAGTAAACCACATGACTAATAAAAAACGCGCGGTCGTGATCTGTCCGGGTCGCGGCACTTACAACAAAGAAGAACTTGGCTATCTGGCTAAATACCACGGCGACAAACAAGCCATGATTGATGTGATTGATGCCGATAGAAAAGCCCGCAACCAGCTCTCCATTGCCGAATTGGATGCCGCTGAAAAGTACAACATGCGCCAACACACAGCCGGTGAAAACGCCTCATCGCTAATCTACGCTTGCGCTCGCGGAGACTTTTTGGATATCAATCGCGATGAGTACGACATCGTTGCCGTCACCGGTAACTCCATGGGCTGGTATATCGCCTGTGCGGTTGCGGGTGCTTTAAGTCACGAAAGTGGCGCTATGCTTATCAATACCATGGGATCTATGATGACCAATGGTTTGATAGGTGGCCAGGCGATTTACCCCATCGTCAACGATAACTGGCAACATTGCCCTGAACGTTTCGCTTTGGTTCTAAACGCCGTCGAAGTGATCAATCAGCAAGCAGAGTGCGAACTTTATGCATCTATTCTGCTGGGTGGTTACATGGTATTTGGCGGTAATGAAGCAGCGCTTAAGGCACTTGCTCAGCATCTACCGGAATTGGAGAATCGCTACCCGATGCGCTTATTCAATCATGCGGCCTTTCATACACCGATGATGAATGACATTGCCAACAAAGGGCAACAGCAGTTAAGTAAGAATCTGTTTGGCGCTCCTGACATTCCTTTGATCGATGGTGAAGGCACTATCTGGCAACCCCACAGTACAGAAGTTTCAGACTTATACGATTACACCTTGGGCACTCAGGTTCGGGAAACTTATAACTTCAGCAAAGCCATTGAGGTGAGTATCAAAGAGTTTGCGCCTGATGCTTTGATTATCACTGGACCGGGAGCCACATTAGGCGGAGCCTTAGCCCAAACGCTCATCACCCATAACTGGTACGATTTAACCGATAAGGCCAGCTTTATTGAAAGACAAAAAGCGGATCCGGTAATTTTAGCCATGGGCATGGAAGCGCAGCGAAAAATAGTCTGCTAATATTGTCTATAAATTCAGCAAGCACATGATTTTTGTTACAAAACGGTTTATTTTTTGTGGGAAGCATGTATTTTTAATAGCAGCTAAAGACTTACCAGGCTATAGTTGGAAGTCTTCCGCCACTGAGTGGCGAATGATGTGTCTACAATGATAATGATAGCGACACAAATCGTATCGAATGTATTTCCCAAATGAGCGGATACGGAGTAATTAAATGGCCAAGAAGCATAAAACAGTAGAAGACGAAGCTGATATCGACATGACACCCATGTTGGATATCGTATTCATCATGTTGATTTTCTTTATCGTAACAACCTCATTTGTGAAAGAGAAAGGCTTAGAGGTTCAGCGCCCTAAAGATAATCAACAGCAGAATCAAACTAAATCTGATGCGGTAAGCATACTGATCACCGAAACAGGTCAGATTTATATGAATAACCGCTTGGTAGATATCGAGCGTGTTAACGCTAACATTCAGAACTACCTGGCAGAAGTTGAGACCGATGTTGCAGTTGTTAAAGCAGCTAAAGGTGCACCACACGGTATCGTAGTACGCGTACTAGACCAGGCAGCCGAAGCTGGCATTGGTACTTTATCGGTGGCCGTTGACGGCGAATAAGATAAACAAATCTTGTGAAGAAGCTCCCAAATGGGGGCTTTTTTTATGTCTTAAATTCGAGACTTACCCGGAGCGCTGCTAAAGTTGGTACGACACAACTAAGGAGTCATTATGATTATTTTACGAAATCTGGTGTTGGTACTACTTTTAACGATGCTAGCTGGCTGTGCTGCCACTTCCTCGGAGGGTACAGTGGCCGAAAAACGGCAAAAAGTATTGCAAATGAAAGACCAGGTGATGACTCAGCTATTCAAAGAAAAACCTGACACGCGCAGCCAGATAAACTCTGCAGCAGGTTATGCCGTGTTTTCTAATGCCAATATCAACATCATCTTTGTGGCAGCTGGCGGCGGTTACGGTGTGGCTAAAAACATGCGGACAGGAGTTCATACCTATATGAATATGGCAGAAGGTGGTGTTGGACTGGGTTTTGGCGCTAAAGACTACCGCATCGTAATGGTGTTCCACAACGAGGGAGCTCTTAACCGCTTTATCGATTCTGGCTGGACCTTCGGTGGCAATGCTGATGCGGCAGCGAAAGCAGGCGATAAGGGCGGCTCAGTAGAAGGCGAAGCCTATTATGGTGATGTTACGGTTTACACTTTTACAGAGGCAGGTCTGGCTTTTCAGGCAACTATCAAGGGTACTAAATTCTGGGTGGATGGGGACTTAAACTAATCGGGGCTCTAAAAAACAAAAAGGCGACACGCCAGAATGGGGTCGCCTTGGATATTCATCAGAAACGCTATTACGAATCTAACTTACGAGCATTGGTGCTTTCAAAGATCTTATCAGCAGATGCTGCGACAAAACCTTGATACAGCTGACCATTTGACATGGGATAGCGCTGCGCAAATTCATAAAAACAGCTTGGGATAACACGCTCGATATCGCTGAATTTAACCGGTACTTTGTCGGCCATAGTGGAAGACTGTGCTAACAGCACCTCTTCGCCACCTTTGATCTCGCCACCAGAAGTGTTGAGTTCAAAGCCTGCATTTTTCAAGGTATCGTTGATGTCTACCAATTGATTTAAGGCATCAAGATGGTTAGAGCTTACCGTGAAATGATTGGCACGGAATCCCCACGCTGCCATCCAGGCCGCATATTCAGACTCTTGTAGCAGCGCGTCATATTGCTCACTACTAATTTGCCAATGGACACCAGAATAAACAAATCCTTCAGCCGCAACAGCTGCTTCATCAATTTGCTCCACCATGGATTGCACCGTGGCTTGTAACTGCTCGGAAAACTCCTCTACCAGTAATTCACTGATGAATACTTTAGGGCGATTAGCCTCTGGGTGCTCAAAGTGTTTAGCGCGCAACTTTTTCTGTTCAAAGGTGTATTGACCTTTTTCTTCGTAGCCCAAGTTGGTGAAGTGAGCCGAGATCTTATCCAGGTTCACTTTTTCCAGGTTAAAGGTACGCAACGCGATATGATCGTTAACAATTTCGCCATGCATGCCCAACAGATCATGGATTTTATGGGCAGAAGGGGTGATATTTATGTAGTCCTGCCAAAGGTTGGCAAATAGGGTATCGAGTTTATTCATAGTGGTTCTTAAACAACTTCCAAATCACAAACAACAAGAAAAGGCCCATCGCCGAAGCGATGGGCATAACTTTAGTAAAATGTATTTTAAATCAGACTTTTAGAATTTGAGACCTGGACTTAAGGTTCCAGGCATAGCGACTTTTTCTAATTCCACTGATGCTACCGGATAGGCACAATAGTCTGCAGCATAATAAGCGCTAGCGCGGTGATTACCGCTGTCACCAATACCACCGAAAGGTGCGGCACTGCTGGCCCCAGTGATAGGTCGGTTCCAGTTAACGATACCGGCGCGTATACGGCTAAAGAAGTGCTGATAATCCGCTTCACTATCCGCCAACAAGCCCGCAGACAAACCAAAGGAGGTATTGTTTGCATGGTCAATGGCAACGTCAAAATCATCATAGCGCACCACTTTGAGCAGTGGCCCGAAATGCTCTTCATCAGGCATAGTGTCGATAATCGAAGTAACATCAACAATACCCGGGGTAACAAAGCCACTGTCAGTATCAGTGTGAGTCAGTTCCACCAGGGAGGTAGCACCCAATTCCAATAACTGCTGTTGTGCTTGTACCATCATGCTAGCGGCTTGAGCAGACACCATGGCGCCCATGAAGGGCTGCTCAGCTGCGTCGTAATGACCCACGCTGATGTTACGCGTTACTTCAATCAAGCGCGCTAAAATGGCATCGCCTTGCGCACCGTTTTGTAAAAACAGTTTACGCGCACAAGTACAGCGCTGTCCGCTGGTGATAAAAGCAGACTGCACGATATCATGCACAACGGCATCAATATCTGTTACGTCTTTCACGATAAGCGGATTATTGCCACCCATTTCCAGCGCCAGAATCTTGCCCGGATGACCGGCAAATTGTTCGTGCAACAGCTTACCTGTACGGGAACTACCAGTGAAAAACAGGCCGTCGATACCATTGTGAGAAGCAAGCGCCTTGCCTGTCTCAACATGGCCCTGGATCAAGTTAACCACACCTGCAGGTAACCCTGCCTCTTGCCACAGTTTTACGGTTTCTTCCGCTACCATTGGCGTTAAATCACTGGGTTTGAATACCACAGTATTACCTGCCAATAAGGCCGGGATAATATGACCATTTGGCAAGTGACCGGGGAAGTTATACGGGCCAAACACCGCAACCACACCATGAGGTTTGTGGCGAATAAAGGCTTTGCCCAAAGGCATGGCATTTTCTACCGTACCGGTGCGCTCGTTGTAGGCTTTAATGGAAATCGCAGCTTTACCCATCATGGCGCCCACTTCTGTGGCAGTTTCCCATTCAGGCTTACCAGTTTCCATTGCGATCACTTTTGCCAGACGGGCTTTGTGCTCGCCTAACAAAGCGGCAAACTTTTCGACAATAGCGACACGCTCATCAAAACTCACGTGTTGCCAGCTCTGGAATGCATTGCGAGCTGCTGCGACAGCTGCATCTACCTGTGCACTGCTGGCAGCGCTGCCTTTCCAGATTTCCTGCTTTTTAGCCGGATCCACAGAATTCACTCCGTGGCCTTCACCAGCAACCCATTGGCCGCCAATGTAATGTATTTGTTCAGACATACTTATTCTCCTAAATGTATCGGAGCAAAACGAATGTGCTCACCTGCGCTCACGTTTAACGCCTTGGCTGCTTCAGGTGAGATTCGGGCAACGTCTTTTTCTTCATTGACTTTGACAGCTGTCATCACACCGCGGAAGTCTTTAACCTGGGTGTTGATAACGAAGTGACTGTCTTTTTCGCCACTCAAAGTGCTGTCAATTTCAATCGGTAAGTTGCGGCTGGCCTGCGCCGTGCGAATGTAATTAACATTCGCTTCTACAGTTGGACCGCCGTCAAAGATATCCACGTACCCGCCTTTGCTGAATCCTTCACTCAACAGCAAGTTAAGTGCCGGTTTGGTTTTTTCATGTACCTGACCGATAACGGCCTGTGCTTCTTTGCTCAGCAGATTCACATAAATGGGGTACTTGGGCATCAACTCAGCAATAAACACCTTCTGGCCGATGCCAGTGAGATAATCCGCAGTGGGGAAATCCATCGAGAAAAAGTGCTCTTCCAACCATTGCCAGAAAGGTGAGTTACCATCTTCATCGCTGACGCCACGCATTTCCGCAATTATAGTATCGGAAAAACGTTGACGGTGTTCCGCGATAAACAAAAAGCGAAACTTCGACAAGAAGCGTCCGTTGGCTCCTTTGCGGGCATCTTCACGCAAAAACAATGTACAGATTTCCGAAGCACCGGTGTAATCGTTACACAGAGTTAGCGTGCCCACTTCATTGCGGATGTTTAACTCTCTGGAAGCGTGGATGACCTTGCCCAAGTGATAGCAGTAGAAGGTATTGTCCATACCCACTGCTGCTTCAATGCCACTTGTGCCTAAAACACGCCCGGTTTCAGGATCTTCCATTACAAACAGATAATCTTCCACGCCAGGCTTGCTTACCTCTTTGGCAAAGGAAGCTTCGGCGTGTTCTATGCGCTTGCGAATAATTTCCTCGTTTACCGGTAATGACGTAAAACCAATACCGGACTCTTCGGCAATCTCATAGAGCGCCTGAAAATCATCTGAGGTAATAGGACGAATGATCACCATAGGACTTATTCCTGGCCGTTAACCACTGCAGCAACTGCTTGCTCAAAACGCGCCAATCCCTCTTTGATGTCTTCATCAGGGATCACTAACGATGGCGCAAAGCGCACAACGTTGGCACCGGCTACCAAACACATCAACTTAGTGTTAGTGGAGGCAACCAGGAAATCTCTGGCACGACCGGCATAATCTTCGTTCAGTGCACAACCCAACAACAACCCTTTACCACGGATTTCACTGAATACATGGTATTTGTCGTTAATGGCATTTAAGCCATCGCGGAACAATTGCTCTTTACGCTTAACGTTATCCAGTAATTCGCGGTCATTGATGATGTCGAAGACTTTTTCTGCTACCGCACAAGCCAGTGGGTTACCACCGTATGTACTACCATGAGTACCAGGCTTTAAGCTTTCAGCGATTTTTGCAGTAGTCAACATGGCCCCCACAGGGAAGCCGCCGCCTAATGCTTTAGCCGTAGTCAGGATATCAGGCGTTACACCCAAGCCCATGTAGGCATACAGCTCACCAGTGCGGCCTACACCTGATTGCACTTCGTCAAAAATCAACAATGCGTTGTGCTGATCACACAAAGCTCTGACGCCTTCAACAAACTCAGCAGTCGGAGAGATAATCCCGCCTTCACCTTGCAGAGGCTCCATCATTACTGCACAGGTTTTTTCGCTCATGATAGCTTTAAGGCTTTCAAGATCGTTATAAGTCGCGTGCTCAATGGCACCGGGCTTAGGGCCGAAACCATCAGAGTAAGCTGCCTGGCCACCCACAGTTACCGTGAAGAAAGTACGACCGTGGAAACCTTGTTTGAAAGAAATGATTTGGTCTTTGTGGTCACCGTGGTGATCTAACGCCCAGCGACGCGCCAATTTAAGTGCCGCTTCGTTCGCTTCCGCACCTGAGTTAGCGAAGTATACACGCTCAGCAAATGTGGCATCGGTTAGCTTTTTAGCTAAACGTATAGCGGGCTCGTTAGTAAACACGTTACTTAGGTGCCAAAGCTTCTCGCTCTGGTCTTTTAATGCAGCAACCATTTCCGGGTGACAATGTCCCAATGCGTTGACTGCAATCCCCCCAGCAAAATCGATGTACTCGTTGCCTTCCTGGTCCCAGACTTTTGAACCTTCACCACGCACAGGCACCATTGCTGCCGGGTTGTAATTAGGGACCATGACATCAGCAAACATTTCACGAGTCACATTCATATATTGCCTCCTGTAGAGTAATTCGGTAATACACCGTGAAAAAAGAGACAGCATTATTCCAGAAAAGCCGCCTGTTGTCTTCTCAATTACGGTGGTCAAACCTTTGTATTTAAAGGGCTACGCTAAAATTGCATAGAAACTGAATAAGTATGTGAAAGTTTCGATATAGAGTTACAAAAAACCATCAGAAACCGCCCATTCTGATACTTTAATGTACAACTGAGTCTTATATAGAACTGAATTCTTATTTTTTAGAATATTTTGCTATATAGAGAGAATTTGCTGAAAAATCGTCAATTTTCATCGCCGAATAGAGGTTAACCGACTCAATCCTCACCAAAGCTTAAGGCGATTTGGCGCATATCAACATCTTTCAACGCAGCAACTGCACCTTTTGGCATCCGGCAAGAAATCAGGTATTTCTTGGCATCTTCGATATTTAGCAATTTGTAGCTTCTGAGTACCCTGAATCGGGCATAACAGCGCCCCTGTTCCAGAACACGTCCAAGCGGTGAGCGTTCAATTAAAGGAGTTTTATCAGCCAGTTCTTGCATGCCCTGGAAAATGGGCACGCGTTTCATGCTCATGTGCTGGACGGCATTTGCAGCAATTTGATAAGACTGATTCCACATCATTGCCAACCAGACATCGGGATCGATCTTTACGTCTTGCAAGGCAAGGTGTTCTTCGCGCTTTTGCTCTTTATGGGCTTCCATCATGGCCTCTTGCTGCACATTGTCGAAAAACTTAAAGAACATTTTGGTGATGGCGATTTTACCTAGCTCATGGTACATGCCTGCCAGATAGGCATGAAAAGGATCCACCTTACCAAACTCAGCAATTTTTCTACAACTGATGCCAGTGGCAATGACCTGCTCCCACAGCTTTTGTTTAAAGGCCGGATATGGGTCGGTAACCTTAGGGATCCAACGTTGTACCGTCAGCATCGGGATCAATAGCTTCAGATTTTCAATACCGAAAAAGCTTAAAGTCATGCGTAACGTTTCAAAACGCACAACTTTGCCTAATCTATCTGTTTTTCGATATTTCGGACTGTTAGACAGGTCCATAAGCTCTTTAGTCAACCAGGGAATGGCGGCGATGGTGGGTTCTATCTTGGCAATCGAAGCGGCTTTAATGGCGAGGGCATCATAAACTGCAGCTAAACCATCATCCATGCCCAATACGTTTTGGCTTAAATCATCAATGTTATCTATTTTCTTTTGCATTCTGTCGCACACTTCCTCGTGTACGATGGTGCTGATGTTTTCCAGATAATGCAGTTTAGAGCGTTGATTCAACTCTTTATCACGCATGGCAATGCGCTCCACATCCAACAACTTGCGTCTGGAATTGTGCTGCTCAGAATGCTCAGCTTTGACCTTGCCTTCCACCTCGATGCCAGCTGCCTCTTGTCCGGTCTGTAAGCCCATTAGCAAGTGGTAATATCGATTATCTATGTCTGTGCGAATGTCTTGCGCGTCGCTCATTCCGTTTCTCAGTATCTGCTATAAAGTGTTGTAACAAAGAAGCCTGCTTGGCTCACTATCTTGCAGCCCGGTGTCTATACCGCCCGCGATAAGTTAAGTATATTCTGTAAAATCCGATGGCCATGTTCAGTCAAATGCGACTCAGGATGAAACTGAACGCCCCACAATGGTAACTTTTTGTGAGCAATGGCCATCACTTCCGGAGCGACAGAACCAGAAGTACAGACAACAGCACTCACTTCAAATTCTTCCGGTATGGTTTTTTCACTTACTACCAATGAATGATAGCGGGTAACTGCAAACTTTTCAGGTACTCCACAAAACATTTGATGTCCGCTATGAGTAACTTCTGAAACTTTGCCATGCATCACTTTCGATGCCCGGCCTACCTGACACCCAAAAGCCTGTGCGATCACCTGATGTCCGAGACAAACACCAAAAATGGGAACACTCCCAGCCAATTCATTTACCAAGGACAACGAGATTCCGGCCTCATCTGGAGAACAAGGCCCTGGTGAGATCACAATCAAATCAGGATTTGAATTTCGTACCTCAGCCACATTTGTCTGATTATTGCGCACGACTTCTACCTGACAATCCAGCTCTTCAAAATAGCGCGCTAAATTAAAAGTAAAAGAATCAAAATTATCCAGCAGCAGAATTCGCATATCAGGGTATCAGGCCAACAAAACTGCGGAATTAAACAGGTTTAAGAGTATAAAATCAAGCCTCGAAGGAATACATTCTATAGATTTAGCGAATATGTGTAACAGGTATTCACAGTTTGCTTAAAAAGCTTGTCCGTTAACAGATTCATACAAAATTCCTTATCTTATTCTCGCAATGTATTTGCATCGTGCTCAAGTCTCCATCTAGAATCTCACGTGCCACATTAGGTTATTTTTTAAACAGGGAAGTTTATGACTCTACAAGCCAGACTGGTTTCTGCTATTGCGTTAATTGTTTTTGTTGCACTACTCACCAACGTCACAATTAACTCAAGCCTTTCAATCGCTGAGATGAACGAAGCGTTATTGCATCAATATCAGAAGGACTTAGTCTCAAAACGCTCGCTCGTTAAAGGGGAAGTAGAAAATTACTTCCACACTATCGAGGGGCAATTGACCGCATTGGCAACCAATAAAACGGTGATAGAGGCCAGTCGTGCATTTAATTCAGCCTTTGAAGCCTATTCCAGCGAACAAACATTTGACAATCAAATCGCTAGCAAAGTGAGTAATTACTATCAGAATCAGTTCCTGGCTGAATATCAGCGCCAAAATAAGGATAGCGCCAATACTGCAGCTATGCTCGGCGGCTTAAGCGAAAACGCACTACTTTTACAACATGACTTTATCGTGCAAAACCCCAACCCATTAGGTAACAAAGACCGCCTGTTTGAGCTAAACAACGGCACTCAATATGCCGAAGCACATGCCACTTACCATGAAACCTTCAAAGTATTTTTGGAGACCTTTGCTTACTACGATGTATTCATTGTTGATGCCCAAACAGGCAACCTGGTATACAGCGTATTTAAGGAGTTGGACTTTGCCACTAATTTGCGCAGCGGGCCCTATGCGCAAAGCGGTATCGCTGAGGCTTTTAACAAAGCGGTGAATCTTCAACCCGGACAAACCTGGTTAACCGATTTCAAGGCTTATCTGCCCTCTTATAATAACCCTGCCAGTTTCATAGCCACCCCGGTGTACGATGAAGGTACTGTCTCGACAGTGCTAATCTTTCAAATGCCCATCAGTCGATTGAATGACATCATGACCCATGAACAAAAATGGCAGGATAGCGGTTTTGGTGACAGTGGCGAAATATATTTAATCGGTGAAGATCAGACATTGAGAAACGAAAGTCGCTTTTGGGTGGAAGATCCCAAAGGTTATCTTAGTGTTTTAAAAACTCGCGGGATGAGTAATATTGCCAGCGAGATTGAACTTAAAAATACCAGTATTGCGCAGCAATCTGTTAATACCTCTGGCGCCAATAAGGCGCTTAGAGGGCAAAGTGGATTCGAAATAATTGAAGATTATCGCGGAGTGAAGGTGCTTTCGGCCTATGCAGCTGTTGAAGTAGGATCTTACACTTGGGGCATCCTGGCAGAAATCGACGAGGAGGAAGCCTTCGCCCCCACTTATGAACTCACAGCAAAAATATGGGGCTACAGCACTCTGGTCACCGCACTGATGATCGCCGCCAGCGTCGCTCTCACCTTTTACTTGGCAAAAATGCTCATCAAACCACTGCTGAAAATCAGTAATGAGTTTCAAGCCTTGACTTCAGAAGATGCCAATCTGACCACTCGCATCCCTGAATCGGGTATTCCTGAAATAGATCGTATAGCCAATGGTTTTAACCAGTTCATTGAACAGATCCGTAAAATTATCAGCATTGTGAAACAAAGTGCTGAAATGATTTCATCTGCGAGTACTGAATTAAGCGCCACTACGGAACAAACCAATCAAGCTGCGCAGAGTCAGCAGCATGACGCCGAAGAAGTCACCTTGTCTATTCAGCAATTTAATCAAGCGATTCAGGAAGTCTCCGAAAATTCCGTGGTCGCCGCCAACAGCACTTCTGAAGCGAAACAAAATACCGAAAAAAATTCTCAAAGAGCGGCCCAAACCAGTGGAAACATAGGACTTCTGGTACAGGAAGTCACTCAATCTGCCAATACCCTGCAAACATTGCAAACTGAAGTGGAAAATATCAATGAAGTATTGGTTGTCATTAACAGCATTGCGGATCAAACCAATTTGTTGGCCCTTAATGCTGCAATAGAAGCGGCAAGAGCTGGCGAACACGGTCGCGGTTTTGCTGTGGTGGCCGATGAGGTGCGCAATTTGGCTTCCCGTACTCAGGAAAGTACGGTGGAAATTCAGGGCAAAATCGCACAATTAACCACAGTTGCCAATAACGCAGTCGAATCCATGGGCAGGGCCTCTGATTCTGCCGAAGAGGGTATTGAACTGGTGGAAAGTGTTAATCAATCACTGCAACAGCTCAACCAACAAATTACCCAATTGGCTTCGGTGAATTCTGCGGTGGCTTCTGCCAGCGAGCAACAAAAGTACACCTGTGACGAAATCAATCGCAATGTCGAGCACGTTAGAGAATCATCAACTGAACTATGTCAGGCATCCGATGAAATTGCCCGTTCAGCTGTAGGTCTTGCCGAAATTGCGGCTGACCTGCAGCAAGAAGTGGGACGATTCCGTACTTAGCAATCCCTAATTACAGAGTCGCTTTGCGTTTTTCTTCGCCCAAGCGGCTAAAAACACTGAGCCAATATACATGGTGACGCCATAGACACCGGCGGAAGTGGCAAATGCCGGGCTGGATAAGAAGGTGATGGCAATGAGTATGGCCATCGATGCGTTTTGCACCCCCACCTCAATACCCAAAGTCACCCTTTCCCTGAACGCTAATCCGCTTAGGTGAGCCAATAATATCCCGGTGCCAATGGCGGCAAAATTTAAAATGACGGTGGCCCAAAAAACTTTGTCAAAGGAACTCATTAGCATGTCGCGTTCCTGGATCACGATAGCAATGATCAGCACTATCATGAAAATCAGTGATATTTTGCGAAAAACCCCCTCAATGGATAACGCCCTTTGCTCCCAACGAGAACGAAACCATATACCCGCCAAGACCGGTGCCAGCGTTAACACCATCAGGCCAATCGAAGTTTTTAACAATGAGAAGGATTGTGCTTCAGCACTGCTGAATTGCAGGATGGCAAACTGAATAATCCAGGGCGTGGTAAAGACACAAATCACGGTGGTCACGGCAGTCAATGATACTGACAAAGCCAAATTGGCTCTTGCCAGATGACTGATCACATTAGAAGTGGTGCCACCGGGACAGGCAGCCAGGATCATTAATCCAATGGCCAACTCTTCAGACAAATTAAATAAAATGGCAACGGCGAAGGCCAACGCTGGCAATAATAAAATTTGCCCAATCAAGCCCACCAATATTGGTTTGGGCGTGCGCCACAAGCGAGCGAAGTCGGCTTTGGTGAGACTCAGCCCCATCCCGAACATAATTACCGCCAAGATTAGCGGCAGTAATACCTGTGTTAAGACTGAGTCTTGCATTGTTCACCTGTTATTCTCTTTTTTGAACTACCCTCACCTGTATGGTGCAGTATGTCAAATGCTTTACTGTTGCAAAGCTTTAGCGCTTTAATATTTAAAACTATCGTCCTGAGCTTGAACGATTTGATATAGAGGTTGGAAGTTCCCCCAGGTTACCAAATCGTTGGCATTCATGGCTCGCGTTTTTACGGCAATTTCATGCGGAATGGGTTTTAGCGCACCTGCGGCTTGCGCCAATAGCTGGCTTTCGCAGCAGCTGTCCATCAAAACAAAGTTTGCCGCCGCGGCATCAACGGATTTACCAACGGTGAGTAGCCCATGGTTTTGCAATATAACCGCCAAATTATCAGCAAGTGCCTCCGCGATGAGATCCCCCTCATCCAAACCCGCCACAACACCGGTAAAGTGATCAAACAAACCGTGATTTTCATAGAACATACAGGCATCTTGTGAGATAGGTGCCAGTTTTTGGCCTAGTGCCGAAAAGGCTCTGCCATTGCGAGTATGGGCGTGAGCAACCGCATTAACATCGGGCCGCGCCATGTGAATACGAGAGTGGATGGCAAACGCGGCGTTGTTGATGGCGTGCTTTCCTTCGAGTATTTCCCCCTGATGGCTCACTCGTACCAGGTCGCTGGCTTTTATATGGCGAAAGTGTACCGCCAATGGGTTCACCCAGAAGGTATCTTTTTCCAAGGCATCACGCACTGTAATGTGGCCAGCCAGCCCTTCGTCAAACCCCTGCAGTGCAAATACTCGAAAGGCCGCTGCCAAACGCACTTTATCGTACTCCCGCTGTTGTACAGGATCATCAAATACTGGCGGCTGTGGCACAACGTATTGCTCCGCGCCAATAGTCATATTTTCGATTGTGGTTTGATTTCCAGACATTACATACTCCGCTCAATTTTTAAACTGATTGGATTTTAAACGCCATAAAGATAAACTCAAATGATGAATATTTATCGCCACCCATTAATCTTATGCATAGTATTGATTATAATCTGTTCCATGTTTTGCTGACCATTTATCAACAAGGTTCGGTGAGCAAGGCCGCGGATAAACTGCATCTGACGCAACCGGCAGTGAGCCATGCTTTGGCCCGATTGCGGGAACACTTTAATGACAGGTTATTCGAGCGCCACGGACGCCAGATGATCGCCACCGAATACTGTCAGAGCATCATTGCCGATGTAGAGAGTGGCTTGCACACCCTGCAAAACACACTCATGGCTAACACTCAGTGGCAACCGGGCAAGCGACCACGCACCTTTAATATTGCGGTGCGCGATATTCTGGAAGCCCTTTACTTTCCGGCCCTGGTGGCCAGGCTGCAACAACTCGCCCCACAAATTCGCCTGCGCAATCACAGCATTGAGCCAAAATACCTTGCCTCAGCGCTAAACAATGGGGAGATTGACCTGGCATTGGATTCACTTATCGCCATACCGGGCAACATAAATAATCAGCTACTTGGAAAGAATAAGTTTGTTTTGTTATGCCGCAAAGGCCATGCAATCACGAGGCAATGTGACCTCGAAAGTTATCAGAAATGGCCGCATGTGGTAGCTGCTTTGAAGGACTCAGATATTAACCTGGTAGATAATGCCCTCACGGCAGCGAACTTAAAACGGGATGTGGTACTGCGCTGTGAAAACTTCTATGGTGCCGTGCAAGTGGTATGCAATACGGATTTGATCATGACCGCACCGGAAACCGCAGCGCGTCAGTTTGCGACTCATCTGCCACTGACGATTTTACCGTTGCCATTGCAGCTGCCTCAAATCAGCATTCATCTCTACTGGTGGCAAGCGGCGGAACTGGATCCCGCCGTGATGTGGTTAAAAAACGAAATTACAGTGCTTGCAGAAGACCTGACTAAGGACGCTTGATAAAGCCCACGGCATCGTACACTTTTGCCAGGGTTTCAGCGGCTCTGGCAGAAGCACGCTCAGCACCACTTTTCATTATGGCATCAAGAGCAGCTCGGTCTTCCCGCAAGGCTTTGAATTTTTCCTGAATTGGCTCCACCAGCGCCACAACGGCATCAGCAACATCTGTTTTGAGATGGCCGTACATTTTATCTTCGTATTCCGGTACCAAATCCGCCACAGAGCGTCCTGTAGACAAAGATAACAAGGTCAACAGATTAGAAACGCCGGGCTTTTCAGCCACGTCAAAATAAATACGAGCTTGCTCGTCTGAATCGGTGACTGCGCGTTTTATTTTTTTCGCCAGCTTTTTAGGCTCTTCTAATAAACCAATATAGTTATTGGGATTATCATCCGACTTGGACATTTTTTTGGTGGGCTCCTGAAGGCTCATAATGCGCGCACCAAATTCAGGAATATATGGGTCTGGTAGTGTAAACAGATCACCGTATAAATTATTCATACGAGTGGCGATGTCTCGAGTGAGCTCCAGGTGCTGTTTTTGATCTTCGCCTACCGGGACTTTATTCGCCTGATACAGCAAAATGTCTGCGGCTTGTAGTGCCGGATAGCTATACAAGCCTACGTTGATATTATTGACGTTCTTCGCTGACTTATCTTTGAACTGGGTCATGCGATTCAACTCACCCATTTGAGCGTAGCAGTTCATGATCCAGGCCAGTTGGGCGTGCTCCGGCACATGCGACTGCATAAACAAGGTGCTTTTAACGGGATCAATACCACAGGCAACATATAGCGCTAAACCATCAAGACAGGCTTCATAAAGCTGTTTAGGATCCTGACGCACGGTGATGGCGTGCAAGTCTACCAACATATAAAGGCAGTCGTGATCTTCCTGCATGCTCACCCACTGTTTTAAGGCGCCCATATAATTGCCGATAGTCAATTGCCCGGAAGGTTGGCAGCCGCTTAATACAATGGGTTTACTACTCATCAGAAACTCTCTTTTTAAATACAATTACTATTTACTGTTTACCTGCGCCAACTCGCTGCGCATGGCGTCGATTACCTGCTGATAATCTGGTTGATTAAAAATCGCTGAGCCAGCGACGAACATATCTGCCCCGGCTTCTGCTATGGCGCGAATATTATC
This sequence comes from Planctobacterium sp. AWM4_229, assembly GCF_056160305.1. Lineage (NCBI taxonomy): Bacteria > Pseudomonadati > Pseudomonadota > Gammaproteobacteria > Alteromonadales > Alteromonadaceae > Planctobacterium > Planctobacterium sp. AWM4_229. Next base: position 358,134 of record NZ_JBSWWX010000004.1, on the reverse strand, counting down.
GACTTTCACGCCGCCGTCAATTTCTATTCGGGTCTCCAACCCTTGCTCATGAATTAGATGTTTTAGATCGCGAAGCTTGTCCAGGGTTTTCGGGATAAAGGCCTGTCCACCAAAACCGGGATTTACTGACATTAATAATACGAAATCCAGCTTGTAAATAACATAGTCCAGAACGGAAAGTGGGGTCGCGGGATTCAATACCAAGCCAGCTTTGCAGCCTTTGTCTTTAATCAATTGAATACTGCGATCAACATGCTCGCTTGCCTCGGGATGAAAACTGATATAACTGGCGCCCGCATCCGCAAACTGCTCAATAAGGGCATCCACTGGTTTCACCATCAAATGCACGTCGATATCTGCAGTAATGCCATAATCCCGCAAGGCCTTACACACTGCCGGTCCAAATGTCAGGTTGGGCACATAGTGATTATCCATCACATCAAAGTGGATCACATCCGCTCCCGCTGCTACTACCCGAGCAACATCGTCACCCAGGCGTGCCAGGTCAGCAGATAAGATAGAAGGGGCAATCAGGAATTTCTGCGAATCAAACATCTTTCACTCTCAATCAAGCAATAATCCAGGCGCACAAAATACCAGTTCCCCCCCCATAAGGCTAAGCCTTATTTTGGTGCGATTGCGCTAATTTTGTGCACAGTCCGAATAATCCAGGCGGCGTTTACTGGCATCCTGAAAAACACCCGGATAAATAAAAACCAAATATAACTATATTTTTCAGATACTTAAGAAGCACTTAAAACTTCCTTAAAGGGATAAAATAAACGGGCATCAGTTTTGCTCTAGTTAGGCCAGCACACTACAAAAAACGGAGAAACACACATGAAATTAACTAAAACTAGCGCCGCAATCGCTTTTGCCGTTGCCGCCTGCACATTCTCGCAAGCCTCTTATGCCGAAGTTAGCGCCAATGTTGGTTTGGTATCTGAGTACCACTTCCGCGGTATTCAGCAAACTTCTTCTGCCTCAGCAAGTGCCGGACTTGATTACGAAGAGGGTGGTTTTTACCTGGGTACTTGGGTAGCAGACGTTGAAGACGGTCTGGAAATCGATTTTTATGGCGGTTACGGTTTTGATATCAGCGAAGATGTATCTGCCAGTATCGGCGTAACTACATACCAGTACACGGGTGACTTCGATTCAGCTTACAACGAACTGAACCTTGGCTTAGGTTGGGGCATGCTGTCTATTGAATATACAATTGGTGATTGGGAAGATGACGCAGACCTTGGCATTGCTGGCGGCGACTACACCTTCCTGGGCCTAACTTTAGAGCACGAAGGTTTCTACGGTACTTTCGGTACCTTTGGTGACGAAGCAGACGGGGAATACTTTGAAGTAGGCTATGGCACAGAGATCGGCGGTTTTGATGCTGGCATCTCTATGGTGTTTGCTGACAGTGACCTGGGTGGCGGTGAAAGCGATGAAACCATCCTGTTCAGCATCGGCAAATCTTTCTCACTGTAAATAAAGATTCACTCAGAAGCACGGATGCTTCAACTTATATACCCAAACTACCTCAAGATACTCGACTTCAGCGGGAGGATAAAAGGATTTAGGCAAGGTAAATTGGAGATGGCATGGTTGTTCTCACGTCGATACAATTTAACGCCGCACAAATGCTTTTAGGCCCCGCCTTTCGGGAGCTTCACGGCGCTTCCATTACTGTGTTGCACTTGTTTGAAAGGTAGCCGACATTCCTTCTCAAGTGCGCCTTGTACTGAAAGCGCCGTGAAAGCTCTGAAGCAGGCATCTTGAGGTGGTTTGGGTATATATGTCTGCCGGGCTCTGTAGGGTGAGCCTGTCGGATATATCTCGGCGGCTATGCAGGATGCATGGCCGCCTGCTCCTGTTGCTGCGAACTGTCGCCACCGCTCAAATTGCGACGAATACCTACAAAATGACCTCTGCCTATCCTATTCAGGTAAAATTCATACCAGCCGAATATTATTAAATTGCTGCTTATCTGTGCTTCATAGCTTGAAAAATATGAACTTTTGTTACTGAAGTTGTCCAAACTCAGGATGTTAACTCACGGCCAAATATCACGCTTTGTATGCTAAACAAGCGTATTGCTGAGATAAACGACAGATTTTTAACGACCAACTTCCTCTTATCTTTGTCAGACAGGACGTATAATGAAACAAAGTGTTGCAACCAGGATTGAGAATATGCTCTCCACAAGAAATCAAAAAATGTTAGTACTGAGTACAGCATTAGTGGCTATGCTCTCCTTCGCTGGTGAACTGGAAGATGACAGCCTGCAATTCTGCAGTTGCCCCGCCGACAGCACTTTTGACAAATCATTGCCCATGAGTCATCCGGTCAATCGCTGTGCCAAACAGCAAGCGTCCGGTGTCAGTTGGGTGTCCTGGTTCTCAGGTAGCAGTGCCAGCAAGCAGTTCCACTATCTGGATTTGTTGGAGCTGTTGACAAGAGTCACCGATAGCGGTCAGGATAACAGCACAGCCAGCTAATCGGGACTATCCTGATGTCTCAGCCAACCAAGACGCCCTCGGAATCGCATCCACCACAGCCAGCATCCTTGTGGCAAGTGATAAAAAGCGTATCAGCCAGCATGTTCGGCGTGCAGAGTTTTAAAAATCACCACAGTGATTTTCAGCAACCCTCGTTTGTGCCTTATTTAATTGTGGGTATTGGCTTTGTAGCGCTTTTTGTTGCCGCCCTCATCGCGCTCGTTTCTCTGATTCTACCCGCTTGAATTGACACTCGACGCTGATATTTGATTTTCCAGCACTTATCTACAACACTCAGTTCAGTGAGTGTTGATTTTTCATCCAGCCCTTTTGCTAACCATGAAGCTCCACACTCACTGGCGAGATATTTAAAGCTTAAGGCGAAAATGAATTATGAATAGAGTTACACGGCATTGTATTGGAGGATTAATCTTTTGTTGTTTCGCTGGTGAATTATTGGCTGAAAATCTCTGGTCAGACTTCAGTATAACCGCCCTTAGAGGCAATGATTATGAACTGGGTGACAGCAACCGGACAGTGTTAACCCTGGAGCACGCTTCTGGTAATACTTGGGGTGACAGCTTCCTTTTTGTTGACCGACTAGAGTCAGATGATGGTTTCACCGAAACCTATGCAGAGCTCACTTTGCGCTATCAACTCAAGCAATTTGAACAAACCCCTATCGGTGCAATTTATCTGGCTGGCTCTAGTGAAATTGGCGACGGTTTTACTAATTTTCTCTATGGCATTGGACTGGATCTAAAAATTTCTGCTTTTGATTATCTGCAAACCAACTTGTATATACGGAACAATGAATTTGCCGACAACAGCGAGCAGCTGACGGTAGTCTTCGGATTGCCGCTAGGTAAGCTCTATTTCGATGGCTTTATTGATTTCGCCTCCAGCACTCAGGATGACTTTGGCAATGTTCTGAAAAGTCATCTTAACTTTACGTCACAGCTTAAATACGACCTGGCGCCGCATTTCTCCATTGAAAAAAGCAAGCTGTATGTCGGTATCGAATATGTTTATTGGACTAATAAGTTTGGCATCGAAGGCATCGATGAAAAAAACCTCAATTTGCTAACAAAGTGGCACTTTTAAGCGCAATGCAAACTGCTACTCAGAGGACTAACTAACATGTTGTTAAAGCATCAAGTATACGCCAGTTTAATTGCTGCCGCGATACTGCCCATTCTCATATCATCGCTGTTTGTGTCTTCGGGGTTGAGGGAACAGGCAAATCAAAAACTCAGTGAAACAGAGTTGCCTACGGCAATGCGAGAGGTAAGAAACGCCATAGAACTAGAGCTGGCACCACCTGTGATTCTGTCTCAAAGCATCGCCCAAAACCACCTGGTGCTGCAATGGATAGCTCAAGGTGAACCTGAATCATTTCGAAAAAACATTGTGTACTACCTGACAGATATTAAACAAAGAAACGATGCCATCTCAGCTTACGTAGTTCTGAAAGAATCGCGAAACTATTACAACCATCAAGGATTATCCCGAACCCTATCCCCATCGCAAGATCAGTGGTTTTACTCGTTCATTAATTCAAATCGCCAATTCGAACTGAGTTTTGATATCGACCAGGCAACTCAAGTACCGGTAGTCTTTATCAATTACGCAATTGTCCAAAACGGCCAGCGTATTGGTATTGCTGGGATCGGGAAGTCTCTCGCAGACATGACGGAGATCATTAAAAACTATTCAATAGCTCAGTCAGGTTTGGTGTATCTCATTGATGAGCAAGGTGAAATCAAATTACACCGGAACAAGAATGAGATAGGCAACAAAATCAGCTTACCAAAGTCTATCAGTCAAGGTTACAGTACAATTGAACAAGATGGCCAAAGCTTTGCTACAGCTCGTGTGCCCTTGAATTCGATAGATTGGCAATTGGTTGGGGAGATCCCCAAGGCAGAGCTTTATAAAAGTATTGATGAAGCAATCTATAAAATCTTCTTCATCGCAATCATCGTCGCAATAGCCGCATTTTTTATCGTCAGAATTATTGCTGAAAAAATATTTCGCCCTTTGGATAAGATCACCGATGCCATTACGGGGCTTACGGAAAGAGAAGGTGACCTCACCGTTCGTCTGCCAGAACATACAGGGAATGAACTAGGACTGCTGGCGGGGGAAATTAATAAATTCATTGCCAGATTACATATGATGTTTAGCGCAGTATCAGACAGCGCAAAAGAAATCGCCAAGGTAGCCGACTCGGTTAATCAAACTTCAAGCAAGGCCACTTTGGTTTCGAAAAATCAAAGCAGCAGTACCCAAACCGTAGCAGCTGCAATAAATCAAATGGAAGCGACGGTAGGCCAAATATCCCAAAACGCCAAGCAGGCATCAGGATTTGCTTCAGACGCTCAAAAAGAGCTCACTATCGGCAACAAAGATGCGCAAAAATCTATTCAGGAAATGACAACGCTCTCTTCATCAATGGAAAATGCCGTAACCAGTGTCAAAGAATTATCTGAGGAAATTGCGTCGATAACCCATGTTTTGGAAGTCATCAGAGGCATTTCAGAGCAAACCAACCTATTGGCATTGAACGCTGCAATAGAAGCAGCCAGAGCAGGTGAACAGGGGCGTGGCTTTGCTGTCGTTGCGGACGAAGTGAGAAGTCTGGCCAAGAGGACCTCTGAGTCCACTGAAGAGATCAATGAAATGGTTGGCCGCCTGAACTCCAAAGCCTCCATGTCTGTTTCCGCAATTGAAAATGGCCGAGAATCCACCAAAACCAATGTTGAACTGGTGAACAATTCTGGCCGCAAAATGATGGATGCCTTCGATGTTGTTGGTGAGATAAGTCAAATTAATGAACAGGTGGCTCATGCCACCAGTGAGCAGCAAATTGCAACAGCAGAAATTAATAGTAACGTCGTTACTATTTCCAATGACGCACTGGAAACCCAAGAGTTAATGGAAAATGCGCAAAGTGCCATTCAAGAATTGCATGCTCTGACATCAAAACTAAGCGACTTGATTGCGAAATTTAAACTATAAGGCGCCTGGCTTGTATAAAGCCAATAGTTCCGCTACTTTCTTTCGCCCATCTCCTTTGGGGCTGATAAAGCGCGCAACAGAGAGTTTGCGTAACCTGGCAGAAGCATAAATCTTGCGAGTAAAAGGCGTATCGTGATTACTAATCAAAACAAAACGCCCGTGTGTTTGACTCACATCGCTGGCCAATTGCGCCAGCTCTTCTTGCAAAGCCAAGCTAAATCCCTGTTTAGCATACGAGGTAAAATAAGCCGTTTCAGACACTGGTGCGTAAGGCGGATCGCAATAAATGACTGAGCCCTCAGGCGCATTGAGCATAACTTGCTGGAACGGTAAACAACTGAATGTAGCTCTTGCGGATTTTTGTGCAAATAACACTAATTCTTTGCGCGGGAAATAAGGGGCTTTATAACGCCCAAATGGCACATTAAATTTGCCGGAGAGGTTATAACGACAAAGCCCATTGTAGCCGTGACGATTAAGGTACAAAAACAACACTGCCCGCTGAAACACATCGATGCTGTGGTTAAACTGCTCTCGTATCTGGTAGTAAACCTTCTCCTGGTTGTATTCCGGCGTAAAATATCGCTCAGCTTCAGCAATATAGGACTGGCTATCCGTTTGCAAAATTTTATACAGGTTGATCAGATCTTCGTTGATGTCATTAAGATGATAGCTTTCGTAGTCAGTATTGAGAAACACTGATCCCGCACCAACAAAGGGCTCCACCAACACACTTGCTTTGGGTAATTCTTTGTTTATGCGCTCAATGAGGTTGTATTTGCCACCAGCCCACTTCAAAAAGGCGCGGTGTTTAGATTGCGGCATGCTGTTATTATTATCTGACCTGAAAAACTGAACGCTGAGATTGTACCTGACTGATAAAAAATTACAGCTAATTCACACTGGCAATTTCATTGCGTACTTGGGCAAGCGTCTTGGCAAAAGGCTCCGTGCCGGGAAATTGTGTCGAAAAGTTCTGTGCCGCGACTCTGGCAGCATCCAGACTGATGTAATTTTGGTTGTGCACCACCACAAACCAATCACCACCATAGCGACGGGTTTTGTAAACCCACACATCATTGAGCAAACGATTGTCCACTAAGTATTCTTGCAACAGCGACTCACTGCTAATCCCCGATATCTGCAGTACAAAACTGTTTTGCGGTAGCTCTAACAATAGGGGTTCGTGATATTGGTAGCTGGTGGTTTGTTCGGCTACCAACGCATTATCGGTTGTTTCAGTGGCATTTTCAGTGACAACGTCAGACACGGTATTAACTTCAGCCCCGATGTTAGCCTCCACCCCGGCATTATTCTCTGATGGTACGGTTGCCTGCGCTTCTGTTTGAGCAGTACCATCCGCGCTTACCAAAGGCTGTGCCACAATGTCTTCCACGGGGTAATCGTTAACTTCACCACGACGGGTGTCCAGAGTTAAGGGCTGCTGTGAATTACTAGTATCCGGTGTAATCACCGGGTTTATTGCACTCTCAGTGTTTGAAGCGTCAGATGTTACACTTTGCTGACTCACTATCTCAGTAGCTGCCTCTTGCTCAGATTGTGAAGCTTGATCAATGGAGTCTAGCGTGGCATTTTGCTCACTTGCGGCATTCAGAATTACGGGTTCGCTGGCGATAGTTTGTGGTTGCTCAGCCCTGTCTACTTGATTTTTCGTAACAGGTGAGGTCATTACTTCCAGGGTGGCTAGCGCATCCATTACGGAAGCCGATAGCGCCTCATCCTGAGCGACTGCACCATTTCGATTAAGGGTGCTTTCTTGTGCCAGTGCACTGACATCAGTATTAATCCCATTGGTCGCCAATTCGGCAGGTGCCTCTGTGGCGCTTTCAGTATCAGTCACATTATTAGTGCTTGTGGGGCTAATAGTTCCGGTATCTCTTAGCTGTTTTAACTGCTCTGCACTGATATCGGCAATAAACTCCGACGTAGGTGAGTCGGCACTTTGTTTGCTAAAAGTAGCAACATTAACATCACTTTCAAGTCTTGATTCTGTCGCTGAATTTTGCGACTGGTTGCTGTTTTCAATGCGTTCCATAGCATCGCTAAAGTTCATGGCGACACGTTGATTATCCAGAGATTCCGCACTCTCTGGCTCTGCTTCTAATTCTAATTCAGCGGGCTGTCTCGCAGTTTCAGGAGCGGAATTACTCTGAAACAAAAACTGTGTAAATTCCTTAACCGCAGCAGATGTGACATCAAAATATTGCCAAATCAATAAAGAAGAGAAACTGGCTAAAAACACCAGAGCCAAGGCCAGTTTTACCCACCAGATTTTAAGCGGTGACTGTCTCTTCACAGGACTGTTGGCACGGCTTTTCATACGCTCCTGAAACAAAGCCCGACGGTTGGCGATCAGCTCATCCAGGTCGCCTTCGATTTCCGTTTCTTCATCGTATTCAAGGGTTTGTGTAGTGAGTAATACAGGTTTATCGTTATTGTTAGTAGGTAACCATGATTTCACGTCTTCCGCCCAATAGTGTTCGCCAAACATCAAGATATTAATTTGCTCACCATTGCGGGCGAAGCGATTTTGCAGTACCAGGTCCCAAAGCTCTCGCAACACATCCTCAGGAATATTCTCAGCGGCAGTGATAGCAATCAGTATCGGCTCACCTTTGTCCGCTCTGGCGGCAAAAGCCTGTACCAAAGAGTGACCCTTGTTGAGACGAATTTGCAACTGCTCGCAAAGCTGCTGTAGGTAATAATGACCATTTTTTCCGCGTCGTGCGTTGATAAAGGCCACATTTGCCCGTTGACTTTGCTGCCCTAAAAACGCCTCCACGAAACCTTGTTGCACCGCCACATCTTCGCCGGTGATAAACACCATTTGCGATGAGTGCGCCACCAGATATTCCAACCGCTGGGAAATATCAGTGTATTCGGTTAACAAGGTTGAATGTTGCATTTCGGGTTTATTTACCTTCAAAGTCTAATCAAGTTCTTACTGCTATTTTAAAATACTTTTTAATAGCCCATTATCAATGTCTGAGGTCACCACCGCTTTGCCAATCCCTTGGGGAATAATAAAGCGAATCTGACCAGCTTCGACTTTTTTATCGTGCTGCATGTGCGCCATAAACTGTTGGAAACCCATGTCTTTCGGTGCCTCCACAGGAAGGTCAAACGCCTCGTGTAAACTGCGAATGCGACTGACTTCTGACGCTGTCAACCAGCCTTTTTGCTGTGCAACCATTGAAGCAATTATGGTGCCAGCTGAAACTGCTTCTCCGTGTAACCAATTGCCATAGCCCTGCTCTGCTTCTATGGCATGACCAAAAGTATGGCCGAGATTAAGTAAAGCGCGTAATCCTTTTTCTCGCTCGTCTTGGGCGACAATTTCTGCTTTTATTTCACAGCAACGATAAATCATTTTTTGAATGGCATCAGTTTGCAAAGCTTTAATGGCTTGCTGCTGCGACTCTAACCACCGGAAAAATACGGCATCATAGATAATACCGTATTTGATGACCTCAGCCATACCCGCTGAAAACTCTCGTGGCGGTAACGTGGTTAAAGTTTGAGTATCGATGATCACGGTTTGCGGCTGATAAAACGCACCAATCATATTCTTGCCTAAAGCATGATTTACTGCGGTTTTACCACCAACACTGGAATCCACTTGTGACAACAAGGTAGTTGGCATCTGGATAAACGGAATGCCGCGCTGATAACTGGCGGCAACATACCCCGTCAGATCACCAATAACACCACCGCCTAGCGCCAGTAAAGTGGCATCTCGAGCAGCGTGATTTTGCAATAGCTCGCCAATCACTTGCTCCATGGTGTGTAGTGTTTTGTATTCTTCACCATCGGGAACCTGAATAAACACCAAATCGACATCAGCAAGTGCAGAGCGCAATTTTTCAGCCCACAGGTCATAAACCACAGGATTAGTCACCACAAACAGGCGATTGGTTTTCAGGTGTTTTTTAATGAGTTCTGGTTGAGAAAGTGGATTCTCAGAAATGATAATGGGGTAGCTTCGCACCCCCAACTCAACTGTTAAGGTCGACATGCGCGCTCCCCCCAAAGGATATTTAGTTACAGACCAATTTTACTTATAATGGCATTCGCCACAGCTCTGGCGCTTTGGTCGTCTGTTTGAACTGTATAATCGGCAATTTCTTCGTACAGTGGATTGCGCTCTCCCGCTAATCCCTTCAATACTTGCTCCGGATCGTTATTTTGCAACAGTGGACGACGCTTATCTCTTTGCGTACGAGCCACTTGCTTGTCTATAGTCGTTTCCAGATACACAACAATGCCCCTGGCTGACAATCTGTTGCGCACAGAATTGCGCACGATAGAGCCACCGCCAGTAGCGAGTACAATGCCTTGTTTTTCGGTTAAATCAGTGATGACAGACTCTTCTCTATCGCGAAAACCTTCTTCGCCTTCAATATCAAATACCCAGGAAATGTCCGCACCAGTGCGTTTTTCTATTTCCTGATCAGAGTCAAAAAATTCTAAGTGTAATTCGTCTGCCAGATGTCTGCCAATGGTGCTCTTACCAGCCCCCATCGGCCCTATTAAAAAAATGTTTCTTTTTTCGGCCATTTTATCTACGTCAACAATCTAAAAAAATGGAAATTCCAACCTCGCTCGATTTTCGAGAGCGGGATTATCTCAGTTACAGGCGCGATTTGGCAACCCTTTTGCTTGCCTTATCTTCGGTTTGCTTCGATTAACTCGCTGGATATGGGGATTTTTTGTGGTTTTACAAGGAATCCGTCAGAATTTTTGGCGTCACAAAAATCAACAGCTCCCGTTTGTCATTCACTTGTTGACTGTTTCTAAACAATCCTCCAAGCAATGGCAAGTCACCCAGCAGCGGTACTTTGGTATCCGCGTCAGAGATGGTTTGCTGAAAAATACCGCCCAGTACTATTGTCTCACCATTTTCTACTAGTACCTGAGTGCTTATTTCCTGAGTATCTATCGCAACGGCCGGGCCTGTGGGTGTAGACACTGTCTCACCACGGGTATCTTGGGTGACCACTAAATCAAGAATAATGCGATTATCGGGTGTGATATGAGGAGTTACCATCATACTTAACACGGCCTTTTTAAATTCTACGGAGGTAGCACCACTGGAGGTGGCTTGAACATAAGGTATTTCAGTACCTTGTTCTATATAGGCTTCATGTTGATTGGCCACCGTTATTCTCGGACTGGCAATGATTTCACCTTTGTTTTCCGTCTCAAGCGCGGATAGCTCCAGATCCAGAATAGTACCGTCCACCAGGCGAGCTACAGTAAAACCGATGCGCCCCGCAGGAGAGCTAACCGGCAAATTAACGTTTAACCTATCATCGATTGAAGGTACAGTACCCGCGGAAAGCTGATCTGCCGCCACCAGAGAGCCCGAAACACCATCTTCATCTTGCCGGTCGCTAAAGCCCCAACGAACTCCCAGTTGTTCATCTACTCCGTCACGCACTGTCACCATACGTGACTCAATCAATACCTGACGCACAGGAATATCCAACAGCTCTATCATTTCCAGTACTTCCACGATGGATTCCTGGCTATCCTTCACTATGAGAGTATTGGTTCTCTCATCAACTGTCGCACTACCTCGAGCACTGAGGACACTGCCATCACTAGATTTCAAAATCTGCGCTAAGTCAGACGCTTTGGCATAATTTACCTGTATATGCCGAGTCGTGAGCGGCGCCAGCTCGGCTGCCTGCATTTTAGTCTGCAAGATTTGCGCTTCTCTAGCGGCCATCTCCTCCGAAGGCGCAACCAATAAAATATTTCCTTCCATCCGTTGATCCAGCCCTTTTATGCGCAAAATCATACTCAGTGCTTGATCCCAAGGTACATCCGAGAGATTTATTGTGACGTTGCCGGTGACAGTATCAGTCGTAACTAAATTAAAACCGTTAACCTGGGCTATGATCTGCAAAACTTGTCTGACAGGCACATCCTGAAAATCGAGTGAGATTGGCTCACCTGAAAACTGTGCCTTAAACCGGGCTTCATTGTCAGTCAACTCAACCTCACTAATCACGATCCGCAGCTGCCTGCCCTCTTTTTCATGGTGATGATTAAAATCACCAGCCATCTCTATTATTAATGAAGATTGGTTAGCATCCTGAAAGCTTTCTACATATTGAATTGGGGTAGTAAACTCCGTCACATTCAGGCGTAGCAGTTGCCCTTCACCAAGTTTTATGCCGGGTAAATTTAAATGCAGAAGTTTGTTTTCTCTGGAGAGCAATATCGGATAGTCATTTGAGTCAAACTCTATTAGCAACTCACCACTGCCGTCAGAAAGTTTTCTGAAATCAATATTATTGAGTGTTGCTTGAACTGAGGTGCTCTGCACAGGCGACGGATCAACTAGTCTGATGTCTTGTTGTGCAAAAACTGATTGATTGAACAGCTGCACAAGACAAACAAATACGATAAATGGAGCAAATTTATTATCATACATTGGTTACTTCTCCGGCCCCGTCTGAAGTTGTTAATTTAGAATGTTTCTCTTGCCAACACCCTGCCCCATCGGGCAACTGTTCGGTATAGAATACAGTGTTTTGTGTTATTCTGGTGATTCTTCCAAAGAACAAACCCAAATAATTGCCGACAGTAACACGATGAAGGGAACCGTCGTTGGCAATAATCAATGCCCAGTTTCGTCCTTGACTGGTAAAAAAGCCATGCACGGTGAGTGCATCTGTTCCATAGCTCTCCAAAGTTTCTTTAACTCTCCCGACATTCGGTTGCAAACAGTTCTCTCTGCTCTGGTCTTGCAATGCCAGATCCTGGCTTCTGGGCCTGACAAATGGACTGCGCTCATTCTGAGCCTCGTAAATAAATGGAGGAATTGGTTTGAATTCGGGGTAAGGCTCGATGGGTGGTGGTGTTGCCGTTTTTACCCTTGCAATAAACTGCTGAAGGTCCGTCGTGTCAGCCGAGCATCCGCTCAATATTATGGCAGCCTGAACTATCAAGATAAGGGCTCTCATTGCTGCTCCTGCTCGGAAATCGCCCGATAGGTTTTGGCAGATAGTACTAACCTTAATTCCCCTCCAGCGGTCTCCATTTCAAAATCATGCACAGTCACAATCCTTGGTAAACTGGCGACTTCTGAAAGGAATTCACCAAATTCATGATAGTTGCCATTTACCTCAATACGAATAGGTAACTCTGTATAGAATTCCTTGGGAATTTCCTTCTGCCAGTTAATTCCTTTAAACGTTAACCCAGAAGAAGTACCCACCAGAGTAATATCATCCAGAAGCCCCGGCGTTTCATTACTCGTAGGCAGCGATTTGACGACCTTTTGAAAATCTAACTTTAGTTGTTCCAATTGCTCTTCATAGGCTTCAAGATTTGCTGCTATAAGATACTTTGCCTCGTATTTACCTCTTAACTCAAATTCTTCTCTTTCCAGACTCTCCAATACAGGTAATTTATCTTTCACAAGAAAATAAAATGCACCACCGGAGACAATAATAAAAACCAGCAAAGCAAATACCGTTTTAACTTCAAATGGCCAATAAGCAATCTGCTCAAAGTCCAGATCGTTCATTTCCTTGAGTTTGTTGAAATCGAACTTCACTTTGCTTGCTCCGCTTCTTGCAAGCTAAGCAAGGGAGGCGACACTTCAGGGCTAATAGAAAATGTCAACTTAAAGTCACTAACCGCCTCAGACGTAGATGTATCAGCAACAACCGAAGACAAATCGTTATCGATAAAAACCTTAGAACTCTCCAATCGGCGCATAAAATCCGCCAGTCGATTATTCGACTCACTCACGCCCACCACCTCAATTCGATTTTGTTTGCGGGTAAATTGTTTAAAGGCTATTCCGGGAGGCACAAGTCTGGCAAGTTCATCGAGTACTTTGGGACTGACATTGCGATGTTCCTGTAATTGCTGAATCAGTGATATGCGACGCTCAATATCCTGTTTTTGCTTTTTAATGGTTCCAATCTTGCCAATTCTGACATCCAGAATAGCTAACTCTTTCTCGAGGAATTGATTTCGAATTTGTTGATTTTGAATCATGCTGTCGATAAAACTGCCAACTCCAAGGACAACACCCACAGCTACAAGTGCACAGACTGCCAAACTCGCCAAATAAAGCTGCTTTTGTTTTTCTCGCTGTTTGTCCCGCCAGGGTAACAGGTTTATGTGTGACATGCAGAAAAACCTCTCCAAGCCAATCCTGCAGCAATCCCAAACTGCACACCATGAAACTCTTGTAAGTCTAAGCCTTTGGCGACATCAAAGTATGAAAATGGATTAAACTCCTCAATTTCAATTTGCATGTCCATGGCAAGATCAGAAACAATCCCTTCGAGTATGGCCCCACCACCACACATAAAGAGTTTTTTGGGTAGGTCCGTATTAAACGTTGTGGCATAGAGTTGCAAGATTCTATTGATCTGCATTTGCAAGGAAGACAAGAACTGCGGGTACATCACGTCCCGCCAGTTGTCTGGAAGGTCGCCGGAAAGCAGCCCTTTTTGCACATCATTGTGAGACAATTCATAAGCCATGGCCATATCATTAACTAAAGCATCAGTACCAAAAGGTAATTCCCTACTCATGACCACTTGCCCACCTTTAATTGCGGTCAATTGCAATTGGGCAGCCCCTAAAACCAGGCAAAACGTCGCCTCTTGCTCATCGAACGTAGTGAAGTTAATCATGGCGTTACCAAGGGCATAGCCCTCGATATCCATAACCTTGACTTCAAAGTCTACTTCTCTTGAAATCAAAGTACGGTTTTCAACAATATTTTTATGGGCAACGCTGAGTAAAACGTCTGAGCGCCCCGGCTTTCTTGCGCAGGCGCCGAGTTCTTCAAAGTCGATATAAACTTCATTAATTGGATAAGGGATTAAGCTATCGGCTTCAATTTCAATTTGTGCTTCCAGGTCAACATCACTCAAGCCACTGTCCATGTCGACAACTTTGGTTAATACCGTAGAGCCAGAAATTGCGATAGCGATATTTTTCACACTAGTCTTCAAGCTTTTTCGAACTTTTTTCAGCGCGTGATTCACTGCGTCGAAGTCTTTTATCTCTCTTTCTTGCATGACGTTGCCGTAAATCGGTTCGCACGCGATCGCTTCGACACAATAACGCTTGCCTTTTTGCGATAAAAGTAATGCTTTCACAAAGCGACTACCTATATCAACGCCAAGCAATTGATTTTTGTTTTTACTCAAGCTTAGATTCAAGTTGATGTCTCTTTACTCTACTCACTAGAAGCATAGAATAATTTTTACAAGATGTAACAAAAATAGTTAGTTCTGGTGACACTAACGTATTAATTTTCATGCAATTCAGTGACGCTTATTGTCATTATTTCGTTGTTTTACGGATTTCCTTTAGTTTTATCAGTCAGAAGAGAGTTATTTCCTCGAGAAATAGGCAAATTTGAGAAGCTTAACTCGTTATTAGTGACGAAATGGGCCATCTGAGCGTTTCACATACACACCCTTTTTAATATAAAATAATTAATTCTTCTGCCACTGGCAGATAGTCTTTTGGATATGGCACAGGAACATACCTACACGTGAGTAAGTGGCTTAAGTATTTGATTAGCGTTTTCGCCCTGGGGACTGTCTTGGGTGTGGGTGCCATTGCTGGTGTGTATTTTTATATTCGCGCTGAACTCCCCAGTGTTGAGATCCTGAAGGATGTAAAACTACAGACGCCTATGCAAATCTACACCCGTGATGGTCGATTAATATCGCAATACGGAGTAAAACGTCGTATCCCGGTCACGCTAGAAGAAGTTCCGCAACAACTTATCGATGCCATTTTAGCCACAGAAGACAGCCGCTTTTACGAGCACCCTGGCATTGATCCTATCGGTATCATCCGCGCCGCATTTAACCTGATGGTGACGGGACGTCTCAGCCAAGGTGGCAGTACACTTACCATGCAGCTAGCCAGAGGTTTTTTCTTAACACGTGATAAAACCTTTGTGCGTAAGCTCAAAGAAATCTTTATCGCATGGCACATGGAGCGCGTACTCACCAAAGATGAAATCCTCTCGCTGTATATCAACAAAGTAGAGCTGGGACATCGCGCCTTCGGCTTTGGTGCTGCAGCACAGGTCTATTACGGAAAATCATTGGATGAGCTTAATTTGGCTCAAATAGCCACGTTGGCTGGTTTGCCTAAGGCCCCTTCCACAATGAACCCCATCAGCCGCCCGGAGCGCTCAGTAGACAGACGCAGAGTTGTTTTAGGTAGAATGTTAAGTGAAAAATTTATCACCAGAGCGGATTATGAATGGGCTACTACTGAGCCTGTCAGTGCCGCCTTACACGGCGCTGAAATAGAGCTAGACGCGCCTTATCTGGCCGATGTTATCTACAACGAAATGGTGTCTATTTACGGCAAAGAAGAGGCCGAAACCGGTGGCTATAAAGTGTATGCCACCGCCGATTACGAAAGCCAAAAGGCCGCTATCGCTGCGCTAAGACAAAATCTACATGATTATGATGAACGTCACGGCTATCGCGGTATTATCGGCCAATTATGGCGTAAGTCGCCGCCGCCAGAAGAGGCTGATGATGGCAGTTTTATCCCTGATATGGCCTGGTCAGAACAAAAGATTGTCAATCACCTTAAGGGCTTTTCTAACTATGGTCCGCTGCGCCCAGCAGTTGTCACCAATGTATTTGAACAGGCGATAACCGTCATTGATAAAAGTGGAGCCTATCATCGAATTGAATGGGATGGTCTGGCGTGGGCAAGGTCCTATATCACGGATACACGTCAAGGTACGCCCCCCAAAACTGCCAGTGATATCCTGCAAGAAGGTGCGCTGATCTGGATACGGCAGCGAAATGAAGATGACCGTTGGCAATTATCACAATTTCCGGAAGCCAGTAGTGCCTTAGTGGCACTGGATCCCAATAATGGGGCGGTACGTGCGCTTGTGGGAGGCTATAGCTTTTATCAAAGTCAATTTAACCGCGCCACACAAGCAAAGCGACAAGTGGGCTCCAATATCAAACCCTTTTTGTACTCCGCAGCCCTTGAACAAGGCCACACGATTGCTTCGGTAATTAACGATGCGCCCATAAATCAATGGGACAGAAGCTCCGGGCGAGCATGGCGTCCAGCAAACTCTCCGGCGGTGTACGATGGCCCTATTCGCATGCGTATCGCTTTGGGCAAATCTAAGAACGTGGTGGCAGTGCGATTGCTGCGAGCAGTGGGTATTGATAATGTGCGCAATCACCTGCGCAAATTTGGTTTTCAAATGGAAGACCTGCCACGCGATGAATCACTGTCTTTGGGGTCGGCCTCAATCACACCCATTGAAGTTGCCAATGGCTTTGTCACCATTGCCAATGGCGGCTACGCAGTCAGTCCTCATTTTATCGAGCGCATTGAAGGCCAGTACGGCGAATATGTATGGCGTGCTAATCCACTTACCGCCTGTCCAGTATGCGAACAAACCGAAGGCTTAACGGCACAGTTGGGCCAACCAGAAGTCGGAGATAACCCTCACAACGACGAGCATTTAACTGCACTACCGCCACAAGCGGAACAGGTGGTGAGCAGTCAAAATATGTTTTTAGTATCGGAAATGCTCAGAACCGCCATCACTGGTAGCGGTAGCGTAAAAAACAAAACCTACTGGCGCGGAACCGGTTGGCGGGCTAACTCGCTCATACGGCGCAAAGATCTGGCGGGTAAAACCGGTACCACCAACGACTCAAAAGATACCTGGTTTAGCGGTTTTGCACCGGACCTGGTGGCCACTGTTTGGGTAGGTTTCGACGATCCGAGTCGTTCACTGGGTAGAACTGTGGCATATCCTTATCTCATCAATAATAACCCGCACAATACCACCATCATTGGTAACGCAATGCAAGGTGGTGAGGATGGTGCTAAAGCAGCCCAGCCTGCCTGGATCAGATTCATGCAAAAAGCGCTGTCTGATGTACCCGAAATGAGTAAGGCCATCCCTGAAAATATCGTATCGGTGCGCATCGACCGAGGCACCGGAAAGCTCACTGGTCGTACGGATCACACATCCAAATTCGAGTATTTCATCACTGGTACGGAACCCGTTGAATGGGTCGCTGAGCATGAGATCATCGACCAAACTCAAGACGAAGAGCAAAAACCGACTCTGGAAGATGAGATATTCTGAAGACGAACAAGCTTTATTGCTCGTCTTACCAGCACGATTGCCAACAATAAAACCCGTTTTACCGTTATACTTTCAATAATTTGACCCTGACAAAAGCATTATGAATCAAGATAACAACGATCCTTTGTACATCCCCTACGCAGGCCCCGCTCTATTAGAAACCCCTTTGTTAAACAAAGGCAGTGCCTTCAGCCATGACGAACGAGCAGCCTTCAACCTGGCGGGTCTTTTACCACCGCGTTACGAAACCATTGAAGAACAATTGGAGCGCTGTTGGGCGCAGTACTCCAGTTTTGCTGATCCAATGAATAAACACATCTATTTGCGGGCCATTCAAGATACCAATGAAACGCTGTATTACCGTCTGATTCAGGAGCACATTGACGAGATGATGCCCATCATCTATACCCCAACCGTAGGTGATGCCTGTGAGCAGTTTTCAGATATCTACCGCAAGTCCAGAGGCTTGTTTCTATCCTATGCCGACCGACACGATATCGACGATATCCTGCGCAATGCCACCAAACGCAATGTTAAAGTGATTGTGGTTACCGATGGCGAACGCATCCTTGGATTAGGTGATCAGGGCATAGGTGGTATGGGCATCCCCATTGGTAAGCTAGCACTTTATACCGCCTGTGGTGGTATTAGCCCGGCATACACCATGCCTATCATGCTCGATGTCGGTACCAATAACAAAAAGCTGTTGGAAGATCCCATGTACATGGGTTGCCGCCACCCGCGCATTAGTCAATCAGAATACGATGAGTTCATCGAACTGTTTATGAATGCGGTGGAGAAGCGCTGGCCTGGTGTCATGATCCAGTTTGAAGATTTTGCGCAACACAACGCCACCCCCATTTTACAACGTTATCGCGACAAATTTTGTTGTTTTAACGACGATATTCAGGGCACCGCTTCCGTTACCGTGGGTACGCTGATGTGCGCTACGAAAGCCATCAAAACTCAGTTGAAAGATTTAAATGTAGTCTTTGTCGGTGCCGGCTCAGCGGGGTGTGGTATCGCAGAACAGATCATACAGCAAATGAGTGCTGAAGGTCTGGCACCTGAAAAAGCTCGAAGCCAGATTTTCATGGTAGACAGACACGGTTTGGTAACCGATCAGACACCTGATTTGCGAGACTTTCAACAGTGCCTGGCACAAGACAGCAGCAATCTGAAAAAATGGCAGTTTGACGGTCAATTTCCTTCGTTGTTAGAAGTGATTAACAATGCTAAGCCGACGGTAATTATTGGCGTATCAGGCGTCGGTGGACTCTTTACGGAAGAAGTCATTAAGGCCATGGCAAGCCATGTGGAACGTCCAATTATCTTTCCGTTAAGCAACCCTTCAAGACAAGTGGAAGCGCATCCTGCCGATGTTATTCGGTGGACTGAAGGTCGGGCCATTGTCGCCACGGGTAGTCCATTTTTACCCGTAGAATTCGAAGGCCAGAAATTCAATATTCCGCAATGTAACAACAGTTACATTTTCCCGGGAATTGGTTTAGGTGTACTGGCCAGCAAAGCCAGCCGCATTACCGACGAAATGCTATTAACCGCCAGTTCAACACTGGCTGAGTGCTCACCGCTAGCCAACACAGGTGAGGGAGACTTATTGCCGCCTCTGCGGGAAGTACAACAAGTGAGTAGAAAGATCGCCTTTGCCGTAGCCAAACAAGCTCAGGAACAAAATCTTGCGCTGCAAGTAACGGATGAAGTTATTCTGGAGCGTATTGACCGCTTTTTCTGGCACGCCGAATACCGCCCTTACAAACGCGTCAGCTTGTAATCGATTAAATGCCCTGCTCGTCAGGGCAATACCGCAATAAAGTCTTCTACGTGATTTTGTAGCACGGCCAATTTAACCTGAACTTTTTGGCCGTCTTCTTTGCGTGCAGCAAATTCTATTTTCTCTGCGGCAGAAGAGACTTTAACCGCGCCTAAGCTACCGCTAGAGCCTTTTATTTTATGGGCCAGCTTGCTAACCTCGCTCCAATTTTCAGTCTCTACGTACTGGGTCAATCTGGCGAGTTCCTCCGGCATGGAAGTCCTGAATAAACCAATTAGTCTTATTGCTAGTGTTTCGCTATTGCCGATGCGTTCCATGAAACCCTGTTTATCCCAAACTCTATCATTCTCGTCGAGAGAACTATCAGGCTCATTGAATTCAGTAACATCAATCCGAACCTCACTGACATCCTCGGTTCGCTTCTCTACTCCCAACCAGACATCCAGTTTATTTTGCAGTTCCTCGGCCGAAACCGGCTTCGACAGATAATCATCCATGCCTGCAGCCAGGCATTTTTCGCGGTCGCCTTTCATGGCATTGGCAGTCATGGCAATTATAGGGATGGAAGTATTCCCAATGCCTTGGGCGCCACTGCGGATCGCTCTGGTAGCTTCATAACCATCCATCTTAGGCATTTGGCAATCCATTAGTACCGCTGCGATGGCGTGAGGGTCGTCCTGTGCGGCAAGCACATCCAGTGCTTGCAAACCATTTTCTGCGGTCACGATCTCATAACCCAATCCACCTAACATTCCCTTGGCAACTTCCTGGTTGATCATATTATCTTCCACCAGTAATAACTGAGTTCGAGCTTCTTTTACATAAGACTTATACTGCTTGAGCTGCTCTTTGGTGACCATAGACTTATTGTCGAAGTTGCTGCCACCATCTAGCACCACAACCAATGCATCGTAGAGATCGGAGCAAGTAACAGGTTTGGTAAAATAGGCTTTAAATCCGATTTGAGCAAAGAAACTGGGATCCCGCGTATTACCTATGGAGGTCATCATTATCATAGGAACTCGTTGAGTTATCGTATCCTCCTGAATCATTTTGCCCAATGAAGCCCCGTCCATACCTGGCATTTGCATGTCCAGAATTGCTGCATCAAAATCAGGGTTTCGGCGTAATATTTTTAGCGCGCTGACACCATCTTCAGCTTCCACCACCTCAGCGCCCCACTTTTTCAGTTGCTTGCTCAATACCTCTCTGTTCGTGGCATTGTCGTCCACCACCAGAATATGTTTCCCGCGTACCGAAGCTTTAATTTTAGGTACCTGAATTTGTTTCCCAGGAGCAAGTAATACTTCAAAGCCAAAGGTACTGCCATTGCCAAACTCACTTTCTACCCAAATCCGCCCGGACATGATTTCAGTAAGTTGCTTTGCGATAGCCAACCCTAGTCCTGTGCCACCATATTTTCGTGTTGTAGAGCTGTCCACCTGAGTGAAAGAACTAAACAAACCCTCTAGTTTTTCAGGCGGGATGCCAATACCCGTATCTGTTACCGTGCACTGTAGGCGCCAGGTTAAATCTGTGGCTTTTTCAATACTAACTTTGACCACGACTTCACCTTGCGAGGTGAACTTAATGGCATTACCCACTAAATTATTTAACACCTGACGAATGCGCCCGGGGTCACCATTTGCCCAACAGCGCTCCAGGTCGACCTCATCCAAAACCAGCTCCAGACCTTTTTCCTCGGCCCGCTGTGCAAGGCTTTCAATGGCTTCATCAAATAATGCTCGCACATCAAAATCAATAGATTCCAGTTCAATCTTGCCCGCTTCGACTTTGGAGAAATCTAAAATATCATTGATCAAATCTAACAAAGATTCCGCACTGGATTGTGCCAACCTCACATACCTGGCTTGCTGCTGTTCTAATTTGGTATCTAATAACAAACCTAACATACCAATCACCCCATTCATGGGTGTGCGAATTTCGTGACTCATATTAGCCAAAAATTCACCTTTGGCCTGCACGGCTGCTTCGGCTCGCTCTTTTTCCGTAATTAATTGCTGTTGATGTTCTTCAATCTGTCCGTTTATTACTTTGGATAACAGCACTGCCAAGGTGACAAACAACAGCATGAGTGATAACGCCACGATGATATTCATTTCCAGCAGCTGGCTCACCTCAGCCAAAATCTCTTCCTCACGACTGACACCAATAAACTTCCACCCCAATTGTGGCGATTTATAAACGGAAGCGTAATAACTTTCATCCTCAAGATTGATTTGGGCATAACCCGACTGCATGGCAAATACCGAAGCAAGCGACCCGCCATATATATCATTGATGTGTTTGAAGTTGTTTTCCGGCCGATTTGGATCCACCAGAATTGTGCCATTGTCCTCCACTAACATGACAAACCCTGAATTGCCGAGTTTGATCTGAGCAACACGCTGAGTCAGGCTTTTCATGGAGAGGTCCATGCCAATTACACCAGAGAGTGTGCCGTCCTCACCATAAAGGGCTTTAACGGTACTTACGATGACCTTATCGCCGATTTTCCAATAGTAGGCATCAGTACGAACGATTTCTCCCGATGTAGAAACGGCAGTGGTGTACCAAGGCCGGATACGTGGATCATACTGCCGGGAAATAGCCTCCTGTGGCCATGACACGTAGCCTCCGTATTCATTTCCCATATAAATGTAGGTGAGATCGGGATTACTTTGAGCAAAGTCCTCGAACAGGGTATAAATATCTCGCTCCACCGCCGAACCAGCTAGCGGCTGCATCATGGTGGCAGTGGCTGTTGTTAGATATTGGGTTAAACCATCTTGCCCCTTGGTAACAGTCTCAAGACCGGATAAATAATCAACGCTTTCCGCGATTTTCTGCAACAGTATGGTCAGACCGTTGTTTATCTGTCTGACTTCCCGCTCGTTGGATAAAGTGAAGTTTTCAATCGCCTGACGTTTACCATGCTGCACCATCAACATGCTGATGATGACAGAAGGTAATACCACCGCCGTAACAAAGGCGATGACTAACTTTTGCGACATTTTCATATAAAGAGGATGATCCCTACTTCCAGTCCCATATGTTTTAGGATCTGGAAGGTGTTACCTAATACGGTAGAAAGTTAAATAGTTGTAACTTAACACTATAAGACAAATAAAAAAGCCGCAAGAAATTGCGGCTCCGAATCGAGAATAGGATATTTTATTATCCCACAGCGGCCTTTGCAATCAGCTGACTGTGCAATTGTTCAGGTCCAGGTAGCCCAACCAGGTACTCCATAGCCACTTCGTCACAAGCTTGCTTTTTAGGACAGATATCACAGTCTTTGATGACCTTCTCAGGCAAACCGCCCATATCGGTAGTCACAAAGCCCAATTTAGCAAAAAAGTCTGGCACGCGCGTCAGCACAATAACCCGCTTTAATTCGATATGGCGAGCCTGTTCCAGCAAATACTGGATCATAGCTTTACCCTGGCCTTTGCCCTGAATATCCGATTGCACCCCCACCGAGCGAATTTCCGCAAGCCCGGTTTGGTAGATATACAAACAGGCACAGCCGATTACTTTTCCGTCTAACTCAGCCACCACAAAGTTTTGGATGTCGTGCACTATGTTATCCCGGCTTCGCGGTAAAGTTTCACCTTTGTCAGACCAAAAGCTAACAATATTCTCAATAGCGTCTACATCGGTCATTTTTGCCTGACGCACACTTAGTGCTGCAGCTTTTTGGGCGTTGAGACGTTGCTGAACATGACGTAACGCTATTTGAATTTGTGGCTCAGAAGGACTGCCCATTACCTGGCTTGGGAAGATATCCGCCAGATCTCGTCGGGAAGTATCCAGCGCCAGTTCAACTTGCTCTCGAGACGTTCCACCCAATACCTGACGCTTGTCAAGACAAGACTCAATAGTGAGATATTGATAAACATCCTCACCAATTAATGAGGAATACACCTGCAGTTCAGCTAAGGTGAACTCTTCCAGTGCCTTGCCTTCAGAGATGGCCTTGAGCACCACTTCACCAACAATATGGTGGGCTTCTCTGAAGGGGATTTGCTTGCTAACAAGGTAGTCAGCTAATTCTGTAGCATTGGCATAGCCTTGTTGCGCGGCTGCCAGAGTGGCACTGCTGTTCACCTTAATCCCTTCGGCCACTAATACGCCCATTTGTAAACAAATTTGCCAGCTATCCATGGCATCAAACAGACCTTCTTTGTCTTCCTGCATGTCTTTATTGTACGCCAAAGGCAGCGCCTTCATGGTGGTTAGCATACCACTTAAAGAGCCGTATACCCGGCCCGTTTTGCCCCGAATCAGCTCCAGCGCATCCGGGTTTTTCTTTTGCGGCATCAATGAAGAGCCGGAAGTCACCTGATCGCTTAATTCAATAAATCCGGCCTCTCCGCTATTATAGAAGATAAGATCCTCGGCAAAGCGAGATAAGTGCATCATGCTGATGCTGGCACAGGACATCAGCTCAATGACGTGATCTCTGTCTGATACGGCATCTAAGCTATTCAAAGTGGGTCGACGAAAGCCCAGATCATTGGCCAGAGCGTGCCTATCTATAGGATAAGCAGTGCCAGCAAGCGCACCTGAGCCCAAAGGAGAGGTGTCTGCCCGGTAAAGGGCATCGTTGAGTCGCCCGATATCCCGGTCAAACATTTCTACATAGGCCAAACACCAATGACCAAAGGTGACAGGTTGAGCTCGTTGCAAATGGGTATAACCCGGTAGTACCGTGCCCTTCTCACGCTGCGCCAGATCCATCAACGCTTGCTGAAGACTCACAAGTGCCAGCGACAGCTCCTCACCTTTGGCTTTGCACCACAGCTTTAGGTCTGTGGCCACCTGATCATTACGACTGCGGCCAGTATGTAACTTTTTACCCAAATCACCCACAGCCAGGATCAGCTTCTGCTCAACCCAGCTATGGATATCTTCGGCATCCGAAGTGAGGATCTGTTGCGGGTCTTGCTCTACCTCTTCAGACAGAGCCAATAGCGCTTTTTGCAGAGCGTGCTGTTCATCAGAACTTAACACTCCCACCTGCTCCAGCGCTTTAGACCAGCAGATTGACCCTTGGATATCCTGCTCCACCAGACGATAGTCTACAGGCAAAGAGTCATTAAACTTTTTAAACAATTCACTAGGTTGTTGTTTGAACCTACCGCCCCATAGCGCCATAACGTTTCCTCAATATGCCTTATTGCTTCGCCTGCATTGCTTTAATTCTGCTGGCAAGACTGTATAACCGAATAAACCCTTCTGCATGCTTTTGATCGTATACATCATCAGCGCCAAAGGTAGCAAAATCCTCAGAATAAAGACTATTCACTGAGGCTTTTTGAATTACCGTAGCGTTACCCTTGTACAGTTTAATGACCACATCACCGGTAATTTGTTGCGCAAATGCCTGCGCGCCCGCCAACAATGCCTGACATAGCGGCGTAAACCAACGACCATCATACAATACATGAGAAAACTCAAGCCCTAAGCTCTCTCTGTGTTTTAAAGAGTGTTTATCTAATACTAAGGTTTCGATGGCTTTATAACCTTTGTAAATAAGTGTACCGCCCGGAGTTTCATAACAACCTCTGGACTTCATGCCTACCAGCCTATTCTCCACGATATCGATACGGCCAACACCGTGAGCTGCTGCGATACCATTGAGCTTTTCCAAAGCTTGCAAAGGCGATAGCGCTTCGCCATTCACATGAGTGATCATGCCTTCCTGAAAACTCAATTGCACGGTTTCCGGTGCATCAGGCGCATCTTCCGGATCAACGGTCATGGTCCAAACTTGCTTAGAAGGCTCACACCAGGGATCTTCTAATTCACCACCTTCGTGGGAAATATGCCAGGCATTGGCGTCTCTACTGTAAATTTTTGTAGCAGAAGCGGTGGTTTTGATATTACGCGTTGCCAGATAATCCAACAGGTCTTCACGGGAGACCATGTCCCACTCACGCCAGGGGGCAATCACTTTTAAATCGGGGGCAAGGGCAGCAAACGCACCTTCAAAACGCACCTGGTCGTTGCCTTTACCGGTACAACCGTGACACAAGGCATCCGCACCGACTTTACGAGCCACTTCCACTTGCGCTTTAGCGATGACCGGTCTGGCCATGGAGGTTCCCAGTAGGTATTCGCCCTCGTACACAGCGCCGGTTTGAATCGTTGGGAAAATATAGTCTTTAACAAACTCTTCTTTTAAGTCAACGATATAACACTCACTGGCACCCGAAGCGATGGCTTTTTCGTGCAAGCCTTCCAATTCTTCATCCCCCTGCCCCACATCTGCAGCAAAGGCAACCACTTCACAATCATAGTTTTCTTTCAGCCAGGGAATAATGGCAGACGTATCGAGGCCACCTGAATAAGCTAATACTACTTTTTTTACGTTTTGCTCTGACATCTCAGATCTCCTATTTATCTGCCAAAAGCCACAGCAAAATGGCGTTTTGAGCGTGCATACGGTTTTCAGCTTGAAGCAGTAATAGTGACTGCTCACCATCAACAACTTCCGTGGTAATTTCTAAATCTCTGTGGGCAGGTTGGCAATGCATCGCCCACTTAGCGCCAGCACTTTGCATCAGCTCGCTATTGAGCTGAAACGGCTGAAACTGACTCTTAACCTCTTCCAATGGGGTGTTATCTCCCATTGAGATCCAGGTATCGGTATACAGGGCATCAACGTCTTTAAGACTGCTGACATCCTGAGTCAACACTATGGTGCTGCCGCTGGTTTTCGCCTGATGTTGACACCACTGGATAATGTCATCATCTGGCTCATATCCAGACGGTGTGGCAATCGTTAAGTTAACTCCCAAGATTGCCCCAACAATCATCAAAGAATGACAGACATTATTGCCATCCCCCAGAAAGGCCAGATGCGCCTGGGTTAAATCGACGAACTTTTCCTTCAATACCAGATAATCAGCCAACGCCTGGCAAGGATGATAGAGATCGCACAGTGCGTTGATAACCGGCACATTAGTATTGTCCGCCAAAGTCGTTAAGGTGCTGTGCTTGAACACACGCGCGACGATAGCGTCTGCCCAACAACCTAAATTACCCGCCATATCTTTGCCCGACTCACGACCAGCCAGGTTTCCGCCAGCCATGTCCAGATATAAAAAGTGGCCACCTAATTTATTAATGCCAATATCAAAACTCACTCGAGTACGCAAAGAAGGTTTTTCAAACAATCCCACTACTGATTTTCCAGCTAATGCCGAGCTGTATTTGCCCGGATGAGTTTTAATATCCAAAGCTGAGTCCAATAAGTCATTGATACCGGCTTGTGTCCAATGGGTAAAAGTTAACAGGTCTTGTTTCACAACGTGGTTCCTTGTAAGTCATCAGTTTGATGATCCGGCACGATACACGTGCCACACGACTGCCCCTTGAGCAAGGCAAGCATTTGCTCAGGTGTTTTCCAGGAGCTGATAAACACCGATTTTTGGGTTTGATTAGCTGTTGCCAGTGCCGAATTCACTTTCACAACCATGCCGCCTTGAATGATATTTTGCTCTGTAAGACTGGAAATTTGCGCGCTATCCAGCTGGCTGATTAACTGTTTATCCTGGTCTAATACCCCGGCGACATCGGATAACAGCAGCAGCTCTGCTGCTAATAACTGCGCTACCACAGCGGCGGCATCATCGGCATTTACGTTCAATAAGTTACCTGCATCGTCGCAGGCAATGGAAGCGATAACAGGTAAATAATCGCCGTTACACAAAATGGTAAGCAAGTTGCCGTCAGCCGGACTTATTTTTCCTACCGAGCCAAACCGAGGCTCGGCAATTTGCGCCTTGCAAATGCCACCATCCAATAAGGTTAGTCCCACCGGGTTTAAACCAGTTGCTTTAGCCTGGGCACAAATTTCACTATTAACCGTGCCCGCCAAAGCGCCTACGACATAAGGTATGTGGGCTTGTGGTGTTACCCGCACGCCATCAATTTTTTCGCTTGTAAAATCTAAAGCCTCCAGCAAAGCTTGTGTGGTATCACCGCCACCATGCACCAACACGACGGCGTAGCGCGTTTGCAATTGCTGTAACACCTGCAGCACCGATTGCAGTGCCGCGCCATCTTTCAAAAGTGCTCCGCCAACTTTCGCTACCAACCAGGGTTTACCAATTGCATTCGCCATGTTCAGCTCCCTAATAACCCTGTAGTATCGGGCAAGCCCAACATCAAGTTTGCGCACTGCATGGCTTGAGAGGCAGCCCCTTTGAGTAAGTTGTCGATGGCACTGCTGACCACAATGTAATTATTTTGCTCAGAATATTGCCAATGCAAATGACATTTAGGGGAATGCACCACCTGGTCCAATTTGGGCCATTGCTGCACCAGGCTGACAAAGTCAGAACCATCGTAAGCACTGTGAAAAGCATTATCGATAGCTTGTTGGCTGGCTTCAGCGGTGAGTTTTAAGGTGATCGTAGCCAATATGCCTCGCTTAAAATTGCCCAGATGCGGAGTAAAAATCACCTGATTGTCTAGATAACTGGCGATCTCGGGTTGATGACGATGGCTAAGAACGCCGTATGCTTGCAAACTGACTTCACACAAGCTGTTGGTCATGGTGGCTTTTCTACCTGCACCACTTACACCTGAAGTGGCGTTGATCACAGGTAAAACCGAAGCATCAATCAAGCCCGCTGCCTGTAGGGGTTTTAAGGCCAACAAAGAAGCTGTTGGATAGCAACCGGGAACGGCGATGAGTTGTGCTTGTGCAATTTCATCGGCATACCATTCTGCCAAGCCATAAACAGCACTGTCCAACAAGTTTTGCTGGCTATGGGCAAAGCCATAATTCTGCGCAAAGACCTCGGTGTCTTTCAGTCTAAATGCCCCAGATAAATCCAGCACTTTAGCGCCGTATTGTAATAGTTTCGCACAAATATCATGGCTGAATTCATGGGGCGTGGCCAGGAAGATAATATCGCTGTTTTTGGCTACCTGTTCCAACTGCTCTGCTGTGAGCGCAGTGAGTTTCAGCTCGTCACTGGTAAACGGCGCTTGGTAAAAACGATTGTCCAGTTGCCACAAACCTTTATCGGCATCCTGACTGTGCTCAGAGACATAAACACCTTGCAATTGCATGGTTGGATGCTTGTCCACCAGCAATGCCAATTCCATACCTGTATACCCACTGGCGCCCAATAATGACACATTCATTACGTTTTTCTCTTTTTGAAGATTAATAAGGATAGATGAAAAAAATGAGTGGTTGTTGCCGAGCAAGCAACCACTGTGCTCTATCGTCGCAAAATGAAGTATGCGACCAGAGTAATGGCAGGGAGTAAATTGGTTAAAGGTTTCAGTAAAACTTTCATGTCCGTTAAAAAATAAATTCGGGGTCAGCTTCTTGTTAAAGGAGAATGTGCCACACAAAATATATTTATGCAACTTTTTTGCATTTTTATTTATTTTAAATTTTTATTACAAACTCTCAAAAAATCCGAATGCAGACTTTAAACATTTATTATCAATAACTTACAGTTTAACCGGCTTACTTCAACAACTTGCATAATGGTTTGTTACCCATTCATGAAATAGAACGAGATTAACCAGAACAAGACTTTTGTAAGATTAAGCGTTAGGGTAATTCAACATTTGGGTTCATCTAAACCGTTACTTGTGAAAATTACCTACCTTATCCAAACGCTTCTGCTTGTATCAACGATAATCTTATCTTTTCATGCCTTCAGTGAACCATTACCCGATTTACCTGAACCTGTATCCAACAATGCGGCGGTGAAAGTCGACACCGAAGCAGGCAGTTGGATTATTACGTTTATGGGGCTGGGGGAAGGCAAGGATTGGCAGGACGTAAACAATAAAGTCTGGGCCCTCAAATATGGCGATACTCGTTGGCAGGCAAAAGCCCCCGTACCCGCCACATTGCCATTAAAAGGCCGCCTGGCCAGTATCGCAGTGGCCCTTGATGGTAAGGCCTGGCTATTCGGTGGCTATACTGTTGCCGAAGATCACAGTGAAATTTCCAGTCCCGACAACTACAGCTATGATGTACTCACTGATAACTACACAAAACTGAAAGACATGCCGGTGCCTGTGGATGATGCCGTCGCGGTTACCTATCAAAATCGCTACATATATCTCATTAGTGGCTGGCACAATGACGGCAACGTAAATTTGGTACAGATATACGACACCCAAACCGATAGCTGGCAACAAGGTTCTCCCTATCCGGGTGCGCCGGTATTTGGTCATGCGGGAGGCATCGTAGGTAGTCAAATATTGATTTGCGATGGCGTTAAAGTAATGCCGCAGCGCGCTAAAAGAAGAACCTTTGCCCCAGAATCGGCTTGCTACAAAGGCATTATTGCCCCTGATCAAATCAATAAAATTGATTGGCAAATCATTGCTCATCCTACCGGAAAGTCTCGCTATCGCATGGCAGCCAAAGGAGTTAAAACCCCATCCTTGGAAGGTGTGCTGTTTATCGGCGGCAGCGATAACCCATACAATTACAATGGTGTGGGCTATAACGGCGAACCATCCGAACCTGATGACATGATCTGGTTTTATCATTTCGATGAAAATCGTTGGCAACTGCTAGCCAACGACAACCCCACAATGGATCACCGTGGACTACTGGAATATGAAGCAGGCTTCTACATCATTGCGGGTATGGGGAAAAACCAACAGGTACTTAATCGAATAACTCACTTTAATAAGCAGCAATTGCTGACTACTATTAGTGAAAACAAAAATAACTTTGGACAAGAATAACGGCAATGAAGCCTCAAACAAATACCAATGAGCTAGAACTGGATTTCCAGCGCCGGGCAGATTTCGACTTTATCAAGCGAGCGCTGCCGGGGGTATATTTGTATTTGTTTGCCTGGCCGGTGATATTCCTCTCTACCGGCTTTTCACAAAAATACCCAGATGAAAGCATTCTGTTTGGGGCGCTCTTTACCGTAGTTTGTCTGTTGCGGCTGGTGCATGGCAAAGCCACTGCCAAACATTACGAAAAGCACTACCACATCTGGAATATCAGCCTGACGACACTATGTCTGACTCACGCTGGCACCTGGGGCGCACTATTTTATCTGGTTAATTTTGTACCTCATTACGCGGAATTATCCATATTAGTTAACCTGGTCACGGCGGGCATTGCCAGTGCTGCAGTACAAAGCCTGGTGACTAAATACAGGCTCACCTGCTGGTATATCTCGTTATTACTGGTGCCGCTTTGTATTGGTACTCTGATATCAGGTGTGCAATTTCAACTGGGTTTTATTGTATTTATGTTTTGGTTATACCTGCTGTTGGTAGGCAGGCGATACCGAAGAGAGTATGAACGCGCCTTTCGCATCGAAAAAACCCTGTCGGAAAAGCAAGTTGAGCTACATCGCCTTAATCGCACCGACCCCTTGACTCAATGTCACAATCGGCGTTACTTCAATGAGCAATTTGAATATCATTGGGATCAGTGTTCCAAACAGCGAGCCAATTTAAATCTGGTTATGCTGGACATCGACCATTTCAAACGCATTAACGATGAGTATGGGCACCCCACTGGTGATCAATGTTTGAAACATTTTGTTTCTGTGATCTCCAACCTGACCAACGACAACTCAGCAGAACTGTTTCGCTATGGCGGTGAAGAGTTCGCAGTACTGCTACCGAACACGCAATCCGAAAAGGCCATAGAATTTGCTGAATTAGCCAGAGGCACACTGGAAAAATCACCTCTGGTGTTAAAGCAAGATAGCATCCATCTGACGCTAAGCGCAGGAGTATGTAGCGTTGTCCCGGAAGCCATTAAATCCCAGGATTTATTGATAGAACTGGCAGATCAGGCGCTGTATAGTGCCAAAAGTGCTGGACGAAATTGTGTTCAGGTAAAACAATACGTAGCAGACAAACTCAATTGAGGACAACAACCTGTGAGTGCCACCAAAACCATTGCTCTTGTAGCTCACGATCACATGAAACCTGCGCTACTTAAGTGGGCAGAGAAACATAAGCAAGAACTCGCAAAACACAAACTGGTTGGAACGGGTACAACTGGCGGACTGGTGGCAGAAAAACTCAACTTACCTGTAACCCGCTTTAAAAGTGGGCCCTTGGGTGGCGATCAGCAAATCGGCGCCTTAATCGCAGAACAAAAACTGGACTTATTAGTGTTTTTTTGGGATCCCCTCAATCCCGCTCCACACGACCCCGATGTGAAAGCGCTGCTTCGACTTTGCTCGGTGTGGAATGTACCGGTTGCTTGCAGCGAGGCTACCGCCGATCTCATTATCACTTCCACCTTGTTTAACGACCCTGACTACCAGCGGTTTATCCCCAGTTATACCAATTAGTATTTTTAAGGTTCAGACTCTTTACACTCAGGTTACAAACTTTTACCTTGACTAGCATCGAGATAAACTATAATTAAAAAATACTGACACGTTTTTTGCGTTGAAACGTTCTATATAGGTATAACAAGCAATCAGCATTGTTCGGCGATCCTGAATCGTCTCAATTGGAGAGTAACGATGAAAAAATTCCTACTGGCCACCATAACCACCGCTTTGTTCATCAGCACCAGCAGCCAGGCTGAAGAACAGGAGAATCTGGATAGAATCGATAAATCCGAGCGGGTCGCTGTTACCTGGGTAAACCCGAAAGAATATACCGACGTAAAACCTGCCAATGGTATTCGCTCCCGCTTTCGCAACCGAACCCTGGAAAGGCTGCATGAATACATGGACGAACTAGCCGCTGATTTACCCGAAGGACAAAAGCTCACTTTCAACGTCACCGACCTGGATTTAGCAGGCCGTGTCTGGCCGGGCAGCTTTGTTGGCTTCGATACCACTGGTGATGTTCGACTAATCAAACGCATTGAAATCCCGCGTATGGATTTCAGCTATGAACTGTTAGACAGCGATGGCAGCGTGCTTAAATCCGGTACCGAAGAACTCAAGGATATGTCCTTTATGGATAGTATTTCCGTCACGCGTCGCGATGACCCACTCAAATACGAGAAAAACATGCTACGCGACTGGTTTAAAAAAGAATTTAAACAGGAACTGCTGGCCAGTAATTAAGGCGCTCATAACGCATTTTGAAAGCGGAACACAAGTTCCGCTTTTTTATGCCTGAAATAGTTTTGTTTGAAAATAAATATGGATCTTTTAGTTCGGATCACTGATAAAAAATGAGGTTACTGCTCTTGTTTGCTCTTTAGTGTTGCCAATTCCTCTTCCATTATTTCAATACCATCAATCCAAAAAGGAACATCAAAAGGATTCCCTTCAGGCTTTTCCTGATATGAAAAATGGTTATGATCTGGAGTCAGTGTTGCCCAAAATTGAGATTCAAATTCTTCGCTGTGAAATTCCAGGTTGCCCTTTTTCTTTTCAATTTCAAAAAAGGCCAGCCAGGCGTCTGCGGGCTCCAGGCCTGCTTGCTGGAATACGATTCCACCGCCGTAGGTTTCATATAGGGATTTATTGATCTTCCAGTTCTTAACAAAACCGTTGGCCATATCATTCATGAATTTAGTCATGTGAATATCATCTTCCAGAGCCTCTTTCTGCTCCAGTCGCTGATTCATTTCGACGAGTATCTTCTTTTGCATTGATTCTTCAATGGTTAGGGGACGATCGGCTTCAATCTCCTCTAATTTGGCCAATCTAAGCTCGTCTTTTTTACGCCGCAGATCAGCCGAAAGTTTTCCAAATGCCTTGAATTGTGACAACTCTTCGTCAGAGGGCAGCAGTTTATTTTGCTCAGCATAATGTGACAAAAGCGTTCCAAAGATCTGCTTGTTAGCCTCTTTTTCACTAGTGGCTACAACGGGCTGCTCAAGCACTGTCGCATAATGCGTTGTCTCTTGAGCAAAGATGGGAAAAGACAGAAACAGAAAAAATATAAGGGCAATAAGGCGCATTAAATAAAATCCTTTTGTATAGCTGGGCCACAAATGACTATAACTCAGCAAAAGCTAAACACTCAACCTTGACGGTTGTTTTTTTACCTTCCAAAAAGGAATTACAAAAGACTTTGAATGGAGCGATACACTTCGGCGGCGCGTTCTGCAGGAATATTGTTTTTCTGGGCACTGCCCTCGCTGCTGGCCACCCGCACGAAACCTGAGTTGTCCGTCTCAGGTTCAGCTTCCTGATCATCGTTATTGCTTTGCGATTCTTCTCTGGCTTCTGCCAAACGGTCGCTCAACGACTGCTGGTTAGCTTCGTTCTGTTGCAGGATACGGGCTTGCGCTGACAACTCCACCTCAGGCTGATTAGCCTGACCAATACCAAAGGCATTAACGGGTTGCTCCGCCAGATTATCTTGCTGGAACCCGGCGTTAAGGGCAGAACTTTGGGAAGAATTTAATGAGGGTGCACGCGCAGTGTTACCGATACCAAATGTATCAGTATTAAGCAAATCGCTGGCTGTCGTGGTACGACGAAAACCCGCGTTCAAAATGTTGGTTGTAGTGGAAATTTCCATAACAACACCAATTACCTGTAACTACCCCTCACAGATAATTATGGTACTTTTTGCTTAAAAAACAAGCTTTATGCGGCCACCAACAGCCTGAAACCGTTAACTTTCAGCCAAAACACCTTTAAATTGCGCCAAAGTTACGAACAGCGACTCCATTTTCTTTACCACTGCCGATAACGCAGCGGTTTTGTCAGCCTCTGCGTCCATAGCTTGCATATCACTGATGTCGTTGCTCAGCTCGGCGATATAGGGCGCAAACCGTTCGCTACTCACACTGAACCCTGCATCGGCAGGAAATATGGCTTGGTGTTTGGCTTTGCCCTGACTGCTCAGTTGATCAAGCGCACTGTCGGCATCTACAGCTCGGCGATACAAGACCTGCAGATTTTCATTTAACTTCTCTAATACTGCGTCCATTAGAATACCTGAAAATTTTTCCAAAAAATGTCTAAAGGATATTCAACTTTTGCCGATACCCTATCGAAGGCGGGCAATTCTGCCTGCTTTTTAATCCGACGACAAGGTTATCAGCTTAACTACCCCTCAAATTGTAAAGCGGGTGCCGAGACGTCACAACTATTAGGAACTAGGTATGGAAATTTCAGGAAACTCTGGAAACTCCGGTGTGTCTTCGCTAGAACTCAAGGGCTTGCAGCTGTCGAAAGATCAGCAAGAAGCAGAGGGCGCGCAGACACTTCAGCTGCTGGATTCAGCCGCTGGCGTACCGAGTGGCCCATCAGGTGATGTGGCAAAAGGCGGAAATATTGATACTTTCGCTTAGTGCAACATCATGGATGAAGCCGTAAATCCATAGGCGTTTTGCCAGGCTGGCCACCAATCTCTCGGACGAGTTTGGGAACCAGATATCCTGGCTGGCGCTTTATCACTTCTGCCATAATCTCACGTGCGTCATTATCGCTCACGTCGAAGTGACTGGCCCCTTCCACCTTGTCCAGCATATGTAAATAATAAGGCAGCACGTCAGCGTCAAAGAGCTTTTCATGCAGCTCAATAAGCGCATCGGCATTGTCGTTTATCCCTTTGAGTAATACCGATTGATTGAGCAGGGTCACACCGGACTTGTGCAATAGCTGTAGTTTTTGTTTGAGTGAGTCATCAATTTCATTAGCGTGATTAATGTGCACCACCATCACCGGCTTTAACCGGGATTGAGTAAACCATTCAAGCAATTCCGGAGTGACGCGATTGGGGATCACCACGGGTAAACGGGAGTGAATGCGCAAGGTTTTGACATGCTCAATGGCTTCGAGTTGTTGTGTCATCCACAACAAAAAGTCGTCTTTGGCCATCAAGGGATCGCCACCGGAGTAGATCACTTCATTAATCGCCTTGTTTGAGGCGATATAGTCAAACACGGGTAGCCAGTCTTGCTTGCGCATGGCATTGTCCTGATAGGGAAAATGCCGCCTGAAGCAATAGCGACAATTTACAGCGCAACCGCCTTTGACCACCAGCAAAACCCGGCTTTGGTATTTGTGTAACAGGCCAGCTTGCGGGTTGTCCTGCTCCAGTAAGGGATCAGCGGTAAATCCGGGAGCCGTACTGAACTCTTGTGCATCGGGAAACACCTGCAGCAACAGAGGGTCGAAACGGTTGCCCTTCTCCATCCTGGAGACAAACGCTTGAGGCGCTATCATAGGGAAGAGTTTGCGGGCAGTTATGTCTTTTTGGTACTCAGCGACATCTAAATCCAGTGTTTTTAACAAAGATTCAGGAGATTTGTACGCTGTCGCTAACTCTTTTTGCCAGTGACTCTCTACAGTGAGTGGTTTTTCCGGTATTATCTGCGCCAATTATATGCTACCCAATGAAATAGTAAGAATTTAAGAGGAATTTATGGCTAATTTCAGCACCAATGAATTCAAATCGGGCTTAAAAATAATGCTCGATGGCGAACCTTGCAACATTTTAGAGAATGAATATGTAAAACCGGGCAAAGGCCAGGCATTTAATCGCGTTAAAATCCGTAAGCTTATTTCCGGAAAAGTGCTGGAAAAAACGTTCCGCTCTGGCGAATCAGTGGAAGGCGCAGACGTTATGGATCACGACTTAGCTTACCTCTACAGTGATGGTGAATTCTGGCACTTCATGAACAACGACACGTTCGAGCAATTGGCAGCTGATGATAAAGCCGTTGGCGACAACGTTAAGTGGTTGGTAGAAAATGATATTTGTACCTTAACGCTGTGGAATGGTTCTCCAATTGCTGTAACTCCGCCAAACTTTGTAGAGCTGGAAATCACTGAAACCGACCCCGGCCTGAAAGGTGATACAGCTGGTACCGGTGGTAAGCCCGCTACTTTGAGCACTGGTGCAGTCGTACGCGTACCGTTATTCGTGCAAACTGGCGAAGTGATCAAGGTTGACACTCGCACGGGTGAGTACGTATCTCGCGCTCAAAAATAATCATCTGATTAATCTCAAAAGCCCACTTATTGTGGGCTTTTTCGTCTTTGGAATCTGAAACCAATTGGCAAAACCATGAACTGGCAACCCGGAACCGAACTCGCTACCCTGCAGGCTCGTGCAAAACTGAATGCCTATATCCGGCATTTTTTCGCCCAGCGCGATGTACTGGAAGTGGAAACCCCACTACTGGCGACGGCAGGTGTGACCGATCCTCATCTGGTAAATTTCAGTACAGACATGCTACTGCCCGGCGGAAAAACAGCGCAGAAGCTGTATCTGCAAACCTCGCCAGAATATGCCATGAAGCGTTTATTATGTGCTGGCAGCGGCAGTATTTACCAAATTTGCAAAGCCTTTCGCAACGAAGAGCAAGGGCGGTTTCACAATCCTGAATTTACCATGCTGGAATGGTATCGTGAGGGTTTAGACCACTGGCAATTGATGCAGGAGATACAGGACTTATTGCAACCGCTATTTGAAAGTACCAAATTTCAACAGCTTAGCTACCAACAGGCCTTCCAAAAATTTCTTAACTTTGATCCCTTAGCAGATTGCGATAACACATTAGCAGCCCTCTGCATCGCGCACGGCTTCGATAATTTTGCCACATCAGACACCCCCAGAGATACGCAATTACAATTGTTGTTCAGTCATCTTATCGAACCACAAATTGGACAGGACAGGCCTTGTTTTATTTATCACTTTCCCGCTTCACAAGCGGCCTTGGCCAAAATATCAGCTCAAGACAACCGGGTTGCAGAACGCTTTGAGCTTTATTACCAAGGATTCGAACTGGCCAATGGCTTCCACGAATTATCCTCACCTGAAGAGCAAGTTGAGCGATTTGAACAAGACAATGCTCAGCGACGCGCCATGGGCACCACCGAAGCAAAGCATGATGAAAGATTTCTGGCGGCACTAAAACAAGGCTTACCTGATTGCGCCGGTGTTGCTTTGGGATTAGACAGGGTTTTAATGCTGCTGCAAGACAAGCATGATATTGATGAGGTTATCAGTTTTAGTATTCAGCGGGCTTGAGAAAATTACCAAAAAGACAGCCGCCCGACTGTACTTTACATACTGATAATGAAAATTGTCTTCTTCCAATTGTTACGGGTATATTAACTACCTATCAATATATGAACCGTGAATTAATTAAATGTTTAACAAACTAGTCGACAGTGCAATTGTTCTAGCCATCATAACAGCGGTACTATATACATCCAGCATTTCATTCCTACATGGATATTATTCAATACTCGGATTGGATCCGCATTTATTGGAAAAAAGTACAAACCAACACATATACAACGGATTCGTATTAGTCATGGGTTACGCTTTCAATAATATATATCTTTTAGTTGCTTTATTAATTATTTCAATGACGATATATGTGATAATTGTTCGACACAACACTTTCATTGAGCTGGTCAATTTATACAAAACAAAACCTTCTCGGAATACATTCAGAATTATTGTAAATTCATCCTTAATGATTTTCATATTACTTCTTATTTTTTCATATTTTTTTCACCTTGAAACACTTGGCCAAGACTATTCCAAAAAGGAATTTGCCCGACTAAAAGTTTCTGACTTCTCTAAGTTGAATGGCACTTTAAATATCAAACAAGGCACTAGCTACAGGAAGTTATTTAAGCTTAACTGTGGGCTCAAGATGTGTGCTGGCATTGAAAAAAATGAGGAGGGACAATTTTTAGTTCACTATTTTCCATCAACGTCTGAAATGTTTTACTCTGCACCAACACCTTTGGATTTATTAACAAAATCAACCATTAGCGCTAAACAGATGCTATTGTCAAAAAGTCCGAATAGTGACTATCCTGATGATTTGACGGGTAACTCTGAAAAAGTAATATATCGTGAGTTACAAGCTATATTTCCCATAATTTACGACATTATTGGAGCGTGGAGCAACATGGTAAGGGGGCAAGCAGCTGGACCAAATGGAAGCTTTATTCAAAATAGTATTGACCCAGTAATAGAAAAATTCAACGAAGCAAATACCTCAATATCAAATTTTAATTCAGATTTTGCAATGTGGTATTTTCACCACATTGCAAAGCTATACCTAATAAAATCAGACTCGACTGGTGAATCGTTCTATTTGAAAGAAGCCAGAAAAGCGATTTTGAAAGCCATAGAGATAGGAACTAATCCAACAAATCAAAGTGAATATTATTACAAGATTGGTGGAGTTCTAGCCTTCAAAAGAACCTTAATAAATATTGAGGCATTTCTTTATGTTGAAACCAACGCTACCGAAGCCAAAGAAAATGCAATAAATATTTTAGAAAGTTTTGGAGGTTGTGAAGCTCTTTATACTTGGGGAGTAAAACACCAGTCAATATTCGAAGGAACAAATTGTAATAAGCCCCAAGATTTAAGATCATTTTAACGGACAATCACTTGATTATTTTGACAGTGGTATGAGTTCAATTAGAAGAGTTTCACAAACTAAAACAAAAAAGCCCGCCAAAGGCGGGCCACCCCAGGTAACACCCAAATCAGAGGCTGAGCACAATCCTGTCCTGGCCTTTGTAGGTGATGTCTTTGACATTGTTATGAGAGAGCGTGAGTTTCTCTATCTGAAGGTCGCGATAATGGGCAGGGATCTCAATCTTGCGTTGCACTGTGCCATTGCTATCGGTGCGCAGCACGGTCAGCAAAGTCACTTTCAGGGGACGTTTTACACCCTGCAACATTTTGGGATTCTCCACTGCAAACACCTTGAGTAAAATCCCCGCTTCCGGTTGCTTTAAATCATTGGTTACCGTGATATCTAACATGACTTGCTGCGATGTTTTAAAATCAAAATCTGAACTAACCACAAGGTCTTTGGAGCTTCCGGCGGTTTTACTGGTTTGCGATTTAGCAGCAACGGAGGACTGCAGCACTTCCGCTTTTGCTTGCGCGTGCTGCATCACAACACTCATCGCTAAAGAGCCAGTTAGTAACAGAGAAAATATTTGCTTTTGAGTTTTCATAACAGACTCCTATTGAAACACATGAGTTTGACGACCGGGCACCAGGTACCAATCTGGCTTAAGTTGCCCTGATGACTCTACCCAATCTTGATAGTCAGGATAGGCCCACAGAACGTCTATGTACTCTCGAGGATATTGCCAATCACTGTTGAGCTTTAATCCCCAGGGTAAGTTTTGCGCGTTTTTGTAATAGCGCTGCTGAGCAGGGTCTGAATCATCCGCATGAGTGCCAAACAAGTAGGGATCAGCGAGGTCCGTAGGACCGTAACCTGCGAAATGGATTTCGTGGCCACGTTTATTACTGCGGAAGATAAAGAAATCCAAATCAGCATGCAGAAGTTGACTTAAGTCGTCGTGGAAGTTCACCTCAAAACTAAAGGGCACAGGAGGAAACTTCTCACAGTGCAGATGAGTGTTAAAGTGAGAACATTGGCCGCTGGCTTCACCGGTTTGAGTATACAAAGTCGAATTACGCCACAGTTGGATCACGGCATTCGTTTGATATTCTTCGGTAAATTTGTCGAACTGTTCACCGGCAATACTCAGGCTGGCAGACTTCACCGCGTCAGGTACAACGTTCATTAAACGCAGTGCAAACCCGTTGGCATTAGACGCCCCTCTGGCATCGATAAAGCCGCTGATTTTAAGTCCAGAAATCCCGCCTTGTGCACTGTATATGGTTTGCAGGCGTTCACGAATGACCAGATCATTCATATCGTAATCACCCAGTTTCGGCCAGTTGTCTTCATAGGCTAAAGTTACCCAATCATTTTGATTTGGATAATAGCTACTGTAAGCCTTGCGATAATCATTGGGAAACTCGTCTTGCTCGTCGGCAACACCATCTGCGTCGCTATCATTCACCTTGGGCATCGACACCAATGTCTCTTTTTGAATGGCAGTGCTTGGCGTAGCTTTCACGCTAAATACAGCATCATTGAAGTCATTGTCCCCCCAGGTGCGTGGTAAATCCTCAAAGCCCATGATAACTTCCTGCACTTCTTCATCGTAAAGCAATACCACATGTTGACGTAGTTCAGCAGTGTGCTCAGGGTTGAGACCGCTAAGTGAATAATAATAAGGAATGCGGCGATCCTTTACCCCTGTCCACCAGGAGTAACCATTGGCTGCGATAAAAAAGCCAATTGTGGTACCAGCAGTAAACTCACCTATGTTGACTCTATGCCCCGTTGCCATGTGGGGATAAGAAAGGTTAGGAAATACAATGGTTACGTCCACATCCTCTTTTCTTGTTGGCGGATTACCCGTGGGATAGCTGAAAAAACCGAACGCATTTTTGTATCCTGCCCCTTCATGCAGGAAGGTTACGTAAACCTCGGCCGTTTCAGTCAAGGAGATAGTCGAGCCAGAATCATCAGTTAAAAAGGCTTTGTTTATTTTGGACTCCGGCAATGCGTTGTTGATACGCTGAAAGAATTCAGATGAGTACTCTTCTCGCGCCCAAATCATATTTTGTGGTTTTCCGGTATTTTGGTTGTACCCGCCCGGCCAAGCCTGACCAGATAAGAACTGCCATTGATAAACCCCGTTCACCATTTCTGAGGCACGCGGCATAGATGTGATGAGGGAGCCCAACATCATGGTAGCGATAAA
Source organism: Planctobacterium sp. AWM4_229 (assembly GCF_056160305.1). Classification (NCBI taxonomy): domain Bacteria; kingdom Pseudomonadati; phylum Pseudomonadota; class Gammaproteobacteria; order Alteromonadales; family Alteromonadaceae; genus Planctobacterium; species Planctobacterium sp. AWM4_229. The sequence goes on along the minus strand of NZ_JBSWWX010000004.1, from coordinate 317,148 downwards.
CATTGCGGTGGATTTTCGCATCTCTGATTCTCCAGTTGTTTTCTGAAGCAAACAGAGCGAGGACCGTGCCAACCAGAATTATCTTATTAAATTCAAAGTTTTATGTGATTTTTATACAATTTGATAGAGATGGTTTTTGCATTTCGCATCGCAAAACGGGGATTTTTCGCAATTTGACGCAGTAATTTGCTATTACAGCAGTCTTGATGCCTTTAAAAGTCTTTGCAAGAACACCTGGCCCATTTAGTGCTTTACCTTGATGAAATTAACTTGCGTTTCGGAGATCGTGCATTATGCAACATGCCACCGAACAAAAAGAGATGTTGGTGTTTTCCATCGCACTTAATGGCTATCAGTGGTTATATCGCCACTGCATTAATAGCCATCGCGAATACGCACACAAAATTAATGCTGAGTACGTTTGCGTGTCTCGTCCGAGATTTTCGTCGATGGGCATTGAATGTTGTTGGTTGAAGCTACTCCTTCTCAGAGAGGCATTAAATAAGGGATACCAATGGGTGTTGTTTATTGATGCCGATGCCTATGTACAACAAGAAGCACCCGATATCCGTTTACACGCAGACGAATCCAAAAGTATCTACATGGCAAATGGGAAGACAGGTCGGTTTAACTCGGGTGTTATTTTGTTGCGCAATACAAAACCAGCAAAACAGTTCATCGATGAGGTGATTGCATCAAAAGGACAACCCTTAGCCAAAGCACATCAAGTGGGCTGGGGCGAAAATGGCTATATTATTCAGGCAGCCGAAAACAGCGATTGCATTGCAACCTTGCCTCTCAAATGGAACAACACCTGGCAACCTGAGTTGGAAGACCACATACGGCATTTTAACCACGGTATTATGCGTAACCAAACCCCACACCACCACCTCTATAACCTGGTTCACCGATATCTGGCTAAATTTACCAGGGCGATGAGTAAGCTGCACTCTCAAGACTCCAACAACCAACCTCTTGCTGATACAAAATCGCCACTGTTGGCACTTTTTACCCGTACTCAGAAAAGCTATCCGCAATTTTTTTAGTTGTCTGCGACCTCATACATCTCATTTCTCAAAATAAAAATGCAAATTGAAAAAGCCATCGAAAAAAGCGTTGCAATTTGCAAAGCAACATCAACAGAAAAATAAAATTTTCTATGATTTTCAACTATTTAAAAAATGGCACGGCTTAAGCAATATCCTTTTCAAGCTAACCACAATACGAAGTTTGAACAGGAGAATGGTTATGAGCAATACGCAATCTCAAACCACACGCAATATAAAACAGATCGGTCTGGTACTGCGTGCTACTGAATTCAGTTTGTCACTCGTTGCGCTCGTGACAGTTGCACCTTTATTGATAATAAATCTGGTACAGGCAGCCTTACGTGGCGAGAGCACCATCAAGGAACAACATAAAATCGATGCGCTAGGTCGCCGCGTGACTTTCAAACACTTTAGTTTTGGTGTCTTCAAGTCCAGTCCAGTGTTGTGGCAAGTGTTAAAAGGCGAATTACATTTCTGTGGAGCAACTTGTGAGCACAGAGTTAGCAACGAAACGCTATCTCGAATTGACTTGAACAAGCTGCCTTCAGCACTGGTAAGTCTGCATGCCTTGCACAGCCGCAGTGGCTTAGCAGTAAGCTGCCCCGATAGCCTTTATCAAAAGCAAGCGACGATGAGCTCACTCAACCTAATGGGACTGCTGGTGCGCTTTGCTTTTAACTCCGTGTTTTATCGCAGTGATGAGTTAGCCTGCCCGGCTCGCCTTCCGTTGTACGGGTTAAACATTAATAACACCCAAATGGAAAAGGCGATTGCGTGGTTCACTGACGGTACATTCTTCCGCGGTATTAAGCGCAGCAGTCTGAATCTGCAGCGTCCCAAAATCAGTTTCTTTGTAAACGCCAACTCAGTGAATCTTGCCCAGCGAAATCCTGAATTTAAAGAAGCCTTGAAAAAAGCGGACTGCTTATTTGGCGATGGCTCAGGTATTCGTGTCGCTGCCCGCTCCCGTCAACTGAAGTTGATGGACAACATTAATGGCACCGACGTATTACCCCTGTTATGCAAGGCCATGAACAAGCAAAATAAGCGCTTGTTTTTACTGGGGGCTAAACCCGGTATCGCCCAAAAAATGGCAAACAATCTGAAACAGATCTGGCCACAAATGCAAATCAGCGGTGTACAACACGGCTACTTTTCCGACTCGCAAAACGACGACATCATCCAGCATATCAATAGCAGTAAAACCGATGTGTTGTTGGTGGCGCAAGGCTCACCGCTACAAGAAACCTGGGTGATTGATAACGCCGCCAAATTAGATTGCGAATCCGTTTTGGCTGTCGGCGGACTATTCGACTTTTATTCCGGAGAGATCACACGCGCCCCCTTGTGGATGCGTGAAACCGGGCTGGAGTGGGTATGGCGCTTAATGCAAGAACCCGTTACTAAATTTAACCGCTACGTCATTGGCGTACCGGAGTTCATGTTTCGTACTTTCGTTTTAAAACAAGCTAATCAGGAGTAACACTATGAATAATTTAGCTTTAAATCGTATGTTTACCATGCTGTTCATGGTGCCACAAAATGTAGCTCAACAACCCAAAGCAGTGCGTTTCGGTCACAAAGGCATACCCGTGATTTTACAACAATCAGCCGCAGCCTTAGGTTTATTAGTAATATCTCCGTTACTGCTACTAACCATGTTATTCATTCGCATGGAGAGCCAAGGTCCGGTGTTCTTTACCCAGGTTCGGGTGGGCGAAAATGGTCGTCGCTTCCATTGCTATAAATTCCGCTCAATGTACTTAAAAACCGACCCGAAGTATCGTGAGCCTGAGCCGAGTGACAGCGATCGTGAAGGGGTTTGTAAGAAATACTATAACGATCCGCGTATTACCCGCATAGGTAAGTTCATTCGCAAATATAGCATCGATGAACTGCCACAACTGCTCAATGTTCTAAAAGGTGACATGATGTTAATTGGTCCTCGTCCTCACCTGACTACAGAATATGACAACTATGATCGCAACATCATGCCTCGTTTGTACTGCAAACCCGGTTTAACAGGTTTGTGGCAAGTTAACGGGCGTGCCGACACCGATTTTGATCAGCAGTTACAGTTCGACAAGGACTACATCCAGCAGCAAAGTATCTGGCTGGACATGAAAATCCTGTTCGCCACTGTCCCGGCAGTACTAGGAGCCAAAGGCGCTTATTAACAGCGCCTTGTAGGTTCGAGTGTACTCGGAAGCGGGGCTGGGACTTATTTTTCTACATTGTCCGACTAAAGTCGAACCTACACATCCTTTATGTCCTGCTTGAGCGCCATGGATGGCGTAAATGTCTTTTTTGCAGGGAGCATAAAAAAGACCAGCTGGACAACTAATTCAAATTCCACCACCGCTGTCCGGCTAAAGCCGAACCTACAATACCCCCTTCTCACACCATTCCATTTTGCAAAAACACCTTGTTCTGCAATTGCAAATTGCGAAAACCCTAGTCACTTAAAATAAAAAACATATAATTTTCAATAAGATAAAAGTTGGAACGGTTTCTGCTCAGTTACTGATAGTTAAATTAGATAGCAGGAATCACCATGAAAAAGTTTCCATTCTCAAAATCAGTTGTCTGCGGCATGTTAGCAGCAGCCACCATTTTTACTTCTGGCTGTGCGCAACACCACTCGTTGACTGAACCACAAAATGTTGCCCATCCTTTTTACGGTCAGCCTGGTGAGAATGGCACTTACTTTTTACACGAAGAAGCACCTGAGCACTTATTCGCTACCAGCAAAGAGTGTATTGCTCGTGAAGACTATGCAGCACCTTTGAATTACCGTGCAGATCGTCCTTTGTCGCTAAACAGCAATGTTGTTAGCCACCACTATGGTATGGAGGATGCTCGCGAATTCGGTACACCACTTAGCCCCGGCGATATGATTGAATTGATCATGGACAACGGCGACGGCTTCAATGGCAAATATGTATTGGATGCATCGGGCTATATCGAAATTCCGCTCATCAAGCCAATTTTCGCCTTTGGTAAAAACACCTGGCAGGTAGCCAAAGAAATTGAACTGGAGTTAATTCGCGCAGAAATCTTCCAACCAGCAACGGCTTTAGTGAATTTACAAGTTATCATTTGGGCGGGCATTGAAGTAAATGTTTCTGGTGCGGTATTCCAGCCTGGCCGAGTGTTAATTAATCAACGCCAATATAACGCTCTGATGGACGAAAAAATATCCACCTACGGTGACTTTTCGCCTAGAAGATTATTGTCAGAAGCTATCCGCGCCGCCAGTGGCATCAGACCGGATGCCAAATTGGACCAGGTGATCTTGATCCGCAAAGGCTGGCAAATTGAAGTGGATTTAACCGGTATCCTCACTGGTGAAGAAGTTCAGGATTATCCCTTAGTAGCCGGTGATCGCATCATCATTCCTAGTACAGGTTGTTTCCAGGCGCACCTGGTTCGCCCGAGCCAAATCACTCCCAAAGGTTTCCGGGTATTTATGTCTAACCTGACCGATTCGGCTATCAGCAACTCTGGTGCTGGGATCAGCAAATACGCCACCAACCTGCCTTACGGTACACGCCTGTTACAAGCAGCAGTATCAGCAAACTGCGTAGGTGGTAAGCAGTGGACCAATGCGCCGCGTAAAATCGTGCTGGCCAGCAAGCACCCTATCACTGGTGAAACTCAGGTGATTGAACGCTCTGTTGAACAACTTATGCGCTTTGGCAATCGCGAAGCCATCAACCCCTATTTGATGCCGGACGACGCTGTCGCCTGTTATGACTCATCTGTTACCAACTTGCGGGATATCGCCAGCACAGTATTGCAAATCGCCGCACCATTCCGCCTGTTTTAAGGCAAACGGAAGTAAGGAGTAAGTTATGGGAACCGCCATTAAAATTCCAACTCGCTGGGACCGCTTTAGAGGCCATGTCTATCGCATCTTGCGCTGGCCATATATGACAACAGGTGCCATGGGTTATGCGTTCATTCTGATGTTAGTGGCGCTGTACATGAGCCAGTCACCAAAATACAAGAGTGAGTTGGATCTGGTATTACCCGGCACGGGTTCCAGCAACCAGGTAAGCCTGAATGAAGTAGGTCAAGTGACGTCTCAAACCTCTACGCCTTTTGGTTCAGGTGGTTTTAACCCACAGGTGAACTACAAGGAAATGTTATCCAGTAGAGGCGTTATTGAGCGTGCAGCAGAAAAAGTCGGTATCACAGCAGCACAATTCGGTAAGCCTAATGTGAAGTTAACGCAGCAAACTTCCATCATTGCCATCACCATCATTGGTAACTCTTCAGAGCAGGCGCAATTAAAAGGCTGGGCCCTGTATGAATCATTACAGGAAGAGCTGGACAAACTGCGTGCCGATGAAGTGGCCAGACGCGACCTGAGCATCAAGAATGTGCTGGGTGAGTATCGTCTGAGAACTAACACAGCACGCAATGAAATTGTCGACTTTCAACAGCGAGCGTTATTGGTATCCCGCAGTCAGATGGACAAGCTCATCACCACCGTCGCGCAGCTCAACGAAAAGAAAATGTATGTGCAAGCACAGTTGGTTGAGTTGTCTGACTACATCCAACAGCTGAGCCTGGATCTGCAAGTTTCCCCCAGACTAGCGGGCAAAGCGTTAATTTTACAATCTGATCCAGAGTTTCGTGGGTTCATTCGAGAATTAAGCGAGTCCACCATGCAGTTCAGTGAATACCGCTCTCGTTGGGGTGTTGCTCACCCGAAAGTGATTGCAGAGCAGAGTCGCGTTAATGTCGCCAAAGCATCTCTTATCAAACGCGGAGCAGAATTGTCTGGCCTTGACGCGACCGACATGTTCACCACCTTGCATTTAGAAAACAACCCAAAGCGAGCGGAACTATTTGCTGATCTGATCGATGCGTTTGCCAAAAAGCAAGGCAAGGAATCTGAGTTAAAAGATCTGGAACGCTCTCACCTGCATTTGACTGACCAGTTAAAAGTCTATGCCCGTGAGGCCGCGGTATTGGACAGACTGGAAAAAGAATTTGATCTGGCTGAAGCAGTTTATACCTCCGCCGCAGCAAGATTGGAAGCCAGTAAAGCAGACGTGTTCGCATCCTATCCCGTAATTCAGATGCTAACCACCCCTTCATTTCCTGTGCTGAAAGCCAGTCCTAATCCCATGATTGCGATTGCGGCGGCGTTATTCGGCATGTTTTTCATTACTTTTGGACTGATAGTGATATGGCAACGCAAAGCATTAATCCAGTTACTGCTGAAGAAAGACTAATCTGGTTCGGTTTTTTGGGCACCTATCCGGTTTATTGTTTCGGTGCTCTTTATGTTACCGGCTCGGTACTAGGCTACCTCATTCTCGGTGTGATCCTGCTTCGCCTGTTCATCTCAGGTAATCAAGATTACAGCAAACAAGTGCCTGCGATGGCTTGGTTATGGATGATTGCCATGTTCTTCATGTTGATCGCATTATGGGCCGGACATGCCAATTGGGATTTAGGTACGGGTAAAACCATCAAATCCACCATTGGCTGGGCCAAAGGCTGGGCGTTAATCGGTTTATTTATCTTTCTCGGCGCAGTATTGCCAATACGTCCGGAATTATTGGCAAGGGGTGCCTGTATTGTAGGCTGGCACACCTTTATTTTCGCATCGTTCACCTTTGTGGCTTACATGATCAAGCTGCCAGGTGAGCTGTTCATCTCTCCATTTCAGGCTGTAGGTGGTCCCGGTCCAAAATTCTTTATGGTGTCTTTATATGGTCTGAACCCGGAAACCGGGGCTGGCCGCTGGCAGTTTTTCGCACCCTGGGCACCTGCGGCGGGCCTGCTCGCCTGTTTATACCTGGTATTGTGCTTACAGGAAAAAGATAAAAAATGGCGCATGCGCGGCATCATGGGTGTTACCGCCATGTGCTTGCTGTGTCAGTCGCGCGCTGGCTGGGCCATCTTTATTTGTTTGTGGCCCATGGTGATCTTTTCCGACAAATTTAAAGAGCCTTGGTTCTTATTCATCGCTGGCTTTTTAATTCCTGCCATTCTGATTTTGGGACAACCCTTGTTCGAGTTTTTAATGGATTCCTACGAGCAAGTGAAAGCCTCCCGTCCAGCCTCTACACGAGTGCGCGAAGCGCTGGCTTCCATTGCCTTACAACGCTGGGAATCAGAAGCATTTTGGTTTGGTCATGGCATTGTAGAAAAAGGCCCTAAACTGGTGGAAGGCATGCCCATTGGCTCCCATCACAGCTGGTACGGATTGCTTTTTGTAAAGGGCCTTGTGGGTTTGCTAGCACTTGCTATACCTATGGGTGTTAGCGCCATTTATTTATTCATTTATTCCCAGGTTTCAAAAGTCGCACAAACGGCACTGTGCTTGCTTGCAGTGTTTGTATGTTACAGCTTTTTTGAAAACCTGGAGATCCTTTCCTACCTTTATTGGCCCGCATTGCTGTGGATAGGAATGGCTTTTAATCCAGTGAATACCTTGCCGCAAAAAGCGCGCAATGAAAACACAGTTATTTATATCGATTCTCAAGGAGTACAGCATGTTTAAACACCTCGACGCCTATCTGGTGGGTTATTACGGGATGCAAAATTGCGGCGATGATGCGCTGCTATTAGCCACTCATTTCGGCGCACAGAAACACTTAGGGTGTAACAAAATTGCAGCGTCTAGCATGCGTGATTTTAAGCTTTGTGATGATTTGCAAATTGCGAAGACATTGCGCAAAACGCAAAACTGGCGCGGCCAGAATCGGTTAATTCAATATCGCTATGCACTAGCCAGCAAACGGGTGATATTTGGTGGAGGTAGTGTGTTCCACAACGCCACAGACATCAATCAAAAACGCCACTTGATAAAACTGGCCGGTATCAAACACTCTCAAGCACTGGGTGTGAGTCTGGGTCCGTTTAAAAATACCGAAGCAGAACAAGCCTGTAGGCAATTTCTGCAAGAAGTGAGCTTCGTAGGTGTGCGGGATCAGCAAAGTTACGATATTGCCAAAGCCCTTGCGCCGGACTGTAACGTGAGGTTGAGCTTTGACCTTGCGGTTTCCTTGTGTAACCACCCGCAATTCAAGGTAAATGACGGGCCGCGCCAAGGGGTGTTATTTAACGTTTGCCCGGTAGCAAAAGATGCTTTTGGCAATACCGATCCCTTTGAAGAAGAGCAGCGTGCTCGTGATCTCAGCCAGGTCATCGAGGCCATTTGGCGTCGAACTGGCCAGCGCATATCCCTGATTAACTTCAACGGCCATGCTCAGTTGGGTGATGGCCAACTGACAAATATGATTTGCGAACAACTGCGTGGCCGGGTCCCGGTATCGACAATTCCCTATAACAGCAACCCGCTAAAAGTCATGCAAGTTATCTCCCATTTTAAAGTTATGGTGAGTATGCGCCTACATGGCAACGTTTTTGCATTTATGAGTAAAACCCCCAGTGTCGCACTGAATTATCACCCAAAATGCGAACAATGGTGTGAGCAAATTGGGTTACCGGAAAAGATGCAATTTAACGCTAACCGATTCTCAAAACGTCAACTGTTTAATGTGATTGAACAGGGGTTAGAAACAGGTTTTCCAATGGCCCAATTGCCAGTAGAAACCGCAACAGAACGCTCAGAAGCAAACTGGAGAAAGCACGATGAACAACCTAAATTTTTCAGTCGTCATCCCGCTTTACAATAAAGCAAATCACATACTGGATGCCATTGCATCTATTAAGGCGCAAAGTGTGCCCGCGGATGAAATTATCATCATCGACGATGGCTCCAGCGATGAAGGCGTCGCCGTAGTAGAACAAGCTAAGATTGAGGGCGTGCGCATTATCCACCAGGCCAATCAAGGTGTTTCAGTGGCGCGCAATAATGGTATTAAAGCGGCCCGCAACACCTATGTGGCCTTTCTGGATGCCGACGATACCTGGTTGCCTTTCTTTCTGGAAGAAATGCAATTGCTTATTGCGAAATTCCCACAATGCAAATTTTTTGCAAGTCGCTATCAATGTATCGACGGTGAAAATTATGTGGATGCCAAAATTAATTTATCGGGTCTTGATCCCGAAGGTGTCTTACTGAACAACTATTTCGAAGTCGCTGCGTCAGGTGATCTGCCCTTTATGATCTCTTCAGCAGTGATAGACAAGTCACTAGTAGACATCATTGGCGGCTTTCCACCGGGAGAGCGCATTGGTGAAGACCAGGACTTTTTTGCCCGAGCGGCAATGCATGGGCCGATTGCTTACAGCCCTAACATTCACCTGCTGTACCGCAGAGACAGTGAAAACAGTGCCACCAGCACCTGGGTACCAGAGCAGGAATGTCCTTTCAGTGAACGTTTAAAAACGCAAATGGCTCAGTTAAACCATGAGACAGTAGCGAAACACGTTAATAAATACAGTGCTGCTCACCTGTGTCACCTGGCCAAGCTCAATATCTACAAGGGCCGATTTGATACCGCACGAGCACTACTTTCGGACCGCCGCTGCAACCTTAAAGCGAAACATAAGTGGGGCCTGCTCACGATGAGTTATCTGAAACAAATTCAACATTCATTGGTCGCGCAATAATTCGCGCCAAACCGAATTAAAGAGGTAAAGATCATGAAACTTAATGCAATCTGTATGGTTAAAAACGAAGGCGATGTCATCGCCGAAACGCTGTTAAACGCGATTAACTTTTGTCACCGCATTTATGTGTTTGACAATGGCTCCACTGACGGCACTTGGGAAACCGTGCTGGAACTGGCGCAACTACACAAACAAATTGAAATCGCCGCCCACAGCGATGAAGTGTTTAAAAACCAGCTACGCAATCGGGTGTACAACATGTTCCATCACAAGTACACAGACGACGACTGGTGGTACATCCTGGATGCCGATGAAATGCTAACCGAAGATCCTAAGCCCCTATTGTCTGAGGCAGACCGCAGAGGTTATGACATGCTAAGAGTGTGGCAAGCCCAGTTTTATTTCACCGATAAAGACATGGCGGGTTACGAGCAGGAAGACAAGTCACTCCCTGTTACCGAGCGTCGTCGCTACTATCGCATTAACTGGCGTGAGCCGCGCTTTTTCAAAAACAAGCAGTCGCAGGAATGGTCTGAAAACATTTCCGGTCGTTTACCTCCATTTTGCAAACGCTTTTATTATAAAGCCCCCATTTGTCGCCATTATGCACAGCGCACACCAGAGCAAATCAAGGCGAGAAATCAGATCCGCATCAACAACCCGTTTAGCTTTTTCCATTTAAAAAATGGCAAGGCAGATAACTGGTTAAAACAAGCCGATGACATGTTCGTATACAACAATGACGGTGTGTTTCAGTTTCCGCTGTCTGACCGGGTTAAGTACTTTGCCAGTGAGCTTCGCTACTGGTGCCAGTGGCGCGTTAAAAACGTCATTAACCTGGTGCATAAAGCCGTGTCGTTTGCGATACCCCAAACCCGCTAAGCGGCCGAAAGAAGATGTAACGGGCTGTGCAGCAGCCCAACCTTTTACAGGAAGAATCCTATGACAGCGACAGTGGCCTCCTCCATTGAACATCCGGGTGACGATCCCGCCATTCAACGCCTGCTTAAACGCATGCCCGACAATATCGCCAGTAGTTTTAGTACTGAGCAGCTTTTTGGTTTGCGCGAGGCGATTGGTGTCCGTGGTGGACGACTGCACTCGGTGGACATTCGCCCGACGTTGAAGTTTCCGTTCTTACCATGGAGTTTCTATGTGGTGTTTTTGGTGGGCCGCAACCGTCGTTCCTTATCAAAACAAGAGCAATACATGGCAGCGCTGGTTTTACTGGCGTTTACCATTAGTTTTGTGATGGGTCTGGCGCTACTGGGGCTGTTAGCTGTTTATCTGTTGAAATCGGCGTTGGGTATCAATGTATTCGAAGGTTATTCATTGGGTGTCTGGGACTGGTTTAAGTCGCAGTAATCAATAGCTAACAGGAGATTCGAAATGCAATCAGTTCATCAGACTCAGACCGGCAATACTCAGCGTAATCTCAACTATGATTTGCTCAGACTGTTAGGCTTGTTGATCATTGTTATTGCCCATTCTAATCCCCCAGAGTGGTTGTTTCAGTTGCGTAATTTTGGAACTCCGCTGTTAGTGCTGGGCTCCGGGCTGACCTACGCGCTTATCTTTCATAATCGAACTCTGAATGTCAGCTCCTTTTATCACAAACGCATCAAGAACCTGCTGTTCCCCGTTTGGCTTTTTCTTACCCTGTTTTTTGCAGGCTATTACCTGTTCTCACAATTAATGGACAGCGAATTCCCTTTTACCTTGAAAAACATCGTCGGCTCTTATGCGCTGATGGGTGGAATTGGTTTTGTATGGGTATTTAAAGTATATCTGGCATTGGCGCTGCTCACCCCATTCGCTCTTTATCTAAATCGCCGGATTCGCAGTAATAACGCCTACTTTGCCGCGTTGTTATTGGCATATTTCAGCTACGAGGTAATGGTAAATCTATTTTCGGCTTCAGTGGGGAGCATCATTAACTCGGTAGTCTTTACCCTAATTCCCTATGGCTTAATTTATTGTTATGCCTTCAGGTTACCCTCTTTAAGCAACCGACAGGTATTATTCACAGCCTTGCTATCTTTGTTACTTTTCGTGCTGTATGCCCTGTTTAAGTTCAATGAAACGGGCGCATTTGTGCCTACGCAAGGGTATAAGTACCCACCCACCTTGTATTACCTGAGTTATGCGTTTTTCGCCATCAATTTACTATACCTGCTGGTGACATCATGCTCATTGAACAGCTCGCTATCACAGCGGGTGATCATCTGGTTGTCCAGCAACTCGATGTGGTTGTACTTATGGCATATTCTTGCTCTGTTTATCTGGTCCGGAGTAATGGGTACGCCTGATGGAACCATGTTACCTTTCCTGCAAAAAGCGCTGTTTGTCATGGGGTTCGCGGTGCTGTGTGTGCATATTCAAAACAGGTTGAATCTGCCATCCACAACCCAACTTTTTGCTAAAGCTTTTCCTCGAGCAGCTAGCTATCCCGTTAGATAGAGTCTGTCTCAGGAAAAGCATCCCTGTAAAACTGTTGCATGGCTGCTGCCACTTCAGCAGCCTTTTCAATTGCAGCGCTGTGCCCTGCATCATTGATAGTGAAAAGACGCGCGCCGGGAATGGTGTCCGCCATGCGCTGCGAACACTCAGGTGGTGTTAAGACGTCAAATTCCCCAACGATGACCGCAACAGGCAAAGATACGTCCTGTAATTGCGACAATACATTGTCTCGACTAAATATGCTTTCGCCAAAAGCCACCATGGCTTTTTTATTCTGTTCAGTGACAGTTTGCTTCCAGTAGTTCACCGCTTTTTTGTTGTCAGTCGTTTTCAAAAAACTCTTGTGAAACATCATAGGTAATACTTTACCAATCACCGGCCACCAGCCGAGGTTTTTTACGGTTTTTAACAGCAGAGTATTTTTCTGCAGCGCTGCTTGCGGTTCGTCTTCTGCAGACGTGCTCATTAATACCAAGGAATGCAGCAAATCAGGACGACGCAGGGCAATACGCATCCCCACAAAGCCACCTGTGGACATACCCACAAAATGCACCGGACCACAATCCAGCTGCTCTATCAAAGCAATCGCATCGCTTACCAGATTATCCAGTTCATAGCCTGATGATGTAACTTCACTCTGGCCATGGCCACGATGTTCGAAGCTGATGCAGCGGTAGCTTTCCTGAAGTCGTTCCACCTGACCGGCGAACATAGTGTGGTTCATCAGAAAACCGTGAGAAAATACGATGGTTTCCTTTCCTGCGCCTGTTTCCTGATAAAACAGGTTGGCGCCATTCACATTGATTTGCGGCATTTACTATTCATCCATAACAAGTTTGATTAAACGCTACAGCGGAAAAAGTTCAGGTGCAAGCGCGACATTTAACAATTTGTAAATGGCCTTCATGGAACTAGCTGGCGCGCTGCCAGCAAGGAGCATCACCAATTTTTTCAATAAGATAATCGATAAATACCCGTACCTTGGCGGTAAGCACATTGGATTTGGGGTAAACCAGCCAGATAGCGGCCTGATCATCTATTTCAAAATCCGGTAACACCCTTACTAAACTGCCTTCATTTAGCTCTTTATGGACATTCCATACCGAGCTCATGCAAATACCCACCCCCGCTTTTGCCGCGATGCGCATATTTGCTCCATCATCACATATCACTCGGGGCGTAAGTCCGGGTTTGGGAAAGGGGTAACTGCTTTTGTCGCTACGCGACACCAGTTTGCGGGGCTTAGTATGCATAAAAACAATCAGCTGGTGTTGCTCCAAATCCGCTGGCTGCTCCGGTGTACCGAATTGCTGTAAATACTCAGGAGAAGCACACAAAATGCGAGAATCGTTAGCCAGACGCCGGCCGATTAAACTGGTATCTTCGGCTGCGTAATTTCTAAGCGCGAGATCAAAGCCACCTTCAATCAAATCCATGCGTGTATCAGACAATTTCAGCTCAATGTTGACATCCGGGTATCGGGCCAGAAATTCCGGCAAGATGGGGGCAATGTGCAACTGAGCAAAGGTACTGGAAGCGGCAAAACGCAATGTACCGCTCACCTGTGCTTTACCTTTACCTAAAGCCGCTAAAGCCGCCTCCTCCTGAGCAATGATTTCACGAGCATAGGGCAAAAACTCCGCACCTTCTATCGACAAACTGACTTTACGCGTAGAGCGGTGAAACAAGTCGGCTCCCACCTGCACTTCTAATTTCGATAATCGGGCACTCGCCACTGAAGGCGGCAAGCCCAAGCGCTTTCCGGCGGCACTGATATTCAGTAATTCTGCCGCCAGAACGAATAATCGAACGCCACTGGTATCCATAATTATATCCAAAATCCGAATTCTGATTCCTTTTATACGCCATTTATTCGCATTTTCAACAGAGATATGCTTTCGCCATCAATTAAACATCACGGGTCAATTCACCACAGGGGGAACCATGTTGCAGCGACAACGACTTGAGACACCCGCTTTTCCAGCGCTAAATACCGCTTACAATCAGGTGTTTCAGGCTAACAAACTGAGCCTGGGCTTAGTGGTACCTGTTGAGGCGTATCCCGACAGTCCAGAGCCCACCATGCAACAACAAGTTCAGCGAGTACAACTGGCTGAATCCCTGGGATTTAAGTCGGTGTGGCTCAGAGATGTGCCCTTTAATGTGCCCTCCTTTGGTGATGCCGGACAGGTGTTCGATCCCTTTGTATATTTGGGATTATTAGCCGGACAAACAAGCCGTATTGCTCTGGGCGTTGCGAGTCTGATTTTACCCCTGCGTCATCCGGTGCATGTGGCAAAGGCAGCCGCATCGGTTGATAGCTTATCGGGTGGTCGACTGCTCCTTGGCATTGCCAGTGGTGATCGTCCTGAGGAATATCCTGCAATGGGCGTTGACTACCAGCAGCGAGGCGCGCTATTTCAGCAAAGCTATGACTATATTCGCTGTGCTGCTCAGGCCTATCCTCAGATAGAAAACCACTATGGCACGCTACAGTGCCAAATGGACCTGTTGCCTAAACCGCAACATGGGCAGTTACCTCTGCTGATCACTGGCGCTTCACAACAAGCGCCTGATTGGTTGGCCCAGCATGGCGATGGCTGGATCACTTACCCCAGACCACAGGCGTTACAAGCAAAATTCATCGAAAACTTGCGAATTACCGCTAGCGAAACCGGCATATCAAAACCGGTAATGGAGCCACTTTACATTGATATCACCGAAGACCCGGATCATGCGCCCCAAGCCATTCACCTGGGATATCGCTTGGGTATCAAATCGCTGCGTAACTATCTGCGAGCACGACAAGAGATTGGTGTTAACCACGTAGCGTTAAACCTGCGCTTCAACCAGCGAAATGTGCCGCAAACGCTACATGAAATCGCTGAGCACATTATGCCGGAATTTAACTAACAGGACTGTATTCATGAACAAAACAATTTTACTCACTGGCGGGACTGATGGTATCGGTCTGGAAACCGCAAAAAACCTGGTGAAACAAGGTCACACCCTGTTACTTCACGGTCGCAATAGTGAAAAATTACAGGTGATTAAAAGCCAGCTTGAAGCACTTAACAGCAATGCGACTATCGAAAGCTATCAGGCTGATCTGGCCAATCTCAGTGAGGTGCTGAAACTGGCAAACGCGGTTAGAGCGGCACACGATAAGATTGATGTGCTAATCAATAACGCCGGTGTGTTCAAAACACCTAAACCCGTAACTGATACCGGCTACGACATTCGTTTTATGGTTAATACCCTGGCCCCGCTTGTACTTACGCAACAGTTGTTGCCCGCAATGAATAAACAAGGGCGGGTATTAAACCTGTCCTCCGCAGCACAAGCGCCAGTCAGCCTCAATGCTCTCTCTGGTAAACAGCTCCTTAGCGATAGCAGTGCCTATGCGCAAAGTAAGCTCGCCATTACGATGTGGAGTTTTTATCTGGCTGAGCATTCAGGCTCAAACGCACCGGCGATTTTGGCTATTAATCCCGCCTCTTTCCTTGGCAGCAAAATGGTAAAGGACGCCTATGGATCTGAGGGTAAGGACCTGTCTATCGGCGCTGATATTCTGGTGCGAGCCGCATTGAGTGAGGAATTTAACGGTATCACCGGACGCTACTTTGATAACGATATTGGCAATTGGGCACAGCCTCACCCTGATGCCCTCAATGAAATGAAAAACAACGCCTTAATGGCAACCCTGCAGGACATTCTTAAAAAACTGCAAATACCCACAATCGATTAAGCACTGAGGTGCGCAGACACCTCAAGTAACAAACTACAGTAATTTTAACAGCATCAAATCAGGAGAGTTTCCATGAAAGCAATGATAGTAAATGAATTTGGTGGCCCGGAGGTATTTCAGGCCACAGACATCGCCAAACCGGAAGTTAAAGCTGGTCATGTTCTGGTGAACATCAAAGCCACCAGTGTCAATACGGTGGACACCATGATACGCCAGATGGGTCCGGAGTTACCTTTGTCTCCCGCAGCCCCCGCTGTGTTAGGTATGGATTTCGCGGGTGTCATCACACAAGTGGGTGAAGATGTTACGGGTTACGCACCGGGTGATGAGGTGTACGGTTGTGCAGGCGGACTTGCCGATCTACCCGGGACGCTCACCGAGTATATTGCTGCTGATGCCAACCTGATTGCCCACAAGCCTAAAAACCTGACAATGCGGGAAGCGGCGGCTATTCCACTGGTGGGTATTACCGCCTATGAAGGCTTAATGCGCGCTGGGGTTAAAGCCGGGCAAAAAGTGTTGGTGCACGGTGGCTCAGGAGGTGTGGGGCATATCGCGCTGCAGCTAGCGAAACACTTTGGCGCTGAGGTGTACTCCACGGGCGGAGGCGATGCTCAAAGCGCTCTGATTGAAAAACTGGGTGCCACGGCCATTAACTATAAATCCGAATCAGTTGAAAGTTATGTACAACAGCATACGTCAGGTGTGGGTTTTGATGTGGTATTTGACTCGGTGGGCGGTGCCAACATGCTAAATTCCTTTGAAGCGGCAGCCCTGAACGGTCATGTTGCTTCAACCGTATCATTGGTGGAACTGGATTTAACCCTGGCGCACTTTAAAGGGCTATCCTTACATGTGGTGTTTATGCTAATCCCTATGCTGCACAACTTCCGCCGCGAGGAGCATGCAACGATTCTCAAAGCGCTAACCGAGATCGTGGAAGCCGGTAAACTCACACCGATACTGGATAGTAACGAGTATACGTTAGAGCAAGTAAGTGAGGCCCATGCGCGACTGGCCAGCGGTCAAGCGATGGGTAAAGTGGTCGTGACGATTTAATCCGAAGACTTCGTTTATCAGGGATGCACTGGCATCCCTTTTGCCATTTATAAAAGGAGAGATTTAATGTTAAAGATCAACAGGTTACTTTGGATAAGCTTAGCGCTTCTGAGCACCTCGCTGTGTGCTATCGCTAATGCCTCTGAACTACAGTCAAAGGTGATCACCACAGATAATATTCAATGGGGTTATCTCAACCCAGCGCGTGGCGATAAAAGCCCAGGAGCGGCAAATTTGTGGGGTGATCGCAGCAAAGATACGGCTACAGGTATGTTAGTGCGCTTCAACAAAGGTTTTTCCTCACCGCCTCATATCCACAATATTTCTTATCGCGGTGTCGTGATCAAAGGCCTGATGCACAATGATGACCCCGGCGCAGAAAAGCTCTGGTTACCGGCGACGTCCTATTGGACGCAACCTGCAGGGGAAAATCACATTACTGCAGCCGATGGTGACAGCAACCTGATTTACCTTGAAATAGACAGTGGCCCTTACCTGGTAAGACCCACAGAGCAACAATTTGCCAATGGCGAGTATCCTGTTAATGTGCACGCAGACAACTTGGTTTGGCTAGATGCAACCCAATCTTCCATTGTCGAAGGTGACAAGCTTGCCGTCAGCTACCTCTGGCAAAAACAGGAGCGTCCCGCTTTGCGCGGTTATCTGGTGAAACTGCCTGCATCACCCCACATCGAAATTGCCAGTGAAGCGAATGAGTTCCGGGCAGTGGTTATCCAGGGTGAGGTGACATACAGCTCCGTGGAAACCAGCCAGCCCCTGGACCTCTCAGAAGGCAGCTATTTCAGCGCCACTGGACAATTCAAACATCAGCTGAACACCAAAGAAGAGACCGTAATTTATGTGCGCTCAGATGGAGAGCTGCGGGTGAAACAAGCGTCTGCGAGTCAGTAACTGCATTACGCCATTTATACTGCGCTCGCCACCATACAAGGCGAGCGCAATGCCTGCGCCATTTGCCAATAAATCCAGTACATCAAAAGTGCGCTGAAAATAAGGCTGCAAACATTCAATCAAGCCACTGGCGAGCCAGAGTAATAGCAAGAATCGGTATGCTCCTTTGGGTTTGGCTACAACGATGGGCAAGGCTACCATGCACCAGGCCAGTAAATGTTGAACTTTGTCGATACCGGGAATGCCGGGTGGTCCCACATAAGGTGGTTTTAGTGACAACCAGGTAATGCACAGCAATCCGGTGCACACAATAAAAGGCCAGCAACGCCTGTTACATTGCCATAGCTGAACAATGACCTTGGCAAGGGCTCGCTCGACAACAAACCCTAAAGCCGCAATGGCAGGACTATTTGTTACCATAATTCAGCTGCTGCGCGTTGTGCATAAACCAGGATTCTAGCTTGGTATATAACGATTGAGGTAAGACACTCAACAAAGCACAGCCACAGGTTAAGAAAGTACGTTGGGGCTCTTCGGCAACTACGCGGTAATCAGTGCGTATGGCTTTGAAGGACAGGCGGATGGCTTCTCTAGCGTTGCCTGATTGCACAGCGCGTCTGGCAAGGTAGCGGTACTGATATGCTTCAGCCAGCGATTGCCACTGTTGCATAAAATCTTCATGACCTTCTGTATTTTGCTGCACGGCAAACTGCCAGCTGGCGAATTGCTTTTGCAGATTAGCCGATAATCCCCCGGCATTAACTCGATAAAACGTCAGAGGCTCGGCCAGGCCTTCAAAAATCCATGAGGTGTTCAAGGCCACCCGCAACCAAAACTCTATGTCTTCTGACTGTCGTAAGCGTTCATCAAACCAGAAATGTCTAAGCTGACTGCCTTCCCAGCGACTGGTTTTAATTTCTTCCAATAACTCTCGACGTATCACGGGTGCTGAGCCATTGCCGATTGGGTTACGACAAAAGATATGTTTGGCATCCACGTCGGTGAGTTTTGGGAACTGGCCAATACCCATTGATTTACCGTTTTCGTCCACAAACCAGGAGGCGCTATAACTGATACCAACCTGTTCATTGCGGTTGAGATGTAATACGTGCAGCTCTAGTTTTTCCGGTGCCCAAAAGTCATCTGCGTCCAACAATGCCACGTAGTGACCGCGTGCCTCAGCGATACCGGTATTTCTGGCACCTGCCAAACCACGATTCTTTTGAGATACCACGCGTATTCTTGGATCATTGAAGCTATTAACGATATCCAGGGTATCGTCGCTACCGCCATCGTCTACGCAAATCACTTCAAAGTGTTGCCAGGTTTGTGCCAGCACCGACTGTAAACTCGTAGCAATGTACTTTTCCACGTTGTACATAGGAATTACCACAGAAACCACGGGACAAGAGTAAGATAAGTTCTGCTGAGTCATAAGATTCTCCAGATTACAGCGAGCCGCAAAGCGGCGCTTTAGCTTGTTTTAATTTAGAAGGTTTTACACAGCTCAAACTGAGCAGCAAACAAAAACTACTGGCAAATAACACCACCTGAGCCAGCGCCAAAGGTGATGCAGGTTTGAGCCAGCACAAACTGGCCACCAAGACGCTCAGGTGTGCCAGGCGCACATGGGATTCACGAGTGAATGCACCTGCCGCCCGCTGCGCCACACAAATCATATCGATGAGAAAAATCGGAATCGCTGAAATACACAACCAGGTAGCGACAGGTATCGATGCCAGCCAGGTATTGCCAAACACCCATTGAATATAGAAAGGTGCCAGTAGTGCTTGTGTCACGTAAAGCGCACAAACTAACCCCATCAGCAAAACAATATTCTTAACGGAATCTGATTGGATACCATTGCGCTGCATCACACAAAACTGTGGATAAAGTGCGGTCGTTACCGCATTGCTGAATGCCTGGCTGACGGCGATACTGGCACTTTTGGCAAAGCTGTAGATACCGAAAATTTCAGGAGAAAGCAGTTTTCCGGCTATCAACACATCGGCATTGATGCGCAGTGCTCTTGATAATTCCGATTGCAATAATTTACTTGAATTAACAACAAGCTTTCTGAAAATCGGCCAATTAAAACCAATACCATATTGTGTTACCGGCACTCGTATGAACAATACAATCCATAAAATGGCATAGATAAATTTGCCGTAGACCACCACTTCAATGCCCTGCCCCAGCCATAACAACATAGCGATAGACAGGTTTTCGATGCTGACACATAAGCCATTGCAAAAGCCGAAATAGCCCAGCTTGTTACTGCGCTGTAATAAGAATACCCGTACACTCACTACCGGATATAGCAGGTAAACGGTAGATAATTGTTGCAGTAATTGCTTGAGTTCAGGGTTGCTATAAAATTCGCCCAGGAATATCGCCAATGTATACTGAAGAGCAGCGAGCGTGACACTTAATATGATTTGCATGACTACGGCATTTTTAGCGAATGCCGGCAATTGTTCATCAGAGCACTGAACTAGTTGGGAGCCGGCACCACAGCGCAGAACCAATCGAATCATATCGTGACAAGCCAGCGCTAACATTGCGGTACCGTATTGTGCTGGAACTAAAAATGCCGCCATTGCTAACAGCGTCACGATGCGGGATAACTTGGCTACGGCCTCAGCGCCGATCATACTCAACACATTGCGATGCTGAGTAGTGGAAAGCTTATTTTTAAGGGCCTTAATTGCGCGTTGCATGAAATCGCCTGTTAACAATGTTTGTGCATTGCTCAAGGGATTACAAGATGCGTTCCAACTTTTAAACGTTTACAAGATGTTGATTTTATTGGTTATTTTTAGAGCCGACTAAATACCATTCGCGTTTTGCAATGTGCAGACTGTGGCTATTCGCAAGATGCGAATAGCCAGACAACTAGTTTTCATCTTGCCAGGATTGCATTTTACGGTACAGAGTCGATGGACTCACTTGCAAAGCATTGGCTGCCTGCACCACATTATCATCGAAATGCTGAATGGCTCGCTCAATGGCTCGACGTTCGGTAGTGGCCAGCGGTTCAATAGTAAACACAGCTTCAGATGCGGCACCCAGCAGCGGGTTATCCTGGATAGCTTCAGCTACGGGCATATTTGCCGATGTGCCACCAGGAGGGGCGACACTGAGTTTATGGATACTGGTATTATCTAATTTCAATTGCCGCCCCAACTCTTCGCTACCGATAATTGGCCCGTCAGACATGATCACCGCACTGTGAATAAGGTTACGTAGTTGCCGCACGTTACCGGGCCAATCGTACTGGGTTAGCAGCATCTCTGCATCAGCAGAGAAACCAGCGAAAATCTTCTCCTCTTCTTCGCTAAACCGGGTCAGAAAATACTGAGCAATTTGCAATGGATCCTGGTCTCGTTCCTTTAGCGGGGGCAGATCGATGGAAATTACATTCAACCGGTAATACAGGTCTTCTCGAAGTACCTGGTCGGCAATCGCTTGCAGCGGGTCGCGATTGGTGGCGGCGATAAAGCGAATATTGGCTCGTTCAGTTTTATCCGAACCCACTTTTTGATATTCGCCGGTTTGAATAAAACGCAGCAGTTTAGCCTGTAGCGCCATATCCATCTCCCCTAGCTCATCGAGGAACAAGGTACCGCCGTCGGTCATGGTAGCCGCACCATCACGGTTAGACAGAGCGCCGGAAAACGCGCCTTTTACGTGCCCAAAAATCTCTGACTCCATCAATTCTGATGGAATTGCGGCACAGTTCAGCGCTACAAAAGCGGCGTTTTTGCGCTTGCTGAGTTTGTGTATGGCTTCAGCAGCCACTTCTTTACCAGTGCCGCTGGCGCCAGTTAAAAACATACTGGCATTACTAGGAGCTGCCCGCTCTATGGCGTTGTAAACAAATTGCATGGCAATGGAATCGCCGATGAAACCTTCAAAAGTAGGCCGCTGTTTTTTCTGATAGCGCTGCAAAGTTTGTTTGAGCATGCTGCGCTCTGCCAGAATATCCTGCATCTGGCTGGCTTGCTCCACTAAAATACGCAATTCGTCATTATTCCAAGGCTTTTGTAAATAACCCCAAACCCTGCCGTTATTTACTGCTTCTAACACTAAATTGATATCAGTATGAGCAGTTAACATAATGCGAATGGTTTCTGGATATTCCTGGGCAACACGGGTAAAGAGTTCGTTACCGGTCATACCCGGCATACTCAGATCGGAGATAATAATATCGACGCTGTTTTCAGCTAAGGTGTCCAAAGCCTGCTGGCCGCTATTGGCTGTCAAAATAGTCGTGTGTTTGCCGCGCAAGACTCTGGTGATGGCCGATGTGATAGCAGTCTCATCATCCACTAATAATATGGTTTTAAACTTCATTGCTTCCGATCCTGTGGAATATCCAGAATCATTAAGGTAGGCA
The DNA here is from genome assembly GCF_056160305.1 of Planctobacterium sp. AWM4_229. NCBI lineage: Bacteria > Pseudomonadati > Pseudomonadota > Gammaproteobacteria > Alteromonadales > Alteromonadaceae > Planctobacterium > Planctobacterium sp. AWM4_229. The sequence continues at coordinate 294,980 of NZ_JBSWWX010000004.1, read as the reverse complement.
AATTTTGTGAAATTAGCCATACCCCATTGGTCTAATGGCGATAAAAGCTATTGTTGTCGGCGTGATTAAAACAGAAGAGGGCGTGATGCCCTCTTCGAAAAAGTATTTTATTGCGGTATTAGCTGATTAAAGCTACCCGCTTCAATTACATCCTGCATCATGCCGATATCGGGCGAGAAGTAGCGGTCGTGATCGTAAAACGGTACTTTCGCACGCACAATGGCGTAGGCCTGTTCCAGTTTTTCAGAAGTCCTATTTGGCCGTCTGAAATCAATGCCCTGTGCCGCAGCTAATAGCTCCACAGCCACAATACCACGGCTGTTTTCAGCCATATCCGACAAACGTCGCGCCGCAAAGGTGGCCATCGACACGTGATCTTCCTGGTTGGCAGAAGTGGGCAAACTATCCACCGAAGCCGGGTGCGCCAGAGTTTTATTTTCTGATGCCAGTGCCGCGGCCGTTACCTGAGCCAACATAAAGCCCGAATTCACCCCGCCATTGTTCACCAAAAATGGCGGCAAACCACTCAGGTTTTTATCAATCAACAAGGCAATACGACGTTCCGATAAAGCGCCGATCTCGGCGATTACCAATGCCAGATTGTCAGCGGCAAACGCCACAGGCTCGGCGTGGAAGTTACCACCTGAGATAATGTCTTCATTGAATACCAGTGGGTTATCGGTTACCCCGTTAGCTTCGGTAGTTAAGATCTGTGCCGCATGTTGCATCTGATCCCAACAAGCCCCCATCACCTGAGGCTGACAACGCAGTGAATAAGGGTCTTGTACCTTGTCGCATTCCAGATGGGAATCGCCAATTTCTGAGGTTTCCGTTAATAACTCTCTGTACAAGGTAGCTGCGTGTATTTGGCCTTTTTGACCGCGAGCTTCGTGAATGCGCGCATCAAAAGGCACGCGGCTACCCACCGCCGCCTCAACACTCATAGCGCCTGCCACAATAGCAGCATTAAACAGGTTCTCTGTGTGGAACAAACCTTCCAGTGCTAAAGCAGTAGAGGCTTGAGTGCCGTTAAGCAATGCCAGACCTTCTTTAGGCGCCAGATTGATAGCCTCAAGGCCCGCAATCTCCAGGCCTTTGGCGCCGGAAATCACTTCGCCTTTATAGCGCACATGGCCTTCACCAATCAGCGGCATACTCATATGAGCCAGCGGTGCTAAATCGCCACTGGCACCCACTGAGCCTTTTTTCGGTACGCAGGGATACACTTCAGCGTTTACCAGTGCCATCAGCATTTCAATCACCTGCAGGCGAATACCAGAAAAACCACGGGCCAGAGCATTGATTTTTAAGGTCATCATCAAACGCACGGTGGAATCATTCATTAAATCGCCCGTACCTGCCGCATGGGAAAGCACGATGGATTTTTGTAATAATTCCAGCTCTTCTGGCTTAATGCGGGTATTGGCCAAAAGGCCAAACCCGGTATTGATTCCGTATACCACTTGCCCGGACGCCAGGACTTTGTTTACCTGGTCAGACGATGCCGTAATAGCCGCTTGCACGCTACTGTCCAGTGACAAATGCACAGACTGAGTTACTACATCACGTAGTTGAGCCAGAGTTAATTTGCCTGGTTGTATCATTAATTCATTCATGGAGTCATTCATAGCCAAGCCTCACTTATTGCCAGTATTAAGCATGGGTAAATCCAGGCCATTTTCTTTAGCGCAATTAATGGCAATATCGTATCCGGCATCAGCATGTCGCATAACACCCGTGGCCGGATCATTCCACAGCACACGACGTACCCGCTCACCGGCTTCCTCGGTACCATCACAAACAATCACTACACCCGAATGTTGTGAAAAGCCCATACCGACACCACCGCCGTGGTGCAAACTCACCCAGGTTGCACCACCAGCTGTGCTTAACAAGGCATTGAGTAACGGCCAATCTGATACGGCATCAGAACCATCTAACATGGCTTCAGTTTCACGGTTAGGGCTGGCTACTGAGCCAGAGTCCAGGTGGTCGCGACCAATCACCACCGGCGCACTTAACTCGCCGTTTTTCACCATTTCATTGAAGGCATTGGCAATGCGAGCGCGGTCTTTCAACCCAATCCAGCAAATACGCGCAGGCAAGCCCTGGAACTGAATGCGTTCTCTGGCCATATCTAACCAGTTGTGCAGGTGCGGGTTATCCGGGATGAGCTCTTTTACTTTGGCGTCAGTTTTATAAATGTCTTCCGGGTCGCCGCTCAGCGCCGCCCAGCGGAACGGACCGATACCTTCACAGAATAAAGGACGAATATAAGCAGGCACGAAACCTGGGAAATCAAAGGCATTCCCCACCCCTTCTTCCAACGCCATCTGACGGATGTTATTGCCATAGTCCAAGGTAGCAGCGCCGCGCTCTTGCAGGGTTAACATGGCCTGTACTTGCACTGCCATGGATTGCTTAGCGGCTTTTACCACTGCCGCTTCGTCTCGGGTACGCATATCCGCAGCGTGCTCCATAGTCCAGCCTTGTGGTAGATAGCCATTCAGTGGATCGTGAGCAGAAGTTTGATCGGTTACTACGTCAGGTGTAATACCGCGCTCCACTAATTCAGCGAATACGTCAGCGGCATTACCCAACAAACCGACTGAGATAGGTTTGTCAGTGTTATTTATCATGTCTAATGCTTCATCCAGCGACGTGGCTTTTTTGTCCACATAGCGGGTGCGCAGACGGAAATCGATACGGGTTTCATCACATTCAACTGCAATCATAGAGAAACCAGCCATAGTAGCCGCCAGAGGTTGCGCTCCTCCCATACCACCTAAACCACCAGTGAGTACCCACTTACCCGAAGCGACACCGTCAAAGTGTTTGCGTGCTACGGCACCAAAGGTTTCGTAGGTACCTTGTACAATGCCCTGGCTGCCAATGTAGATCCAGCTACCGGCCGTCATCTGGCCGTACATCATCAAACCTTCTTTATCCAACTGGTTAAAGTGTTCCCAGTTAGCCCAATGAGGTACCAGGTTAGAGTTAGCAATCAGCACACGCGGTGCATTGGCATGAGTTTTAAAAACGCCAACAGGCTTACCCGATTGCACTACCAGTGATTCGTCTTCTTCCAGGCGTTGCAATACTTCTACGATTTTATCAAAACACTGCCAGTCGCGCGCTGCACGGCCAATACCACCGTAGACCACCAGATCTTCCGGGCGCTCTGCCACCTCCGGATCCAGGTTATTCATCAGCATGCGCATGGCCGCTTCCGTTAGCCAGCTTTTACAGGTTATTTCTGTGCCTTTCGGGGCGCGTATCACTCGTGTAGGGTCGTGACGATTGTTCATATGATTCACCTTTATTAATCTCTTTGGCCGGCTTAACCGAAGGTCAGATGACTGCCTAAACGGTACCTGTCACCGGGATGGGTCAATATGGCGTAACTCACCGAAGCCTTTTTAGACCAGGTTCTTCGGGTTACGCGTAAGCAAGCAGTTCCTTCCTTAATATGTAAAAGTTCCTGCAATTCCGAATCTGGCACTATGGCTTCCACCAAATGCTCGGCTTCGGTAAGGGGTAATTTCTGCGACAAATAATCGTGACTGGTTTGGCCCTCAAAATCTTGCGCCAGATAGTCAGGTGCTACTTTCGGGTTAACGAAGCGCTCTTCTAATTGCAATACCTGGGCATTTTCGAAGTGCAAAATCACACTATGAAACACTTCAGTACCAGCGGATACGCCAAGGTTTGCCGCCACCACTTGATCAGCAATGACTTTATCTAGCTGCAACACCTGCGCTTTATGCTCATGGCCTCGATCTATGATTTCATCGGCGATATTGCGAATAACCAGCATAGACGATTGGCTTTTCAGGCTAGCCACGTAGGAAGCTGCACCTTGATTGCGCACAATCACGCCTTGCTCTGCCAATTCCTGTAGCGCCCTTCTGGCGGTCATGCGGCTAACAGAAAACTCTTCCGCCAGGGCATTTTCTGATGGCACAGGGCTATACTCAGGCCATAGGCCTGATTCGATGTTTTGCAGTAAGTGCTGCTTGATCTGTAGATATTTGCTGACGCTCATGAATTAATAAATTCTCACAAACAACTTGTATATACAAGTTAATTTTCGCAGAATAAATCACATAACTCATCCTTTCATGGACATTGCCAATGAATTCAAACAGTTCCACAACGATCGCCAACACTCCTTTGGTATTACACAATTTGAATCTCGCAACCATGGAAAGGGGGATTGCTGAACAAGACCTGTTGCAGAATGCGGCAGTAGTGATAGATCAAGGCAAGATTGCCTGGTGCGGTACAGCCGATCAGCTACCAGAACAATACCAGCAATATCCCAAACAAGACTGTCAACAGCAGTGGTTATTGCCGGGGCTTATCGATTGTCATAGCCACCTGGTATTCGGTGGCAATCGCGCCGATGAATTTGAAAAACGATTACAAGGTGTGTCTTACGAAGAAATAGCTCGCGCCGGTGGTGGTATTATGAATACCGTGCGAGCCACCCGAGAGGCAAGCGAAGAAAGCTTGTACACCTCAGCAGCAAAGCGTTTGAAAGCAATGCAACAACAAGGCGTTACTACCTTGGAGATAAAATCCGGTTATGGCCTGGACAGCGACACAGAACTAAAAATGCTGCGAGTGATACAAGGTTTAAAAGAGACTAATCCTCTCAATATTCAAAGTACCTTTTTGGGTGCTCACGCCCTGCCCCCTGAATTTAAAGACAACGCCGATGGTTATATCGATTTAGTTTGCGATGAGATGCTACCCATGGTGGCTAAAGCCGGTTTAGCTGATGCGGCGGATGTATTCTGTGAGGGTATTGGCTTTGATTTGAAACAAAGTAATAAAGTGTTACTAAAAGCTCAGTCGCTAGGACTGAAAGTTAAAGCTCATGTAGAACAGCTGAGTAATCTGGGCGGCAGTGAAATGGCTGCTGGATTAAACGCGCTTTCCGTCGACCACATCGAGTATCTGGATGAAGCTGGCGTAGCAGCTATTGCTCAAAGTGGCACGGTTGCCACTATTTTGCCCGGAGCCTTTTACTTCTTGCGAGAGACCCAAAAGCCTCCGATTGAATTATTGCGCCAATACAAGATACCTATGGCAGTGGCCACTGACTTTAACCCCGGCTCCTCACCGATTGCGTCTCTGCCTTTGATGCTGAATATGAGTTGTACTTTTTTTGGTCTGACACCGGAAGAAGCACTTTTAGGTGTAACCCTCAATGCTGCTAAAGCATTAGGTATGGAAGACCACGTTGGCACCATCACACCAGGCAAGCAAGCTGATTTGACTCTGTGGAACATCGAGCATCCTCGCGAACTTTGTTATTACGCCGGGCTGCATCAGCCCTCTCAAATCTGGCACAAAGGACTGAGAACTTAATGATGAATGATAATTAGACAGAGCCATCCCAATTTAAAGATCAGCAAACGGATATTTATTATTCATGGTTGCATTAACATGATTAAAATGCGCTGTTTGCTCATCTAATATTGCGTGCAGTTCGTCTTGCTGGCTCTGTACCTCAATATATTCGATTTCTAATTGTTTGATCTCGTCACGAATTTGAATGCGCTGCTCTCTGGTTAAGCCATCCGCCAACATTTCATCACTCATTCTCTCTATTTCTTGCGAGATAGAGGCTAATCGTTGCTGATTATGGCTGATATCATGTTCTGCGGCATTCATCGCTTGCTCAGCTTGAAAGAGAGATTGACCGTCGCGATAAGCCACCAGAAAAACGACCTCTAAATCGGCTGGACAAGATTGCTGATAATCTCTGTTCATTAGGCCTTGGCGAAATCCATTGTTTTCGGTGCAATAAAGGGTAGCACCCTGCAGATGGCCCTCCCGATATGCTTGCAAATCGGCAGTAATCCCATGCTCAGCGCAGTCTTTCCTGTACTGGCTAATCACAGATTGATTTTTCCCCGTACTGCCGTCCTCAAATCCAATCGCTCGCCAATCAGCAGTCTGGCATTCCATTTGGTTCATGGAAGCACACCCGCTTAGCAATAAAGCCGTAAGCAACAGCCATTTCTTAAAATCCATCATTATTCGCGCTTATATAAAAGAAAAGTGGTTACTTATTAAAATAGTAAACCTGCAGCGCCTGCGGAACAACCTTTGCGAAGCAGGATTTAACCCCCTTGTAAACTCAGTCATGAGCGCCACAAAGAGCGGCGTCATCGAAAAATGAATGCATCGGCTCTCACAAATCTGGTACAGGGGTTTAATAATTTCGCACTAACGGCTACCTTTTAGGTTATATCGCTAAGGAAACGGAGTTGCACTCATGTCTGACATGGTGCCCAAAGCCAGACTAGAGCGCGCTAAATCGGCCAGAAAAGAGGCTGAGCGCTTGTTGGAAGAAAAATCCCTCGAGCTGTTTCAAAAGAACCAGGAATTACAGGTCTTAAGCCTGCAGCTAGAAGAAAAAGTACTGGCGCGCACTGTAGAACTGGAAAAAGCCCGGGATGAAGCCCTTGCCGCCAGTAAACTAAAAAGCGCTTTTCTTGCCAACATGAGTCACGAAATACGCACACCGCTCACAGCCATCATCGGGTTTGCTGAAAACATTCAAGCGGGTATTTTATCCCCCCTCGAGACCGAAACGGGGATCAACAATATCATTAGCAATGGTCGTCATTTGTTAACTGTGCTTAATGAAGTGTTGGATATTTCTAAAATCGAATCGGGTGAACTAACCGTTTCCAACACCCGATTTTCACTGCATCAAATGCTGAATGAAATTGACTCTATCTTTAAAGGCTTTTGTAAAGATAAAGGATTGCATTTTGATATTCACCTTGAGGATAACATCCCATTAGAAATCTCCAGCGATGCTACTCGCTTGAGGCAGATATTGATGAATTTGTTGGGCAATGCCTTTAAGTTTACAGAACAAGGACGTATCAGCTTAGATGTAAAATTCGATGCCGACAGAAAAAAACTAACATTTATAGCCAGAGATACTGGTATCGGCATTGAGCAGAACAAACTCAGCGAATTATTTAAACCTTTCACTCAGGCAGATTCCAGTATTACCCGAAAATTTGGCGGTACCGGGTTGGGCTTGAGTATCTCTCGTAATTTGGCCAGATTGATGGGGGGTGACATCGGAGTTTCAAGTACACCAGATAAAGGCTCCGAATTCACACTTACTATCCTGTGTGAAGCCTGTTTTTTTGAAACTGAGTTGCCTGGTGATCTCAGTGACTTTGAAAACTGGAAGCCTTTGCGGGGTAGCGTATTGATGGTGGAAGACAATGAAATGAATCAATTGCTTATCAGTCAAAATTTAAGTGCCATGGGCATTGAATATCACATAGAAGAAAACGGCGAAGAGGGATATCAAGCGGCCCTTGCTGGGGAATATGACTTGGTTTTAATGGACATTCAAATGCCGGTCATGGATGGTAAAGAGGCCATCAATATCTTGCGGGCAGTGGGCTACAACACCCCAGTGATAGCACTGACGGCTAATGTTATGGCTGAAGACATCGCTGAATACAAACGGCTGGGGTTTAATGCCTGGTTGGGGAAACCCATTGAGCGCGACAAATTTTATCGCACCCTGGCGCATTACCTCCCGATTAAGACGACTAACACCAAGACTTCCGTTGCCGACGTGCATGACTACGCGAGTTTACAGGAAAAATTTATCACGAGCTTGCCAACCTACGCTGAGGAACTTGAACAGGCAATTGAACAACACAATGCCCAAGCCGTGGAGAGGGTGTTACATCAACTCAAAGGCCTCTGTGGTAACTTTACGCTGGACGACCTGAATCGGCTGGTTACACTTATGTATGATGATATTCGCAAGCAAGGCTTTGCCAATATTATCAACAAAGCACCGCAGGCTATCGAGTTAATGCGCCATTATGGCAAGGAACAAAACAATGCAAAAAAACATTAATTTTTTGATTGTGGATGATGTGGATACCACCAGAGAATTATTGCGTGGTTTAATCCAAAGTGTGCTCAATAACAATAACTTTAAGTTTCAGGTAAATGTGTTTCAGGCTGCCAATGCGGCGCAAACTAAACAGGCACTGGAAAAAAACAATATTCACCTGGCCTTTCTGGATATCGAATTACCTGATGGCAGTGGCCTGGAATTATTGCGCCTCATCAAGTCCGATTATCCCGATTGCAAAGCGGTAATGGTCAGCGGTAACGCCTCCAAAGAGAATGTTTTGGCCTCAGTGGAAGTAGGTGTACTCGGTTTTATCCTGAAACCCTTCAACTACTTAAGAGTAGAGGAGGCCATTAAAAACTTTGTTAAAAAGTCCCGGGACTGACACTATTGTTGTCCTGCAGGTTTTGACGCGTATAGATCTTTGTCTGCCAAGGCAAGAGTCTCATCCAGCGGGATCCCTTTAGAGACACGACATGTGCCAAACGAAGCCCTGACAAAAATCGGAAAGGACAAACCCGGCACAGGTGAACGCTCGCAGCGCCGACTGAATCGCTGCAAGAACTCCTGACACTGAGTCAACTCACAATCCCACATCAGGATCACGAATTCATCGCCACCTAAACGTCCCACCACATCGGCCTTACGGCAACTGGTTTTCAGCAGGTGACTAAACCAGGTCAGCGCGCGATCGCCAATACTATGGCCGTGTTTATCGTTAATTGCCTTAAACTTATCCAGGTCCACCATCACCAATACCATGCCTTTGGTATCAATCCGCTCCGCCTTTTCCAATGCGTCTTCATAAGCTTGCTCGAAACCAAAGCGGTTGTATAAACCAGTGAGGTAATCATGACGCGACTTATCAGATAACTCCTGAATGACGTCCAGTAGCATTACACCAAGAAAACAAACGCCCAATAACACGTATGCCAATGGTGCAAGCCGTGTCAGTAATTCTGCCGCCTGACCCGCACCATCGAACAAACTGTTGGAAGGATTTGAGACAAACACTATGGCGGTTAGGAAGTTGTACGCCAGATAGAGGCTAAAACCCAGGATTAACAAACGATCGCCGTAGCGGGTTTGTGGATAGCGCACTATCGCTACAATGGTAAGCAGTGCCGTCAACGCACTGATACCGTGAATGAGGATAATACGCGATGGGTAATCACCGTCCACGAAGGTATAGCTGAACAGACTAATTACCTGAATGGCCACCAGAGATAAAAACCACTGCCAGGCAAATCCCATGCGGTTGCGTTTCCAAACACCGTAAGGCCAAAGGAAAGTTGGCGCGCTGTAAATAATGTTATTGATGAAGGTTAACAGCGGGCCGGGGCTTATTTCGTTAATGGCCAGAAGAGAGGCCTGAAACCAGGCACAGCCAAGTAGCAAAAAGCCAGCCGCCCACCACAATGCGGGCTGCTCATCAAAAATACTGTCAAACTTCTTGGCTGTCCGGCTAACAAAAAATAACAGTGATGCCATGAATAATGCCATCACTGTGGGAACCACGAATAATATTCCTTCTATCAAACTTGCATTCCATTTTAAGCGAGTTACTTAAATTTAGCCTTTTACAGGCGATTCTGCAAAAACTAAAAAACCAGATTAACTTGCTTTTTGCAATCGATTGCATTTTAATAAGGAAAGTAGAGGCTGGCGATTTTTTAAACAACATTTTATGGGTGATGTTATGTTTTTAGTTCCACTTAATAAGTTTTTATTGTTGGCGCTTTTAATTTCATTGCTAAGTCATCCAGGCGTCGCACAGCAACTTACTTATACCCTCACTGACAATCCTACTGAGCAACTTATCGTGGATTTAATGAAACAGGGGTTCGCCAATAGTGCGCTAAAAAATCAAATTCAATTTAATGCCAAAAGAGAATCGATCAACGAAGCTCGCAAGATTCAGATGCTAATGGATAAGCAATTAGATATTATTTGGACTGGCACCACTACCCAATATGAACAGCAACTCTATCCTGTTCGAATCCCGATACTCAAAGGCATGTTAGGTCATCGTATATTTATTATTCGCGCTGGCGATCAACCGCGTTTCAATGGGATTACGCAACTCTCTCAACTTAAAAATGTTGCGCTAGGACAGGGTAAATTTTGGGGAGATACACAAGTACTCAAAGCAGCCAATATGACAGTAGTAGACCCGGTAAAATACGAGAGTTTATTTCACATGTTGGAAGGTGGTCGCTTTGATTTTTTCCCAAGAGCCCTGCACGAACCCTGGTCAGAAGTGGCATCTCGTCCTGAATTACAGCTTCAGGTAGAAACGAAACACTTGCTCATTTATCCCTTTGCGCTTTATTTCTTCGTACATAGAGACAATCAACGCTTGGGTGAGCAACTTCATGCCGGTCTGATGAGAAGTGTTGCCGATGGCTCTTATGATGAACTGTTCTACAATCATCCAGTCATTGCCGAAACTCTCGCTCGCTCAGCCCTCAATGAGCGTATCGTGCATCGCCTGAATAATCCCAATATGAGCCCCGAAACGCCTACTCAAGATCCAAGACTCTGGCTAAATGTAATGACTTCTGATTAAAAAATACAGCTGTTTGCGAAATCCCTACAGTTCGCCGTTTAAAGGTTCCCGACATAACCGGAATTCACTGCCTCGCAACGAGAATCAACAAAAAACTTGATCTTTGCAAATAGGTAACCTATAAGTTACCTATTGATTTTAAGTACAGGTTTCCCATGTCTCCCGAATCTATGGATGCGGTGTTTCAAGCACTGGCAAATGACAAACGCCGTAAGTTACTGGACTACGTAAAAGAACATCCCGGATGTTTAGTCAAAGACGTTTGCAAAGAATTTGATGTGACCCGAATCGCGGTGATGAAACACCTGACAGTGCTGGAAAAAGCCAACCTACTGATCACCGACAAACGCGGTCGAGATAAACACCTGTTCATTAACGTTATCCCCATTCAAATGATTCACAGCCGCTGGACCTCTGAGTACAGTGCTTTGTGGGCAGGCAGAATGCTGGATATCAAATTTTTAGCCGAACAAAAGCAAGTCGAAAGCGAAGATAAGAGAAAGCAAAAATGACAGAATCGTCTTTAAAACCCACTAAAATGAGACAATCAATTCATAAGGTATTCATCAACGCCAGCATAGATAAAGTCTGGGCAGAGATCGTGAATACCGACAGTCCAAGACAGTTTTTCTTCAATGGCCAGTGCGATACACCCGGACTCACACCCGGGGCTCCCATGGCAATGCGTTCACCGGATGGCAAATACACCAGCGTTGTGGGTGAAGTGACCGAATTTAATCCGCCCTATCGCTACGCCCACACCTTTAAATTCACCACCATGGAAGATGCTATCGGAAAAGTGATCTACGATTTGAAAGAAGTGGATGGTGGTACCGAATTTACCTTGATTTCAGAGAATCCCGATTTGGCAGAAGTCTCCAAGACCGAAAAAACCATGCAGGATGGCGGCAAGTTTATTTGTGAGAACCTCAAAGCCATTGTGGAAACCGGCAAACCGACGCTTTCAGGGCGTATGATTTTAAGCATCATTAAACTCACCACATGGATGACGCCAAAAGTGGCCTTAACTGAAAACTGGAGCTTTGAAGCGATTAAAGCTTTGCACAAAGAGGAGCAAAAATAATGGCAACACCAGAACAACAAGCGCAAACCATGTTGGCAAATCTGCCAGAAAAAACCGGAAAAGCACTGCCCCGATGGTTAGATTTAATCACCAAGGCAAAGTTAGACAAACACGGTAAAATCGTTAGCTTCTTGAAAACCGAGCATCAGGTAACCCATGGTTTTGCTAATTTGATTGCCCATGAATTCTTAAATCAGGGCAACGCAGAAGAGCCCGATTTGGTGGCGCAGCAATACAGCAAAGGCAAAGAAGAATTGCTACCCATCTATGACAAGCTCATGTCAGCCATCAAGGCATTTGCCCCTGACGTGGAAGTATCCCCCAAAAAAGCCTACGTCAGCCTGCGCCGCAATAAACAATTTGCCCTGATTCAACCTTCCACCAAAACGCGCATTGATGTAGGCATCAACTTAAAAGGTACTGCGCCTGACGAACGCCTGGAGGCGTCAGGAAGCTTTAATGCCATGGTAAGTCATCGTGTCAGAATTACCGACATTGAACAAATAGATACAGAGTTATTGAATTGGTTAAAAGCGGCTTGGGAAGTGGCTTGAATTAAAAAAGCCCCAAGCTCTTGCGAGTTGGGGCAAAGTGACACACTTATACGGGAGACGATTAAAGCCAAATTGATGTAGGTTCGAGTTAAGCTGCAGGGATGCAGTAAATGCCGTTTATGTCGGGAACATTTAAACGGCATTCATTATTGTAGGTCGAACTTTAGTTCGACAACGTTGACGGAGTTACCAGAGTTGTCCGACTGAAGTCGAACCTACAAACACAATCAATAAAACTCGTAACTGACACTAAAGGTTGCCGTTCTTGGCATGATAAAACGTCCGTTTGGCGCTGTGGGATTGCGCGGATCTCCTTCTGTTAAACCATCTTCATCGGTGATGTTTTGCATAGACAGTTCAAACTTAAGACCTTCTTCGCTAAGCAATGCAAAGCCCACATCCAGCTGCTCGTACCCCTCCAATACAACGGTGTTTTCATTGTTGGAGTAGCGGTCGTCTACCATGATGACATTGGCATAGGCCGACGCCATAAAGTTACCAATTTCAAAGTCGTAGTTAGGTGTTACTCGCAACTGCCAGCCCGGTTGACGCTGTACTTCATTGCCAATTAATTCTGGATTGGAATCACTTTCGGTGATCTCAGTATCCTGAATAGTGGCGTTTAAGGTTACCGATAAACCATCATCATTAAACCAGGCCGCGTCCACTTCTACCCCCATCGCTTCAGTGATGAATCGCTGAGACGGCGCACTTGGGAAAGGCGTTTGTGATGACTCGCTTTCATTGAAGAATGCCGTAGCGTATAAGTTGTAGTTATTACGTGCCAACTTATAGCCAAACTCATACTGGGTAACATCAAAGATCAAATCAGAGCCAGCTTCATAGGCACCGTAATTATCGCGAAAATCATCAAAGTAAGGCATTTTAGAGCCTTCACTGGCACGCAAGAAAACACCGCTATTGTTTTCAAACTGGTAGTTTAAACCCGTAGTCCAGGAAGTATCAGATTCGTCGTATTGCACTACCTTAGTGATGACACCGTCAAGACCTTCATCTACGGAATATTCAATTTCGTGATTTTCGAAACGCAAACCAATATCCGCACTTAACTGGTCGGTAAATTGATAATCAACGGCACCATAAAACGCCGTAGTTTTGCCATCACCAGCACTGTTAATATCGTAATTCCAGCCACAAGAATCAGCGTTGTCATTACAATCGATACCTGTCAGATTTTCGCCGCCTTGGGCAATCACATGATAAGACTGGTTACCCAGCGACCACCAATCTTTGGCCGAGTAATCAGAGGCGTATAGGCCAATTGTGGCTTCAAAACTATCGCCGGCTTTGGTCAGGGCTAAATCATTGGTGAAGGATTCAATTTCTTTACGAACCACCCAACGACCAATCTGCTGTACTAAAGTTGAACCACTGTATTCAGTGCCGGTTACAGCGCCGATGGCGGTACTGCCATTGTCAGCCACTTCAGATAGAGCAACCGCGGATCCGTTGGGTACGAGACCCAGAGTATCGGCATCGCCTTTAGTAAAGGCAAAACGATCAACGAAAGTCCAGCCATTGCCCAGCTCTAAGTTAATTGAACCACCGCTAATGGAACCATCCCAACCACGGCCTTCACCGAAATCGAACGATTCAGAAGTACCGTCGGGACCATACTGAATGGTGGCCTGGCGATTTAGCGTACCCAATTGGGTATATTCGTTATCAACACCGTCTACCAACGGAGTTGGCAAATACCAGGCACCGTGATCATCGGTAACACGAGTGAAGAAATTCAGCTTACCGTTATCCAGTTCCTTGGTGAGGTTAATGGTAAACTGCTGACCTTTTTCAGAGTTAAAACCAGCATCGCGAATACCGGAACTTTGCTGAATATAACCACCGATCATATAGTAAAAATCTTCGGCAAGTTCACCACTCAAAACACCGTCAAGGCGCTGCAAGTCGTAGCTGGAAGTGGTGTATTTCAATAAACCTTCTGTAGCAGGACCACCTTCTTTTAGCAGGAAGTTGGTGGTTAAACCCGGCTGGCCATTTGAAACGACAGAGTTGGGACCACCACGCAAACCATCCATAAAGGAAATGGTTTCATCGACGCGGAATAGCGTAGAGTTTTCTAAAAAAGATAGCGTTGGTGGCTGGAAAACCGGTACGCCTTGCAATTGCACGGTCAGAAATGGTGCATCGCCCGTGCTGGGAAAACCGCGCACGAACACGTTCGCACCAGAAACACCACCTGAACTCTCAGCCCAAACGCCGGGAATCGCCTTAAACACGTCTGCGGTGGACTTAGGCACCAGCTTCTTAATGTCTTCGGCGCTGAGTGAAGTGGTGGCAAAACTGGTATCGACCTTTCTCACTGCTTTACCGCTGGCAGTACCCGTAACGATAATTTGTTCATACAGATCTTGTTTTTTAGCCCCCTCATCTGGGGATTGTGCTTCTGACTCTTGTGCAATTGCACCGGCGCTCAACGCTAAAGAGACAGCCATAGCCAGACTGGTCTGCTTTAAAGTTAAACGATTCGCTTGTGTTTGTGTGTTGCTCATTGTGTGTTTCCTCTGCTACCAGATGTTACTTAATTGTTAATCTAGGATCTATTGCAATCGATTGCAAGAACTTTTTTGCAAACGATTGCAATTTGCTTTTTTCTGAGTACACTGAATTGCTGTAGATAAGATTTAGCAAGGGGGAAAGGCGTACAGAGCATATCCAGGTTAAGGACATCATTACCTGCCAATGTCTGAACACGCACTTAGAATGTTATGGAAATGTTAGATAAATCAAAGACATCGAAGCCATTTTTGAAAAGCGAACTGTTCATTGCCGTGCAATCAGCAGCCTTGTTTTCAGACAGTAAAACCTTTGCTGATGCCATTCCCAACAAACCTTTCTCAGAAATTGATGAGCATTGGAAAAAAGAATCTAATTTGCCGGAGTTTGATCTTGGAAAGTTTGTGCAGAGACATTTTATTTTACCTGAACACAAAGAAGTGAAAGCTTCAGATGCTGTGCAGCGAGATATGTTGCAATACATCAGTAGTATGTGGACACATCTACTGCGCAAACCCGATACCATCAGTGGCAACAGCCTTATTGAACTGCCACATCCATATATTGTACCGGGTGGTCGCTTTCAGGAAATCTACTACTGGGATACTTACTTTACGGCATTGGGGCTATGTGAAGATGGCCATTATCAACTCGTACTGGATATGTTTAGCAACTTCCAATACCTGATTGAAAACAATGGCTGTATTCCCAATGGCAATCGAGACTACTACCGTGGCAGGACTCAGCCACCTATTCTGGCATTGCTACTGGAATTGCTACTCAGCCATAAAGACAAATTGCCACGGCTCAACGAGTCTGATTTCCTGGAGAGTGCCGTTGCCAGTCTTGAAAAAGAGTATCAATACTGGATGCGTGGCTCAGCGCAACTGAGCTCCGATAACAACAAACAAATTCGCTGCCTGTTAATGTCTGATGGCTCCGTACTGAATCGTTATTTTGATGACCATAACGGCCCCAGACCTGAGTCCTGGCGAGAAGATTCAGAGCTGGCAAGCGAAATACCGGCACCACGCCGTGCGGATTTTTTCAAAGATGTGCGTGCGGCCTGCGAATCCGGTTGGGATTTTAGCTCTCGCTGGTTGTCAGAGCCATATAACCTCAGCTCTATTCGCACCACGGACATTGTGCCGGTGGACTTAAATTGTTTGCTTTGGAAATTGGAAACCTCGCTGTCCCATTATTATGACGTTTTGAGCAACCCGGAACGCGCTGCTCAGTTGAAGCAAGCGGCACAGCAACGAGCCAACGCCATCCAGAACTGGTGTTGGCATCAAGAGTCCGGTTTTTATATGGATGCGATCTTCAGTAAAGAAACAACCTCAGAAATCTACTCTCTGGCAGGTGTTTTGCCCCTGGTGATGGGGCTGGCAAGCGCTCAACAGGCACAACAAGTGAGCGAAAAACTGGCCACTGATTTTCTCAAACCAGGCGGCCTTGTCACCACGCTCACCGAAACTGAGCAGCAATGGGATAGTCCTAACGGCTGGGCACCATTGCAGTGGTTTGCTGTGTGCGGGCTGGAAAACTACGGCTACCAAGGACTGGCCATGCAAGTGATGGAAAGCTGGCTAGGTAATGTCAAAACCTGCCTCAAAACCCATGGTTGTATGTTAGAGAAGTACAACGTACTCACACCAGGGATGATAGCTGGCGGCGGAGAATATCAGGTACAAACCGGCTTTGGCTGGACTAATGGCGTATGCAGAGCCTTCTATAAAAAGCTGATGCTTGAATAATCCCGGTTGGTTTTTTATCGGATTATTGATACAACTAGTCTTCGCATTAAGTTTCAGCATCACTGACATTAGAGCGTGTGATCTCCTCAGGCCCAAGGATTAATGACAAAAAAAGCCAGCACTCTTACCGATGTCGCCCGTATTGCGGGCGTTTCCGAATCTACCGTATCTCGCGCTCTGAATGACAGTAATCTGGTGAGCGAAAAAACCCGTAAGCGCATTAAACAAATCGCGCAGGAGATGGGGTTTAAAATTAATACCCTGGCGCGCAATCTGCGCACCCAAAAGTCTTACACTATTGCGGTGGTGTTAGTGGTAAGTTCTGAGGAAGATCAATCCGCCAGCGACCCCTTTTTACTCAGCCTGGTGGGGGTTATTGCCGATGAACTAAGCAAACGCAATTACGACTTATTGTTATCATCTCATCCGGGAGAAGCCCTGGAAAATGTCCCTGAACTGGTAAATCAAAAGAAAGCCGATGGCGTCATATTGTTCGGTCAAGGTGACGACATTGAGCATTTTACCGAAGTAGTCAAACCAGAACTACCAGCCATTGTGTGGGGTCAGGTTGCGCCGGGCTCTGGCTATGTCACGGTGGGCACAGATAATTATAAAGGCGGCTTATTAGCCACGCAGCACTTATTAGAAACAGGTAGAAGAAATATCTGTTTTGCTGGTCACTTGTCTTACGAAACTGAGCAGCGTTATTTTGGTTATCAGCAGGCACTTAAAGACGCTGGCAAACAGTACCGACATCATCTGGACGTGCGCTTTAACTTTTCCGACGCCTACAAGACCACCAAAGCACTGCTGGAAGAGGGGCAATTTCACTATGACGCGATTGTGGCCGCCAGTGACACTATCGCTCTGGGCATGATTAAGGCCCTCACCGAGGCCGGAAGGAAAATCCCCGACGATATCGCCTTTGTGGGTTATGACGATATTTCGGTTTCGGCTTACACCACCCCAGCCCTCAGCACCATTCGCCAGGATACCCGTAAAGGCGGCGAAAAACTGGTGGAGCTGTTGTTCGACAGATTGGCAGGTAAACCCGGCGAATCTTATATATTGGACACTCAACTTATCCAGCGCAGTAGTAGTTGATAATTCGCGACGGTTAAAACCTCTCGGTTCTAATCATTAACATAAAAACAACAATTGCAATCGATTGCATTTTTAAGCATCTCATGCCATTATTAACTCAATAATGGAGGAAATGTCATGCCAAGTACTGTTAATAGCGAATCAAAAACACTGGTGTTTATCAGTTTGATTTGTACCTACGTCGTATTCGCAATTTTACTTAATAGTGTCGGCACTGTGATCCTGCAATCCATTGAAAGCTTTGGTGTCTCTAAAACTCAAGCCAGTACCCTTGAGGGTTTTAAAGACTTACCGATTGCGATTGTTTCTTTTTTACTGGCTTCCTGGTTGCCTCGTTTTGGCTTTAAGAAAGCCATCATTACCGGGCTTATCATCGTTACCATCAGCTCAGCACTAATGCCCATTGTCGGCGGTTTTGCCATGACCAAATTACTGTTTTTATCGGTCGGTGTGAGTTTCGCTCTAGTGAAGGTGTCTGTGTATTCCACCATTGGATTGATTGCCGACACCGCCAAACAGCACGCCTCTAAAATGAACTTACTGGAAGGCTGTTTTATGGTGGGTGTGTTATCTGGGTATTGGATATTCAGCTTTTTTATTAACCCAGAAAACCCGGCATCAACCGAATGGCTCAATGTTTATTGGTTAGTGGTGATCCTGTGTGGCATCGCGTTGTTTTCTGCCATAGCAGCGGATTTCCCTGCACCCGAAATTGCCCAGTCAGAATCTACCTTTGACAGTTTCAAAGCCATGTTATCTCTGGTTTGGTTGCCCTTTGTGGTGATGTTTGTTTGTTGCGCCTTCTTCTACGTTTTGATTGAGCAAGGCTTAGGTACCTGGCTGCCTACCTTCAACAAAGACGTATTGGGTTTGAGCAACAATATCAGCGTCCAGATCACCAGCATTTTTGCCGCATCACTGGCTGTGGGTCGATTGTCGGCGGGTGTCATCTTGAGCAAAGTAGATTGGTTTGTATTTTTGGTGGTGTGCGTCGTTGCAATGGCCCTGCTACTGCTTTTAACTATCCCGTTAACCCAAACAGCGGCGCCCTCCCACCCCATTAACAGCTGGAGCGCCATTCCTTTTGCCGCCTGGATATTGCCATTAATTGGGTTATTTATGGCCCCCATCTATCCGGCCATTAATTCCGTAGTGCTCAGTGCCCTACCCAAGGCGCAGCACGCCAGTATGACCGGCCTCATCGTTATATTCTCGGCCTTGGGGGGTACTTTCGGCAGCCTGGTAACCGGCACAGTATTCGATATGTTTGATGGTCAAACCGCGTTTTACACCATGCTGGTACCCATGGCGATATTGTTGATAAGTCTGGTTCTATATCGCAGAGCTATTCCAACCCTCCACAGAGGATAGTGCGATCTATAAAAACACTGGCCTTGCTCGCTTTTAACGTTTCAGCAAGGCCTGATAACATTGTTTAAGTAACGAGTTCAATGTTAGTGTTCAGAGAGCATGCAATTGAGCGAATGTCATCTACCGGAGACACACAACTGTGGCTGCGTAAACTCTTCAAAAGATATCAAGTCAGCTAATGATTGCAGATCAGAACATGAGATTAAATCATTACCAGATAGGTCTAAAGTGAGAACCTGTGGCATTTCGAATAACATTGAAATATCAATAATCTCATTATCCGCGAGGTATAGCCGAGTTAAACTTCCCAATCCTCCTAGTGGAGACAGCTCAGAAACCTGATTACCGTTTAAATTCACCCTTCTCACCTTAGTTAAGTCCGAAAGCGCGGTAATATCTAGCACCTGATTATTTTCAAGATCAAGTATCCTTAACTCTTTGAGATTACTCAAATACGACAGATCTGTTATTTGATTACCCGCAAGATAGAGATAAAGCAATGATGGTGCGCTGGATAGGGATATCTTGCTGATATCAGTAATCTGGTTATAACTTAAATTCAAACGATAGTTATATATGAGATTTTCCAGTGGTGATAAATCACTGATATTGTTATCACTTACATCGAGGCTGAGTATCTGCTCAAATTGACTGAGAAAGTTGATATCTGTCAGCTGCAGTCCACGCAAAGACAAGCCATCCCAACGATGCTCGTTGCCAAACTCGGCCACAGGAGATAGATCCAAAACAGGGTTATTATCCAGATATAAGTGACCTAAAGATTTAATCTCTGGCATTACACTGATATCACTAATCTGATTATCAATCAGGTTTAGTAAATACAAGCTTTGTAATCCCTTCAAAGGACTGATATCAGTAATATTATTGCCTTGTAAATTAAGCTGCCACAACGAACTAAGACTACTTAACATAGCAATATCCGACAATTGATTATTGCGTAAGTATAACTCTCGTAGTTGTGTCAACTCTTCAATAGGGCTGTAGTCTTCAAAGTTATTTAAATTTAAGTTTAAGCTATGCAAATTAGTTAAATTGACCAGTGCTGAAATGTCAGTGGCTGAAATCTCAACCAATGACAATTCATTCAGGTTAACCAGCCCTGACAGGTAGCTTAAGTCAGTAATAGGATTGTGGCTAAGGTGTAAGTTTTCTAGTTGCAGCATTGCTGCAAGGGGGCTGATATCAGCGATACTGTTCGACCACAAGTCTAACTTAAGTAGTGCTGTAAGCTGTTCTATACCTGAAATATCAGTTATGTCTTCTTCCCTACATTCAAGCTCGGTAATTTCTGCCACTAATACAGCTTCAGTATTCACAATACACTGCTGCAAAGCGCTATCGTTCATCTGAAGATTAGCCACAAGCACAGCTGTAGAGCTGTTGTCATTAGGATCACTCCCGCCTTCTATTTCCAGGGGATCGTCAACCCCGTCACCATCTGAGTCAATCTCAGTCGGATTTGTCTGATAGACATTAACTTCAGTACCATCAGAGAGTCCATCGCCATCTGTGTCCATAGCTGTAAAATCGGTACCAAAACGATATTCTTCAAAATTACTCAAACCATCGCTATCAATATCAGCATTAAACCATAATACGCCAGGAGATTGTGCTAATGGAATGTCGTGCTTATTGCGACTGAACACCGTTCGGGAAATACCATCCGCATTGCCATGGAACGGGTCAATACCAGAAGAGTTTAAGAGAAACCATTGATTTCGGTTGGGATTTTCTGATAACCGCCGTACTGCCAAGTCTGTTTTTCCATCGCCATCGTAGTCCGCAGGAACAGGAATATCTGCCGAGTTTTTGCCAAACTGGTAGCGACTAATACCATCATCATTGCCGGTTAAGGTGTCAATCCCAGAGGAATTTCTGATATACCAAAAATAGCTGTGAGGTCGGCGCACGGCAATATCTGCCTTGCCATCACCATCATAATCTGCTGGCACGGGAATATCCGTAGATGAGCGACCAAATCGCAGTCGCGTAATGCCGTCAGTGTGGCCGCTTACGCTATCTATTTCTGAGGAGTTTTGAATATACCAGTAGTGATTACGAGCTCTTCTTACCGCAATATCTGCTTTCCCATCACCATCGTAGTCTGCAGGCACCGGTATATCAGAGGATTCTCTACCAAAAATCTGACGAGTTATACCGTCAGGGTAATGAGTCAAGCCATCGATACCTGATGAATTTCGTATGTACCAATACTGAGTTTCAGGTCTGCGCACCGCGATATCGGTAATACCATCACCATCATAATCGGCTGGTACAGGGATATCATTGAAGCTTTGCCCAAAGACATAG
Organism: Planctobacterium sp. AWM4_229; assembly: GCF_056160305.1. Taxonomy (NCBI): domain Bacteria; kingdom Pseudomonadati; phylum Pseudomonadota; class Gammaproteobacteria; order Alteromonadales; family Alteromonadaceae; genus Planctobacterium; species Planctobacterium sp. AWM4_229. Next base: position 273,760 of record NZ_JBSWWX010000004.1, on the reverse strand, counting down.
CGAGTGATTCCGTCGGCATTACCATCAATTGGATCTACACCTGATGAATTCACTATATACCAAGTGTAATTAGAAGCTCTTCTAAGGCCAAGATCAGCGATTCCATCGCCATCAAAATCTCCTGAAAAAGGAATATCGCTGCTTTCTCCAAATGGAATAATCGAGTTTCTCAATTGCCCAGACAGTTTCAAAAAAAACTCACCGCTTTGCGTTCTTCTGGTGATTAAATCCGCTTTGCCGTCACCATCAAAATCGAGCTCAGTACCCGCGGCCTTTACCCCACTACTTAGCGCCAAAAATAAGCACAGTTTCAAGGTTAGCTTTAAATTAACCTTCTTCCGGTTTGATAAAATTTCCAATAACACTATTTATTCCTTTATCCATGTTGAAAACTGCAACTCATCCATCGGATAGACGATAAGCTACTTGCCATAACTAAATCCAAGACGCCTACCCTAAGCAATTCATTCCGCACATGGAAGCACAAATAGTGAATATTTTTACTCTTTTACATTTTTCTATGGTTTCGAATAGCCCTTTATATGCTTAGACTGCATTGAGATGCATTGGTTATTCTCTCGGGAGCGGCAAATCTCGATTTCACCGGGTTTAGCTGCCATCGTCAGCCATTCCAATAAACTAATGTTTTTGGCAGGCTGGCCATTAATTTCATAGATCAGATCCCCCTCTGCGAAGTCTAAACCCGCTGACGCCATATCTGGCATAACGTAGCGCAACACAAACCGACCATCGAGAATTTTACGCAGCTCCAGTCCTGTCAGATTGTATTTGGTATGGAATGGCGCTTGTTCATTGGGCAGCAGATACAAAACATTGCTGTGATAATCGATAACCGTGACTTGTTGATTGAGTAAAGCATTCCCGATAACCCAATTTTCATCCTCGTCATCATCAGGCCCGATGTGGTTTATTTTCACATTTGAAAACCACTGGTCACCGATTTTCACCCCCGGAATGGTACTTCGTTGATGCTCGGTTTTGCCACTTAAACCAAAATCAGCTGCAGTCACACTCGCGCCAGACAGCTTTATCTTGTCATTAACATAAGCAGCACTTACCTTGGCGTAATGGCGACTGCCAGTATCAATTAAAAAGTCCTGTTTCACTTTTTGGTTGGCGCCAAAATCCACTTCAACAGGGATGGCAATCTTGCTCAGGAACACGTCAAATGGAATCGTATTTTCATCACCATTAGGTTGATAAGGCAGGCTGCTGATCACCACCCGATTTAACGCCTTATCAAAAATCCAACTGAAGTGACGCAAAATATCATGTCCTATTACCCCGTCAAAAGTGGTTTGATCTGGACGCGCAAAATATCGGCTTTTAGAGGCTTGCAAATAGGCCATATTGACATCATTAAACACAACCCCTGATAACGACAGCGAAGACACTTTTGTCTGATACAGGGTGCTATCTTCCTCATCGCCCCAACCGCCTATGGACAATGAATACCCCTTGGTTAAATTCAATGCTTTTGATTTCTCGCTATCAATCACATAGGACATAGAAGCGCCGGTATCGATAAGGAACTTAAAACCATCAATACCGTTAACCGACACTTCAACATAAGGTTTTTCAGCATCTTCATAAAACGCCTTTAACACTGCTTGGGTATTTTGCTGTGTCCACACAGGGGTTATATCGTCGTTGGCATAACGCATCTTGATAACATTTACCAGATTGCATCCGGTGAGAAATAATACAGCGGAAGATAATAATAAGGCTTTAATGAATTTCACTGCGATACCCCGAGATATTTTTTTGAAGGGTAATAACGCAAACGTGAAACGAATGTGAAATTGAATTTAAAAGTGTATTTTATCTATATTCACCGCTCTCTGATGAGTTCCAATTCCTCAAACTCTGCGTTGACGCATTTAATTTATTGAGCTCGCTTGTTGTAATGATTCTAAGTTATTGCAACACATCTGATATTTTCAGCAACACAACCACTTTGCGATATGTATATACATTTGCTATCTTTATAATATCGTTTTGCTATCCATTATTGATTTATCTGGTCATGAAAAGATCAAAGAAAAAGAATAGCCAGTTAATAATCCGCATCAATGATGAGGAGCGGAGGGCATTTGTCGAACTCTGTGATGAGCTTGATACCAGTGCTGCGCGTGAAGTAAGACGATTCATCAAAAGCTTTGTCGCCAAATATGAGCGAGAGCAAAACGAAAATAGCAAGAATCAGGAGTAAGTCGAATGGCGAAATCTACCGCTAAAGATCTAAAAAAAGAAATCAAAGCACGCAAAGCGAAAATTGCTAAGCATGAAAGCAAAGTCAAAAAGCTGAAAAAGAAGCTGAAAAAAGCGAAATAAAGACGGATTCGCGTCATATCAGACGCGTAGCTGGAAATAAAAAACGGGCCATCTGGCCCGTTTTAGTTTTCGATACTATCTTACAGCTGGTCCTAGTGACCACCAATCCCCAGTTTCTTTTCCAGGTAATGGATGTTGGTACCTCCGGCACCAAAACTTTCATCCGCCATGATTTTCTTCTGCAGTGGAATATTGGTTTTAATACCTTCCACCACCAGCTCATCAAGTGCGTGACGCATTCTGGCAATAGCTACATCACGGCTTTCACCGTAAGTAATTAGCTTACCAATCATGGAGTCATAATTTGGTGGTACGGCATAACCTGCGTAGATGTGAGAGTCCCAACGCACACCCAGGCCACCTGGTGAATGGAACATATCAATTGGACCGGGAGATGGGATGAAGGTATCGGGATCTTCAGCATTGATACGACACTCAATGGCGTGACCTTTAATATTGATTTGCGACTGATCAATCGACAGTGGTAAACCACCAGCTACGCGTAACTGTTGTTTGATCAAATCAACGCCAGTAATCATCTCAGAAACCGGATGCTCTACCTGAATACGGGTGTTCATCTCAATGAAGTAGAACTCACCGTTTTCGTATAAGAACTCGAACGTTCCAGCACCGCGATAACCAATTTCGATACAGGCTTTGCAGCAACGCTCACCGATTTTGGCACGCATTTCTGGTGTTATACCCGGAGCTGGCGCTTCTTCCACGACCTTCTGATGACGACGCTGCATGGAGCAGTCGCGTTCGCCTAAGTGAATAGCATTGCCCTGTCCGTCTGCCAGAACCTGAATCTCGACGTGGCGAGGGTTTTCCAGGAATTTCTCCATGTAAACCACATCGTTATTGAATGCCGCTTTGGCTTCCGCTTTAGTAGTAGCAATTGCATTGATGAGTTCAGCTTCAGAGCGCACCACACGCATACCGCGACCACCACCGCCACCTGCGGCTTTTACGATGATAGGATAACCAATGCGTCTAGCGTGGGCTTTGTTAGCATCCTGATCGTCTGTTAGTGGACCATCAGAACCCGGAACACAAGGCACCCCGGCCTTTTTCATGGCGTTAATGGCAGACACTTTATCACCCATCAAACGGATGGTATCGCCTTTGGGGCCAATAAAGATAAAACCACTTTGCTCAACCTGGTCAGCAAAATCGGCGTTTTCCGCCAAAAAGCCGTAACCGGGGTGAATGGCAATAGAGTTGGTTACTTCAGCGGCTGCGATGATGGCGGGAATGTTCAGGTAACTTTCCTGCGCAGCGGCTTTACCGATGCAAATAGACTCATCGGCCAGCAACACGTGCTTTAGATTTCGGTCAACCGTGGAGTGCACCGCTACCGTTTTGATGCCCAGCTCTTTACAAGCTCGCAGCACCCTCAGTGCGATCTCACCGCGGTTGGCGATTAGAACTTTATCTAACATGAGTCTGCCTCTTATTCGATGATAAACAGAGGCTGATCGAATTCTACAGGCTCTTCGTTATCCACCAGGATTTCTTTGATCACACCAGACTTGTCGGCTTCAATCTGGTTCATCATTTTCATTGCTTCAACGATACACAGGGTGTCACCCACAGAAACACTCTGGCCCACTTCAACAAATGCTGGCGTACCCGGTGAAGAGGAACGGTAGAAAGTGCCCACCATAGGTGAACGCACAGTGTGACCCGATGGTGCCGCAGGAGCTGCTGGCGCACTGGCCGCAGGAGCCGCAGGAGCTGCTACCGGAGCCGGAGCCATTGGTTGAGCCATTGGAGCCGCCATGTATGCACCGCCAGTGTGACCGCGGTTGATGCGTACTGATTCTTCACCTTCGGTAATTTCTAACTCAGCGATACCGGACTCTTCTACCAGCTCAATCAGTTTTTTAACTTTACGTATATCCATTGTTGACTCTCTATGTAATCAATTTAATTGTTTGTTATGAATGTTGTCCATTGCCATGTTGCAATGCAGCTTGTAGGGCAAAGTGATAGCCTTGCTCGCCCAAACCACAGATCACGCCCTGTGCGACATCAGCAAGATAAGAGTGATGACGAAAAGGCTCTCTGGCATGGACGTTAGAAAGATGAACTTCGATAAAGGGCACAGACACACTGAGCAGCGCATCTCGCAATGCCACACTGGTATGGGTAAAGGCACCTGGATTGATAATGATAAAATCGGTGTTGCCAAATCCGGCGTGGATTTTATCAATGAGTTCATGCTCGGCATTAGATTGCAAGTGCTCCAAACTAGCACCTTTAGCCGCAGCATTTTCTTTAAGCGCTTGCACGATATCCTGCAGCGTGCGATGGCCATAAACCTCAGGCTCGCGCTTTCCTAACATGTTCAGATTGGGGCCGTTAAGCAATAATATTTTCAATGTGTTCTTTCTTATCGAAGTTAATACTGTTTATTTAGAGTTAAAATCCGCAAACGTCGGCGAAAATTACACAAAAGCTAATATAGTCATATCAAGCAAAAAGACCCATGTCAAAACTGCTCAATATTCCAACAAACAGTATCAATTAATTCGTTAATTTGCTTCATTATAGGCAAAACTACAGAAAAGGCAGCATTTTACTGGTCTAATCTGCGAAGATTAACGCAGTTTCTAACCAAGTCGTTTCTTTTTGAAGACATTTTCATGACATTTAAATGGAACTGAAGCCGGATTACAGTACACTTATAAAAAAATAGCATTCAGGAATCACCACCATGCCAGTTCACTATATTAAACACCCCCTTATCGAGCACAAAATAGGATTAATGCGCACCAAGGACATCAGCACCAAAAACTTTCGGGAGCTGGCTGGTGAAATTGGTGGCTTATTAACTTATGAAGCAACACGTCATCTACCCACTGAAAAAGCCGAGATCATGGGCTGGAACGACGAAACGCTGGAAGTACAACAAATCCACGGTAAGAAGATCACTTTGGTACCGATTTTGAGAGCCGGTTTGGGCATGCTGGATGGCGTCATGAACCTGGTTCCCACCGCGAAAATCAGTGTAGTGGGCTTTTACCGCGATGAAGAAACCCTGCAGCCTGTACCTTACTTCGACAAAGTCATCGAAGATGTTGAGCAGCGCCATGCCCTTATCCTGGATCCGATGCTCGCCACTGGTGGTACTATGAACGCCACTATCGACTTGCTCAAGAGTAAAGGCTGTACTTCAATCTCCTGTTTGGTACTACTCGCAGCGCCAGAAGGCATCCACAACGTTCGACAGTTTCACGATGATGTGGATATTTACACCGCAGCGATAGACGAACGTCTGAACGAAAACGGCTACATACTGCCAGGCCTGGGAGATGCCGGAGATAAAATCTTCGGAACTAAATAGGTTAACTTAGTATAACCGACGACTTCGTTTAAAATTCAAAGCCCCCAAATTATTCGGGGGCTGTCTTATAGCTATTTCGAAGATTACAGCTGGTTCATCATTTCGCGTATGGGCAACGCCAGTGGCACGGCTCCTTGCGCCGGTGACAAATAGCGATTGTTGTTTTTACCAAGCGCATAAGTACGAATACGGTACAGCCCTGTATCCGGGAAATAAAGCGCGGGATCACTGGCCCCATCGCCATCATAGTCCGCTACTACAGGCAACGCCTCACTCGCGTCAGCGAATTTAATCAAAGCCGACTCGCCCGTGGTGGAATAACTGATGATGAATAGCGATCTGGCAGCACGCCATACTGCAATATCGGTAATGCCATCACCGTCATAATCTGCAGGTACTGGCACATCGTCATCAGACAAACCCAATACCACTCGCTGAATATCGTCGCCTCGCTCACTGTTGTAATTGCTACCGCTGGAGTTTTTTACGTACCAGGTTTTATTACCCGGCCTGCGGAAGGCTAAATCCGCCTTGCCATCACCATCGAAGTCTCCCGCTAGGGGGATGTCATCTGGTTGCAAGCCAAAGGTGCGTTCTATTATTTGCCCGGTGGATGAAAGTCGAATAATCCACAAGCTTTTGGAAGGCCGACGCACGGCCATATCTGTAATACCATCGCCATCGTAGTCAGCAGGTACGGGAATGTCTTCATCAGCCAGACCAAACTTCACCCGCTGAATACCATCGCCGCGGTCACTGTTATAATTGCTTCCGCTGGAATTCAGCACATACCAATATCTGGTTTCAGGGCGGCGAAAGGCGATATCCGTTATACCATCACCATCGTAATCGGCGTGAACCGGGATATCCGTGGCTCTCAGAGCAAAGGTTTGATGTTGTTCTTCGTCAGACGAAGACAATAGGATATGCCAATTGCGCTGCTGCGGCTCCCGAAAACCAATATCCGCTTTGCCATCACCATCAAAATCTAACCAGGTATTGCCTCTGACTGGTTCACTATTGAGGTGCAGACGTACCAGTTCTGTACCCAGTGATTCGCCTTCTGAAATAACAAACGCATCCAGCCAGATATCACCGGCAAAGGAAAACCACTCTCCGTAGCGCAAGTCATGATAAAGTTCACTAAAATCAAATACCGGGGTCGAAGCACTGCTGCGCCACAGTTTGGCACTAATGATGCTGCTCCCCTCCAGCACTGATTGGGTGACCACATAGACCTCGCCATCAATGACTTGTAAACGCAGCAACTCCCCTTGGATTTGCATCACCATTTCCGGCGCGTCCATCTGCTCGTTGTAGCGGAAAACCGCTTCGCCATGTTCCTCAGTCACCGCCACAAAGAACAACGTATTATTCTCTTTCAGATAGCGCTCGCCAATGCTGTCAAAATCTGCCAGCCATTGTTTGTCTGTAGAGTCCCCTTCAATGCGATACAAGGCGGCATTGCCATCCTCCGGATGCTCAAACACCAGCAGATTTTGTGATAATCCGTGGATACGCCCCGTGCAGCCTAAACTAACAAATTCATCAGTCAGGGAGTCGTGGCGCATTAGCTCCCGCCTATTAAAATAAATCAAATGATCAACGGTGGTAGTTTTATAGCTATGCAGCAGATCTCCGCTGCAATATGGCGCCTCTTCTTCTTCCAATGGATAATATTGCTGCTCTGCAATATCCCAACGCCAGAGCAAGGATTGATTGTCTAGATAACGCAAGAGGTATATAGACTTTTTATTAATTAGCCGAGTACCACTGGCAACATCATTGAATACGGTTTGCATTTCTCCCGTCTCAGGATCATAGAAAAAGATATCGCGTATACCATCTAAACCACGCTCGTAATCTTTGCGAATAACTATCACTGCAATCAAGTCATCCACAACTGAAAAGTAATGTTGAAAGCCGCTATCAATTCTGTCGTTAAATGCTGTCAGAGGATCAAAGCTATTGTCTGTCGTATTAAACTTTGAATAAGTAAACCGGAAATCATCATCTCTGTGACGAATAATCAGTTCATTGTCTGTTGCCACCTTAATCCGGACATCAGCAAACTCTCTGCCCAGATTGATGGGCAACAACTGGGGTACACCAGAAGCCCCCACTTGCCACAAATAACGTTGTGATAGTGAAGATTTGGCCAGAAAATACATCTTATCGTTGGACACTACTGCACTGCGAGGCAGTGAACTGCTATTGCTCTGCACAAAAGGTGGTAATTCATTGATGTTCAGGTTTTCGTCAACCCACCAGTAGCTTACTTCATTTTGAAAATTGCGCTTTCTGATAATAATCAGTTCATCGTCAATGGGATCAATATCAAGGTTGTATTTATTTTCAAGTTTGATATCAGGGATTTCCGTCAATTGCGCTGTGGCGCCATCCAACTTCCAGAAAGAGACCGGTTTATCTTCACTGTAAGCAGGATTAGACATAACCAAATATTGGGCTCCCATCCTGAACAATTTGATGTGCCCTGACAGCAACATATTGGCCTGGCCAGTGCTGGTATCTATGTGCCACAAACCGCTACGGGCAGTATCAAATGCGTTTGAGTCAGCAGGTTCCCCGGTTCGGATGCTGGAAACAAAATACATTTGTTGGTCATTGAAAGAAAAGGCGTTACTGATATATTGTACTTCCCAACAATTATATTTCGGTTGCACTGCAGTTAATGTGTCAGGAGTCAACTCCACTTGCTCATCACTATCAAGGTCGAAACGCCAGATACCATACCCGGAATCAGGTTCATTACTTACGTAAAAAAACTCCCCGTCGTTGAACGCAATGGGAGGGAGCTTGGCAGAGAGTGAGCCCTCTCCCTCATGACATTCCCAATAGGCATTGAGGTCAGCAACCTTTTTTACCTGTGCAGAAGCAAGGTTATACAACCACAACTGTCCACCAAGCTGCCAAGGAACAGGAGCTTCGAATCGCAATGCTAACCATTGAGCATCAACCGCCGCTATCCGGGCTGTATAAGAGGTTCCGTCCTGGTTCAACCTGTCATTAATTTCCTCCATCGGCTCAAGCGTGCCTTCCGATAAATCATAAGACCAGAATTCTTGTTCATAATTACCTGGCCTGAAATCAATAATCAGGCTATTTTGAATGCCTTTGAAACCGCTAACCCAACCACCCACTTCATCATCACGGGTATCTGTCAAATTGGTGATTTGCGTAGTCACAGCATTGGTGGTGTCAACATGCCAAAGCTCGGTAGTTTGTTGCTGCTCCGGTTCAATCGAAGCACCACGCAAATATAAGTTATCCTGATAAACCTTAATCTCCCGAATTGACGCAAACGCGGAAGATACGGCGCTAATACAATTACACGCGACATTGTACTGCCATATAACTTCACCGCCTTGTTCCTGCTCCGCAATAAACACCAGAGTGTTGCTAATCGCTGTCAGCCCCTTCAGCACAGCACCATTGGCAAGCCCATTAAGATTCACTAACCTGGCCATTTCTTCGCCGGGTGAATATGACCACAGTTGAGTGGTTGATGGACTGCTTTCAAAAAATAATCGCCCATCTACAACGACCATCTCATCAATGGAAACTGCACTACCGGTTGGTTCTTCAATTGCGATGTGTGTTTTTTCACCGGTTTGAGGATTGTGTTGCCACAACGCGTCCGGCTCACCATAAGACCATGATGTATAGTAATAAAGACCATCAATATTCACCCTTGCGGATGGCACAGCATTTAAACCTTCTGCATTTTTTAGCAAGTCGTAAACTGTGCTTTCTACTTGAGCGTAAGCAGAGACGTTAATAAAAATTAGAAAAATCAAGCTGCTGACTACCTGACAACAGTTTCGAACAGGTTTAATAGCATTGCATAACATGGACAGTTCCCTTTTATCTATTGTTATTAAGCACGATGTGGATTGTAAACGGATGGAGGAGTATTTTTATTCGCAGTTTACACAAAACTCTGCGAAGTTAATATGGCAACGAGAACACATACCTCATTGCTCAGATGAAAACCTGTTGTGTCTACCCCCTTTTCAATGTCATAAATAACGGAGTTTACCGTCTGACCGGAAAAAGGATAATGCGTTATGTCCGCTGAACTTTACCTTCTGCCACTTGCTGCTGCTATCTGCTTGATAATGGCACTTTTGGAAGCCTGGCTGCTGACCGCTTCCCGCTACCTGAAATGGCGTTGGGTGAAGAAGTTATTTCCCAACTATCGGGATTTAGTGCGCTCGCATATCGATTACCTGATCATGAGCGCCTTGTTATTCGGCGTATACTTAACACTAATACAACTGCAAATCTCAGTACCCGCTATCATTTTGTGGCTCACCTTTATCGGCGCCATTTACAATCCCTTTGGCTTTATCTTGCAGGCCATAAAGCCCGATATTGTGGGAGACGACTTGCTATCAAAGGTTGGGGTGGTGCTTGGCTTTTTACCCCTTAGCATTGGCTTAGGTTGGTGTGCTGCAATGATATTACTTTTTAGCGCCAACCGTTTGTTTTGATAATTAGCCACTGCAAATTTAAGCACTTCGCGTAACAATTGTTTACATTTTTCTTATATATGGAAGAATTGATGATAACTTTATTGGTCAAGCAGTAAATTTCTCATCGAAACACTATTGCTGTACCCACGCACAAAACAGACGATACAGAAAAATAATAACTATGCGTCCTATACGTCACTTGGGCATTATCATGGACGGTAATGGCAGATGGGCATCACTTCGTGATTTGCCGCGCAAGGAAGGCCACAAACAAGGCGCGCGCGCAGCGACTGATATTATCCATGCCGCGATAGATGAAGGTATTGAAGTCCTTTCAATGTATGCCTTTTCTACCGAAAACTGGTCCCGGCCAGACGATGAAGTTTTCAGTATTTTTGACATTCTGAACCTATATCTGGAAACAGAAATTCTGGATTTCCTGAAGCGCAACGTGCAGTTTGAACTCATCGGAGATCGCAGCCACCTGTCGCTAAAAACCAAACTACTGTTGAAACACGCTGAGCATATTTCAAAGGACAATACCGGTTTAAAATTACGCCTGGCTGTCAATTACGGCGGTCAAGATGAGATCATACGGTCGGTGCAAAAACTTGCCAAACAAAAGAGAGATCTCTCCAAACTCACCATTGAAGAGCTTTCCGCAAACCTGGATACAAAATCGCTGCCCAAGGTGGACTTAATCATCAGAACCAGCGGTGAAAAACGCTTGAGCAACTTCCTGATTTGGCAGGCAGCTTACGCAGAATACTACTTCACGGACGTACTATGGCCGGACTTCGGACGTCAAGAGTTTGAGCAGGCTCTGGCCTGCTTTGGCACCAGGGAGCGTCGTTTTGGTGATGTGAGCGCAGTCACTTCAGATGACCAGAAGACGTCAGAAAAAGATAAGAGCATACAAAAGGATATGTTGTCATGAAATCCAAACCCCATTGGCTGTTTTATTTTGGCCTTTTGGCGTTACTCGTATTTCCACTACTGGGTAGTTTTTGGCGCTGGCAAGGCTTGCCCCCCGGATTCGGTATTTTGGCACAGCAAGCCAAACAACCTGCTCCTTTTGACTGGACAGTGTTTGCCGTACTTGGCAGTATTTTCGTTCTAATCATGGTGTTTTTGATGAAGCCCGGATTGTTTGGGTTCAAGCATCAGGGCAAGCCCAACCCCTATTACATACAAGCAGCGCAACCCAAAGCAACATTGCCCATTTGGTTCTGGTTAGGGCTAGTGGTGTGCCTCAGTGCCTGGACTATTATGTGGGGCCAATTTGAAGTACTGGGCATGCTGCGCCATTTCATGTTTGTGCCGCTTTGGTGGGGCTTCATTTTCACACTTGATGGCATCTTGTATTATCGCACTGGCGGCAAATCGTTTTTTAGCCTGCACCCTCGCTTGTTGCTTATTTGCGCCGTTATGTCAGAAATTGGTTGGTACTATTTTGAGTTTTTGAACTTTCTGGTACTGAAAAACTGGTACTATCCCTACATTGAACTTATTCCCAAGCCTTACACCTATTTATGGTCGGCATTAACCTTTAGCACTGTATGGCCAGCCTTGTTTATCTGGTATCAGCTACTCAGTACCTTTAAGGGATTTAGCCAGTTTTACGCCGACGGCCCACGAATTGCTCCGGGTAAAAAGGGTACTTACATTTATTTCATCACGGGGTTGTTGTTATGCGTGATCACCAGTATCGAGTTCGAGTTGTTATTCTGGCTGATTTGGCTGGGCCCACTAATGGTACTCACCAGCTGTTGCGCACTGGCGGGTATCTGGACCCCATTTTCCACGATTAAAGAAGGCAACTGGTCACCTGTGATCCTGATGGGCCTTGCCGCCTTGTTTAACGGCTTTTTTTGGGAGATGTGGAACTATTACAGTCAGCCTAATAACCCCAACTTTTGGCACTACAACTTGCCTTATATTCACGATTTCCTGATATTTGAGATGCCGTTTTTGGGCTACTCGGGCTACTTGTTTTTCGGCTCCATGTGCTGGGTAATGTTTATTGCGGCTTGTCATTTGGTGGGGATGAAAGGGCAACATGATCTGATGTTTGGCATGAATAAAAGTGACAATAATGATTGATAATCAGCGTCCTACCATCGTTTTTGACTTTGATGGCACATTAGTGGACAGCATCGCTGTAAACCATGAAATCATGAACAAGCTGGCGCAGCGCTTTCATTTTAAATCAGTAGACGCTGACACCCTAAAAGCGCTGAAACAAAAGCCCGCCAGAGAAGTCCTGCGTTATTTCGGCATCGCCTGGTATAAGGTTCCGCTTGTTATGGCCTTCGGTAAACGCATGCTGGGGAAACGCATTCAGGAGCTGAGCTTACACCCCGATATCGCGGGATTGTTTGCGCAATTCTCCGGGCAATGTAATATTGGCATCGTCAGTACCAACAGTGCTAAAAATGTGGCGTCGTGGTTTAGATATCATCAACTACCAAATCCCGATTTCATCAAGGCAGACATTTCTTTATTTGGCAAAAAGCGAGTGCTGCGACGCCTGAAAAGGCGGATTGGTGAGTTTTTATATGTGGGCGATGAACTGCGCGACATAGAGGCAGCCCGCCACGCAAGAGTGCCCATCACCGCAGTGACATGGGGCTATAATAGCGCTGAGATAATAGGCCATGCCGCACCGGATAATTCAGCCGATAACATCCAGCAGTTGTGCACCATCCTGATGCGGTATGTGCAAAACAATTAGCCTTGTTAGTTTAGCGCCTTACGCACATGAGCTTCGAACTTAGCCGCCTTCATAAAACCCGTTACACGGGCACTATCCAATTCATTGCCTTGCTCATCGAAAAACATAATAGTGGGCAACCCTAAAATCGCGAAGGCTTCCTGAAACTCGATGGATTGTGGGGTATTATCGGTCAGATCGATTTGCATCCATTCCGTATTGGAAAGGGCATCCTGCACTCCAACATCGGTAAAGGTGTACTTTTCAAATTCTTTACAGGCCACACACCAATCAGCGTATAAATCGATCATCACCGATTTCCCTTGAGCATTGGCCGCTGCGAGCTTTTTATCAAAATCCGCCAGGTCTTTCACAATGGTAAATTCGGGATGTGCTTTTGTGGCGCTAATGCCGGTTTTCGCGCCATCAACTCCCAAGAGCCCAGCTTGCAGATGCTGCCACCCCCACATGGCTGAGACAAATAGTCCGAGGAAAATCACCAAGGTGCGCACGCCCTTCCAGAAGGTGGCGTTACTGTTTTGATTCATCACGTAGAAATAACTAAACATTGCCATTCCAACCATGGCCCAGGCGAGATTAGTCCAGACGTTTTCCACCATGCGCTCCATGAACAACAGCGCGACGGACAACATCATAAAGCCAAAGGTGACCTTAACGATGTTCATCCAGTTACCGGCTTTGGGTAGCAACTTGCCACCGGTAACAGCAAAGATAATCAGCGGTATGCCCATACCAATACTCAAAGCATACAGCGCAGTAAAACCAAGCACTAAGTCACCACTTTGCGCAATGAACAACAAGATACCAGTCAGCGGCGCAGTGGTACAGGGGGATGCCACCAGGCCAGAAATAGCCCCCATGATAAATACCCCAACAAAACTACCACCTTTTTGTTGCGCGCTCATGTTATTGAGTTTGACCTGCCAGCTCGAAGGCAGTTGTAGTTCCCAGGCACCGAACATCACCAGCGCTAATAGCGTGAAAATAAGAGTAAAGGTAATGAGGATCCAATCAGCTTGCAGCGCAGCTTGGAATTGTACCCCGGCACTAGCGACTGCTAATCCAATTAGCGAGTAAGTAATGGCCATGCCCTGCACATAAAAGAAGGATAAAACCAGCACGCGAGAAGTTTTTGCTTGTTTGCCTTGCCCCACTACGATGCTGGAGATAATGGGATACATGGGAAACACACACGGCGTAAAGGCCAGTGCAGCTCCAAGAAGTACGAAGATGAGTAAAGTAATTACCAGCGGTTTTTCGCCTGCCAGCATGTTCTGTAATTCAAATTGCTCCGATACCGTTTCATCAGACTGTGTGGCTTCTACCGCTGTATTGTCGCTGTCAGGCGGAAAACCACTGTACGTCACCTTATTCAGGTACACCAGCTTAGTGGTCGGTGGGTAGCATAAGCCGGCTTCCGCACAGCCTTGATAACGAACTTTGAGTACGCCATCTTGTTTGGCGTATTGAATAAGATGAGAAATTTCCAGCTCGTTAAAATAGACATCAGAAATGCCAAAATACTCATCTTCTATTTGCTCATGGGCAGAGTGAAATTCTGGCTCTGAAACACTGATGTCTTTTTCGACGTACTTATATTGCTTTTTATACAAGTAATAACCATCCGCAATTTGCCACGTAAGTTTTAACTTGTTCTCTGTCTGGGCGAAATCAAAAATAAAGGCATCGTCAACAGGTAAAAATTCCGGAGTATCGGAAAACAGATCATCAACGCTGCTTTCAAACTGTCTGGCTTGAGAGGGGGCTAAACTACCCGCCAGTAGAAACAAGAAAACAAAAGATAAAACAAATAAAAACTGATTTTTACTACTCATTGAACCGTACTTTTAATCCACTCTTCGTATTCTGAACCTGCACCGTCGGCTTCTAAAATCACCCACTCCGGAACGTCGTAGGGGTGCACTTCAAAAACCAACTTTTGCAGTGCCTGTAACGCCTTTTTATGGGTTTTAAACACCATCTGACACTCTGAACTTTGATGTACCTTGCCTTGCCAACGATATACCGACAACACACCGGGGATAATGTTCACACAAGCCGCTAAGTTAGCTTCGACAACTTTACAAGCAATATCGCGGGCGTGTGATTTATCCGGACAAGTACATAAAATTACACATAAATCTGACATAATAGCTCCTGGAGCGTGTTTAAAGACCCGCTTGCCTGAATAACTATTTCATTGTTCAGGAAAAAACCGGCGGAAAAACCTGGTTACACTCAACGCATTGAGTTTTGTTACAAAGCCTCAATGTAGATAAAGATACAGCACAGGCTAAAAGAGACGAACGTGTTTGCAAAACTTTTCTTATTATTCGCGATTTTACCCATTATTGAAATAGCCCTTTTGATCAATGTAGGTGAGATTATTGGCGGCTGGAATACCGTCGCTATCGTGATCATAACGGCCTTTGTAGGCGCACACCTGGTGCGCAAAGAAGGCGTGCAAACCCTGGCTAACGCGCAACTCAAAATGCGCAGTGGAGAAATGCCCGGCCAAGAAATGGCAGAGGGCTTGTTGCTGTTAATTGCCGGTGTATTACTGGTGACACCGGGTTTTGTTACCGATGGTATCGGCTTTTTATTTTCCATGCCGCTGACGCGTCCTTTGATTGCCCGCTACCTGATGCAGAATTTTGGTCATCGCGTGGTGATGCATCACTCGTCCGCGCATCACTCAACAGGAGCAGGTTTTCAACAGTCGCCCTTCCAATCACAGCAACAACAATCGCAACAACCATTTGAAAATAGCCATAAGCCTCACGATCCCAGTGTCATCGAAGGCGAGTATCAACGCAAAGACGACTAGTGCTCGGCGCCTACCACCAAAGTAGCAGGGCATTGTGCCTGGATAAATATTATACTGTTGCGAATTTATAATTGCGCTTTGGTAAAAACCAGCCAGTACTGATGACCAGCCATCTACTCAGATTATTTGTATCTCTGTGCATTTTCGGAAATGCCCATGCCGGGACACAACTGATCACTTATCCATTTCAAGCCTTCAGCGACGGTTACCCCGTTGCGCTATTAAAGTTAGCGCTGTCTAAAAGCGCAGCGGAACATCAGTATCAATTAGCCGAATCGGGCCTAGATATTCAACAAGGACGAGCGTTGATGCTGCTTAGTAAAGACGTCGAGATTGACGTCGCCTGGAGTATGACCAGTAATGAAAGAGAGCAGTATTTAAAAGCCATCAAAATTCCAATCTATAAGGGCCTGTTTGGCTATCGGCTGCTACTTATCAAGAACACGCGACAATCAGACTTCCCACCCGGATTGAGTTTTACCACTTTGCAGCAGGAAAGAATAGCGATACAAGGTCATGACTGGCCTGACACGCGAATATTTGAGCACAATCAGCTCAACATTATGGGGGTTGAACGCTATGAAGCCATGTTCGATTTGTTGGTGAAAGAACGTGCAGATTACTTTCCGCGCTCCATACTGGAAATTTGGCGAGAAGCGAGAAAGCACAAAGCTAACAATGTCGCAGTAGAAAAATATTTCGCCTTCCACTATCCCACCTACGTATTTTTCTTCGTCCATCCAAACAACCATGATTTAGCTAACGCCATTGAGCAAGGGTTACTACTCAGTATTGAGGACGGCTCATTCGATCTTTTGTTTAATGCGATCGAAGCCGGCGCAATCAACAAAGCTAATCTACCTGACAGAACCCTGTTTAAACTTGAAAATCCATTTGTAGACAGTAGCGAGGTGTACGCATGGCCAGAACTCTCGTACTAATCTTGTTCGGTCTGCTGCTTATTGCGCCCGCAACGCAAAGCGCTCAACAACTAAAATTGTTGCATTCTCTCAAGGGACACGAGTCGCTAATGTTCACATTAGAAGAGATGTTTAACGATAAAAATCCCGATGCACTTTTAGAAATAATCTATACCGATGTGCATGAAAACGAAATCCAGGCAAAAACATCTCCGCTTTATCCAACGGCAATTCTAATGCCAGCTGACAAGGTTGGTAAAATACAGTCGTTTCTATCCCCTGTCCCGCACCACTGGGTACCGGAATCTGTTGCACGCTCATATTTGGATTCGGTAAGGGTAGACTCAATGCTCTACGGGATCCCAATTTTTAGTGGCAACCACTTGCTGTTATATTTTAATAAAAAACACATTGCAAAACCCGCCACTAGTTGGGAAGAATTGACGCAGCAGACTGCACAGCTAAAAGCTTTGGGCGTTTCCCCTATCGGATTCCCGCTTCATTCACCGTTTTATCTGTTGAGCTTCTTAAAAGCCTTTAATGGCGGCTTTTTTAACCACAATGGCGTCCCTGATATCAATTCTGACGCTAACCTCAATGCATTAAATTTCTATCAGCAACAACAAGCTAATCATACTTTTGCTGCTAACTGCGGCTGGGAATGTGGAAAGTCCTTATTTCATGAGGGTAAAACGGCCTACAGCATTGATGTAGACAATGCTGCAACAACAAATGCCAAACAATTGGCTGACAACTTTGGGGTTGCACCACTGCCCAGCATCAACGGTCAGCCTATTGCAGGTTATTACACAACAGTGGGTTTATTCTTGCCCCATCAACTGTTAGACAACGACGAGCAATTGCTCTTAAAGCGCTTGATAGACTACTTAACCAGTATGGAGGTACAGACCAGGTTTGCCTTAAACGGCTACCTGATGCCCGTCCACAAAGGTACCAAGCGAATTATTGAAAACCTTAACGACCCATCGCTGAGTGCTATCTACACTCAACTCCAACGCTCTCACCGCTCCCCAAACAGTGCCGCGATGCACCAGATATGGATATCCTTGGGAAGGGATCTGCCGCTGTATCTCGATCATAAAATCAGTGCGGAAGAAATGTTAGAAAATGCCCAAAATGCTGCCGAGACAAAAGGCAATTACTAATCTCCATTGCCGATACAAGTTACGATCAATAACGCTTATGCATTTCAGCAGGGTTGCGATAATACTCCATGTATTGCGCAGTTTTATTGGCTACTTCGGTCCCGGTTATTCGTTGCAACACATCAAATGCCGCATCAATACCCGCTGATATGCCCCCCGCTGAAGTCAGCTTACCTTCAGTAACGTAGCGCAAGTGCTGCTGTGGTAATCCTTGAGGAGCAAGCTCTGCGAGAGCCGGGTAGACCTCTTGATGAGTACAATAGCGCTTAGAATTCAATAACCCAGCACTGGCCAAAAAGCGGCTGCCAGAGCAAACCGATAATACCTGTTCAGCCTTTTTATATTTTTCCACAATCCAGTTTTGATAAGTCGGATCACCATGATGTCGTTTAGTGCCATCGCCGCCGGGTAGTACCAAAATGTCGATATCTGCCGGGCAATCATCAAAGTCGTAATCGGCCACTACTTTTAAGCCGTTCACCGCCGTTATTTGTTTACCGGAACAGGTGACGGTGCATACATCAAATAGCGAGAATTGGTGTAGCTCATCAGCTACCGAAAACACCTCAAAGGGTCCGGCAAAATCCAACACTTCCACCTGATCAAAAATGAGAATCGCCAGTTTTTTGCGCTTCATAATCTTGCTCCTTAACAATTAACTGCTCTCATTATCAGTGCACGTAAACTGATTTACCGGACATTCACACTGCATTTTGGGACAAAATCGGAAAAATTTACTTTTTTTTAAAAAAAGTCCTTGAGATCGATATTGAGACCCCCATCTAGGCTTGCAGACATAAACAACAAGCTGTCTTGCGCAAGCACGATGGCAGAAATAACCGCCCTGCGAAGGGTTTTTATTTTATTAAACAAGACTGATCAGGAGATCTTGAGATGGCAATTCGTCCTTTACACGATCGCGTTATCGTAAAGCGTCACGAGCAGGAAACTAAATCTGCTGGCGGCATCGTTCTAACTGGCTCTGCTGCTGAAAAATCAACACGTGGCGAAGTTATCGCTGTGGGTAACGGCCGTATTCTTGACAACGGTGATGTACGTGCCCTTGACGTAAAAATTGGCGACATCGTTGTCTTCAATGATGGATATGGCGTTAAAACTGAAAAGCTGGATGGCGAAGAAGTGCTTATCATGAGCGAAGGCGACATCCTGGCAATTGTCGAATAATCCACCCCATCAACTAAGCAAATTTAGAGGAATTAAACATGGCAGCTAAAGAAGTACGCTTCTCAGATGACGCTCGCGCAAAAATGTTGGCGGGTGTTAACGTTTTAGCAAACGCAGTAAAAGTAACACTAGGTCCTAAAGGCCGTAACGTTGTTTTAGACAAGTCTTTCGGCGCTCCTACCATCACTAAAGACGGTGTATCTGTAGCTAAAGAAATCGAACTGGAAGACAAGTTCGAAAACATGGGCGCACAGATGGTTAAAGAAGTTGCGTCTAAAGCGAACGACGAAGCCGGTGACGGTACAACTACTGCAACTGTGTTAGCACAATCTATCGTAACTGAAGGTCTGAAGTCTGTTGCTGCGGGTATGAACCCAATGGATCTTAAGCGCGGTATCGACAAAGCCGTTGCTGCTGCAGTTGAAGAATTAAAAGCCCTGTCTACTGAATGTAAAGACAGCAAGTCTATTGCTCAGGTAGGTACTATCTCTGCAAACTCTGACGAAGAAGTAGGTAACATCATTGCAGAAGCAATGGACCGCGTTGGTCAAGAAGGTGTTATCACTGTTGAAGAAGGTCAGGCTCTGCAAAACGAATTAGACGTTGTTGAAGGTATGCAGTTTGACCGCGGTTACCTGTCTCCTTACTTCATCAACAACCAGGACAATGGCACTGTTGAACTAGACAACCCTTTCATCCTGTTGGTTGACAAGAAAGTATCTAGCATCCGTGAATTGTTGCCAGTATTAGAAGCTGTTGCTAAAGCGTCTAAGCCTTTACTGGTTATCGCCGAAGACTTAGAAGGCGAAGCGTTGGCAACTATGGTTGTTAACAACATGCGCGGTATCGTTAAAGTTGCTGCGGTTAAAGCACCTGGTTTCGGTGACCGTCGTAAGGCTATGTTGCAAGACATCGCTACACTGACTGGCGGTACTGTGATTTCTGAAGAAATCGGTCTTGAGCTAGAAAAAGCGACTCTGGAAGATTTAGGTACAGCTAAGCGTATCGTTATCAACAAAGACAACACAACTGTTGTTGACGGTGCTGGCGACGAAGAAGCGATTAAAGGTCGTTGCGCGCAAATCCGTGGTCAAATCGAAGAATCAACTTCTGACTACGACAAAGAGAAGCTGCAAGAGCGTCTGGCTAAATTGTCTGGCGGTGTAGCAGTTATCAAAGTTGGCGCAGCTACTGAAGTTGAAATGAAAGAGAAAAAAGCGCGCGTAGAAGATGCATTGCACGCAACTCGCGCAGCGGTTGAAGAAGGTGTAGTACCTGGTGGTGGTGTTGCTCTGGTTCGTGTTGCAGCTAAATTGGCTGGCCTGACTGGTGACAACGAAGACCAAACTCACGGTGTTAACCTGGCACTACGTGCGATGGAAGCTCCTTTGCGTCAAATCTCTACTAACGCCGGTGCAGAAGCGTCTGTTGTTACTAACGAGATTAAGAACAACGAAGGTAACTACGGTTACAACGCGGGTAACGACACTTACGGTGACATGATCGAGATGGGTATCCTTGACCCAACTAAAGTAACGCGTTCAGCTCTGCAATTCGCAGCGTCTATCGCAAGCTTAATGATCACTACTGAGTGCATGGTTACTGATGCACCTAAAGATGAAGCACCTGCAGCTCCAGATATGGGCGGCATGGGCGGCATGGGTGGCATGGGCGGCATGATGTAATCAGCCCTGGCTACTTAAGCTATCTACGAAAAACCCGGCACTTGCCGGGTTTTTTGTTTATTACAATCTATTGCTAATCCGCATATCTTCTTTGACTTTAATGTAGCCTGACAGACGCCATCCATGGCTCTTCTGAACCAAATCCCTTTGGTCCACATACCATTTCTTTTTGCCAAAAAGAAACCGTATGCGAAAGAAAAAGGCTCCCCGCCTTACGCTTAATCCATTGAAAAACTGCAAGTTTCCGTCGTCACGATGCGCGTCCATGCTTAGGCGTGACTTGATTTTCATCCCTGAAAATCACCGGCAACTTGCTTGACGTTTTTCAATGGCGCTTCATGAGGGGAAATGGGGCGGTCTATTCACTTTCATGCGAACAACAATATTAGCCTTCGTTAGCACACTTACTCTAAGTGTCTTATCTTATTGGTAAAACACTGTAACTTGATAACCCTATGTGCAGTGGTCAACTAATTCTGGACAGCCATTTAAGCCGATTTTACATGGAGCATTAATCGGCAAGCTACATGGATGTCGTGAATGTCTAATTTGCAGGGAGCAAAAATAGACCAGTTCTACGATGAAGTGAGATTCAACCATTGTTGTCCGAGTAAACTCGAACCTACATCGCTGAAACACGTAAAAAAGCAAAATCTGTTACCCCGGTTTCTAAAAAGTGCTTGTGCTTTAGATAATCAGGGGAAGTGAGCAGCTGTTGCAGTCCCTCTGCACTATCCCACTCCACAAGGGTTATTTGATTCACTTGTGGAGCAAACTCGCTATGAGTGTCAAAACTTGGTTGAATCATTTTATGAATGAACTTACCACCGGCTTCACTCAGCGGCTGCTGAATATTGTGTAAGTAGCTGGCGTAATCATTGGGATGTTCCGGATTAAATGACGCAAACGCCAGGGTATAGAATTTATCGGGGTTAAAGCTTAACGTCACTGCCGAATCCAGGGCTTTGGTGTATAAATCCAGTTGCTGCCACCCTTTAGCGCGCATTGCCTTGAGTGCTGGCCAACGAGGGTCATTTTGAAACGCCTGCCAACGTTCAGCGTCATCCCATTTTCCAATCACAATCACGGGGGCGGTTATGTTACCCACCAGACTTTTATCCACTTTAAGCCTCGCTACCGTTGAAAAGCCATACGAACGAGCCAAAGGTATCGCCGTGTTATAGTATTCTGTTCTGACGTCTTGTGCATTCTCTTTGCCGATGGCAACTATCACCTGCATCGCCGCGCCCGGTGAAAAGCTGATGCCTGATTCACCCGCCTTCACCACAGAGGAAACAACGCAAAGTGTCAGCAACATCACCAACCAGATTCGATTATTCATTTTTAACTCTCCGTACTAAATTGTTGTTTTAACTTACGTTATCCAACACTCAACGCGAGAGGATTGTTTTTGACTTGCCCTGGTGTATTATCGTGCCATGCAAGATTGGAATGGTTATCAAGTAGTTTTGGCGATACATCGAGCAGGCTCCTTGCGCGGTGCGGCGAAGCTGTTAAACACTACACATACCACGGTTGCCAGACGACTAGATCAACTGGAAAGAAAACAACAAGCCCCCCTCTTTGAACGACTGGTTGACGGTTATAACGCCACCGCACTGGGATGTTCCTTCATTCAGGTTGCTACCAAAATGGAACAGCTTGAACTCAGCATGCAAAGGACCAACGCCATTCAATCCAACGCGCTGTCAGGCCCCATCACCTTGTCTCTGGGCGAGCCTTTATTCCAATATTTTTTGATGAATCCACTGAGTGAGTTTCAAAAAAATCATCCGGATATCCAACTGACCTTGCATTGCTCTACCGCCTTTGTAGATTTGGATAATGCCGAGGCCGATGTGATTATTCGCAGTACCAATACGCCACCTCCTCATCTGGTGGGGCGGCGTTTTGCACCTTATGGCTTGTCCTTTTATGGCAATCCAGATTATCTCAGTAATACCCCTGAATCTGAGCTGCGCTGGATCACGCGCACGGGTCAAGGACCGCGCCCTGAATGGCTAAGGTCGTCTCCTTACCCCAATGCACCCGTGTTTTTGCAAATTGATGATATTGTCGGTGTTTTCAAATCCTTAGAGCAAGGTTTGGGGATTGGCAGGGCGGCGTGTTTTATGGCGGAGCAATCAAAACACCTGGTGAGGCTGGAAGGCGCTGAAGTGACACCTCAATCTGAAATGTGGGTGCTAACACATCCAGATCTAAGGGACCTTCCTCGCATCAAAGCCCTCATGCAATTTCTGTATGAAACCTTTGAAAAAAATATCGGATTGATATCGGGTGTGCATTGAGGATTAGCGTTTTTTGATGGTTGTAGGGTCGGCTAAAAACATTGATTTAACCCGTTAGCTCATAGATTAAAGCCCAGATAATGGTTTGAAAAAAGGTAAAAATCCAGAAGTAAACACTGGCGGCAAGGAACTTGATTGACGAACTTTCATAGTTTTTTCTACTGGTAAACCACCAGGCACCGGCTACCGAAATAACAGAAATCGCAATCAGATAGAGTTCCCACTGAATTTTGCCATTAGTGGCTAACGCTACTGGACTAAAACAGATAATCAGAGCCAGCAAAAGTGGCTTAACCGAACTATTAAGGTGTTTTTGCATTCGTTCAATTTATCCAGGACTGAACCATAGGAAAACTATTGTACTCGTTATTTCAGTCAACGATTCAAATATAACTTTGCAACTCATTCAACTACCTCGGGCCTTTTGATGGCCCTATTTCAACGTTAGTTCCACCACATCTTTACGGGCGTCGATACGCATGGTGAGTAAGATTCGTTCGTGGTTAATATCAGTGATGGCATCCACTGTATCTGGCAAGTCAGCCAGGATGTTAAAGCTGGCATCGTCTAGATCATAAGACCACAACTGAAAGTCGCGATTGATACCATACAATACATCTTCAAAAATAACCGCATGTCGATCGCTACCTTGCTCTATCAGTGCGGTAATGAGCTTATCCTCTGCCGGCCCTGGCCGCCAGTAACGCTCCAGGTGATCTTTATAGATCAGTGCGCCAGATTCACTTTTCTGTGCCCAGGTCACCTGTTTGTTGTTGAGTACCTGCATACTAGCATTTGCCAGATTGAGTTCCACAAAACGCTTTACGCCATTTACCCACGCTATAGCCAATGCGGTTTGAGCTAGTTTATCCCAATCAAATATAGTGGAGACAGGAGACGCGAATCTAAAGGTCGAGAATTTTCCATCCAGCGAGATTTGAGTGACTTCATATGATGCGCTTATCAGAATATTTTGGCCATCTGCACTCCATGCATAACCGCTAATATAGGTATCTAGCGGAAAGTCACTGAGTTGTCGCAAGTTATTACCACTTGCCAGCCAGATTTGTGAAGTACCGGAGCGATTCGAAATAAAGGCAATGCCATCACCACCCGGTTGGAATACAGCAAGATCTTCTCCATGGGTAGAGCGATAAAGCGCAGTATATTCAGGATTTGACTCGTTGTTTGTGGCCGCGTCAACGGCAAACTGCGCTCCAGACATAGAGACGATATCACTGTCGTAATAGCCTTTGATGGCTAACAGGTGTTTACCATCCGGATGAAATACTGGCGTCCCAATGGCCTGATCTAAAGGCACGCTCACGCGATTAATCTCACCTTTAAAAGTCAGTGTAAACAACTGTCTACCGGTGCTGAATACCATCAGTTCGCCCGATGGTGCAAGACGTGGGTACAGGGGACGAAAGCCTGCAATTTCCTGCGGATATTGAATGGCATGACGAGAGAGTCGCTGACCATCTGAGCGCAGGGTCTCAATGTAAAACTTGCCGTCTTGTAACTTACTGGTTAAGGCAATTAGTTCTTTTTCAGAAGAATAATCAAAAGCAATGACGTTGCCAGAATCAGGGGCATACAGGGTTGTGCTTTTATTATTGCTAATGGAATAGCTTATCAGCCGCCAGCTCTCATTCTCTTTTTGCATTAAAGCAATTTCATCGTTATTCAACCAGGTGGCACTGCGAATTTCAGTATTGTTGCATTCAAGCAACGTTTCAGGTGATTGCGGTGCATTGAGTGCCGATGCAAAATCAATACTTTGCAGCTTAAAACAACTCTTTTGAGTAATAGGTTTCCTGCAATCTTCCTCTTTAACAAAGGCCAGGGTTTTGCCATCTGTAGAGAAGGCGGGAGTGCCAAAAAAGCTGACGTTGTCGGTGAGCTGGAATTCTTGTTGTGTTTCGGTATTTTTTGCCCAGAGTGAGTTTACACAGAGAATCTCTGGATAGCGTTTAAATACGATGTATTTGCCATCAGGTGAGTAAGTACTGGCCAGCTCTCGGTTATCAGTGGTAGTGAGCGGTCGTATATTTTCAACTTCGAAGCTGAATTGCGTATTGCTTGCAGGCCAAAAATTGATAGCCGCAATAACCAATAGCAGCACGACAGCGCCGAAGGCAAACTTCAGTTCCGGCTGTTTTGGGGATTTAGTTATATCTGGCCCATTGCCAAGCTCAATATCGCTCTTAACTTTATCGCTTTCAGATAATCTCGGCTGTTCACTCAACTGTATGGTGGCGCTATTGCTTTGAGAAGCGCTACCATCCGTTGCTTGCCAACGCACATGGCACTCCAGACTATAGCCTTTTTTGGCGTGGGTTTTGATAATGGCCTGTTGCTTACTGTCATCCCCCAAGGCTTTGCGCAATTGTGCGATACAACGCTGCAAAGTGTTTGGCGCGACTATAGTGCCTTGCCAGATGTTATCCAGCAAATCATCCTGACTGACAACTTTGCCCTGGTGTTCAGCAAGATAAGTAAGTACCGCCAGTGCTTTTGGTGGCA
The DNA here is from genome assembly GCF_056160305.1 of Planctobacterium sp. AWM4_229. Taxonomy (NCBI): domain Bacteria; kingdom Pseudomonadati; phylum Pseudomonadota; class Gammaproteobacteria; order Alteromonadales; family Alteromonadaceae; genus Planctobacterium; species Planctobacterium sp. AWM4_229. The sequence continues at coordinate 248,208 of NZ_JBSWWX010000004.1, read as the reverse complement.
ATGTAATGGTTTTATTGTTGTGAGTGATCTGATTGCGAGACAAATCAATGAAAAAACCACCCAGCCAAAATTGTTCCGCCATAAATCCTCTTTGCAGCCTCCCTTTAAAGTCCCGGTCACTTTAATCAAGGAACGCTGCGCCATCCATTTTTTGCTAAAGGTATCACCATCCACCCAGGAGCAAAATAGCGAGTCGACAATCAGTTTAAAATCAGCGACAAATCAGCAGATTTTCATGTTTTTCAGCTGTATTCGGATAGCTTGGTCAACCAACAGACAAACGTTAAGTGTGACTTTAAAAGCGCAAATAAAGGAAAACCATGAACATCAAATTCCCGTTTAAAAGCCTCATTGGGCTTGTACTTATTAGTAGTTTTAGTAGTTATAGCGCAGCGGATAACAGTGCATTTCTGCAACACGCTCCAAAGGCAACAAAACAAGAAACCTTAATACAGCACTGGAGTGTTCCAGAACTGGATCTGGATTTCTGGGATATTCCGGAACTTAAAACTCCCTACATGACCCTCAAACCAACACAGCAAGACGATGGAATTACCGTTGCTAACTCCAATAACCAGATAAGCAAACCTGCCTTAACCGAGCTAGTGAGAGAAATCGCAGCTGGTCAACACGGCACGCTTGATAGTTTACTGATTGCCCGAAACGGAACTTTGCTTTTTGAATCCTACTACAGGCGTGGCCGAATAGACTTGTCTCATCCACAATCCTCCGCCACTAAAAGCTATACCTCTCTGGCTGTAGGCAGGGCGATTCAAATGGGTTATCTCACTATGGCGGATTTGCACAAACCAGTGATCAGCGTTTTAACCCATCTCAATCCACAAAAGTTAGTAGCCGGGGCCGAAAAAATCACCTTGCATCACGCGCTTACCATGACCACAGGTATCGATATTAGCGAAGAACAATGGAAAGCGATTAACGAAAATCCACAGCAGCTAAAAGGGCAAAACGAGATCCAGGTTATCCTGGAAACCAGCAAACCCATTTCGCAACAGACGCAGGTATTCAACTATGGTACGGGCCCGCAGTTTATTATGCAGGTACTGGATGCAGTCGTTCCCGGCTCAGCTAAAGACTTCATCAAAAAAGAATTACTCGATAAGCTAGGGATCCGTAATTACGACTGGAAAACCGCCCCCAGCGGATTACCTGAATCTGGCTGGAAAACCAGCTTTACCTCACGTGATATGCTGAAGTTTGGCATGCTGGCCATGAATAATGGCAAATGGCAGGGTGAGCAGCTGATCTCCGAGGAATATCTCAACAAGGCCACCAGCCGCATTGTTTATAACGGCGATGATGATATCTATGGCGGTGGTAAGGATGTATCCAATCAGGGCTATGGCTACTACTTTTGGGGAACGGACTTAAGTGTTGGTAAAAAGAAGTTTACCAGTGCCTCCGCGCAAGGTGGTGGCGGTATGTATATCATGCTGGTAAAAGAGCGGGATCTGGTGGTAGTGGTGACTGCCCATCATAGAGATGACAAAACTCAGCAAATGGTGGCAGAGCACATCCTCCCACTGTTCTTGTAAAGAACCTTAATCTAGCCGCTCCACCAGAATATTGATGGAGCGGTAACTATATCACTCAGTTGATTTACCTTTTATTTTTCATAGCTATATTTAAAGCGGCGACTAAATAGCAATAAAATCTGCCATGAAATGTAAAAAGTGGTAATATTGCCTCCACTTTTTCACCCTTTTGTCTTGTCATGCTCCCCAGTTTTCAGGTACTAGTTTGCGAAAATCTAATCAAGGTAAACCTTGAAGGTAGCTGGGATGTTAAGTCTGATCTGGATTACCTGAATCAGTTGTCCGCAGCAATGCGAAAAGTTCGGGGGACTCCATGGGCACTGCTTGTAGACATGCGGGGTTGGGTGATAAGTGAGGATATGGTCAATTTCAAACAGAAAACCATTTTTCACATGGACAGACGCAACCAAATGGCCGAGTGCTGGTTAGTGGATGATCTGTCGCAAGGAGCCCACCTGATTCACTTTATTGAAAAGGCTAAAATCCCGTTAAAACGCTGTACAAGTGTATCTGCCGCCCGCACATGGCTAAGTCAATACGGCATCGATTTCTGACAAAACGCCATCCGTCAGTTTAACCGACAGGTAATAGCGGCTTAATCTTAACGTCACACAATGGCGTTAATCTGCTAAGCCCAGCAACAGTTAATTAGCAGTATGATCCCCGCCTGGTTCGATATTACCATCCACAACAAAGTGATTTGTGTGACATTAAGAGGTGATTGGCACCCCGCCATCGACTTGTGTTACATGTCACAGCTCAGTGACACAATCAAACAAGTAAACCGGAATACATGGTCATTGCTCGTGGATATGCGTGACTGCCATATCCACGCCAATAATATCGCAGGCCAGTTTGCCAACAGTCTCGATACCGACCGCCGCAATCAATCTCAGGAAGTCTGGCTTGTGGATCGCGCTGACCAAGGAGACTTTTTACTTAGCTTTGGCAGTACCAAGCAGATAAAGGTTCACAAGTGTTTTTCAGTTAAAGAAAGCTGTAATTTCTTACAAAAACATGGCTTTGATCTGCCCTTACAACTGTTTGATAGCGAAGCACAACAGCGCGCCTTGGCAATTTGATATACACTCTTATGGTTGATCATTAAAACCGGAGTTGCCCCACCATGAATGCCCGCAAAAAAACGCTAATTGGCTTAATCTCAGCGCCTTTTCTGCTCATTCTGGTGATCATTTTTGCTTGGGATGCCAACTGGTTTAAGGGACAGGCAACCCCTTATCTCGAAGATGTCGAAAGCCACAGTATCAGCTTTACTGTTATCGAACACAGTTTGCTAACACCAGGGAAAATAAAACTCAATGACATAAAACTTGCTGGTCCAATCGCCAATGGTGACATAGGGACGCTAATCGCGGATGTCAATGTGCTGGATGCCTTCAGCAAAAACATAGTGGTCAACGAAATTCGCCTTCTGGCACCACGTATTGACATCGATATGCAGGCGCTCGACAGCTGGTTAGCGACACAAGCAGAAAATTCCACTCCCGAACCACAAGGTAAGCCAGAACCGTTGCCGGTCAATCGCATCATCGTCAAGAAAATCAGTATTGAAAATGCCAGCTTCCGAGACACCTCAGCCTTGCAACAGTTTCTGATTGAGAACCTTACGCTAACTCTTAAAAACCTGAACATCGCGGAGAATGCTGAAATAGTCCTCTTGCAGGATAAGGCTCCGATTAACGCGAATCTCAGCGTTGCGAACATAAGCGCGCAAGGGGCAAACTTTGGCCAGATCGGTACAGATATCATGGCTACCGAAAAAACCATCAATATCCAGCGCTTTGAACTGAACTCCCAAACCTCGCAGCTCGCACTTTCGGGGACCATTAAAAATCCGAAAGAACAAGCCGATATTCAACTGGCGATAGCAGACAGCAAGCTAAACCTGGAGGATTTCGCACCACTGGCACCAGAGCTTCCCATACCGTTACAGGGCTTATTAAGCTTGGCGGGTAACATCAATGCACAAGGCGAACTGACCAATCCACAAAGTCTTATTGCCAACCTTTCCAGTGAGTTGAAGATGAGCCTGGACACTGCAAAAAGCCTGCTGGATCTGGAGTCGATTATTAGCAGTGAGCAAGGCGAGAAAGTCATCAAACTGCAAATTAATGACAGTCAAATCAATATGGATGAGTTTCAAGGTTTGCTGAAGGATTCGCCAGTGCTCCCTTCAGGCAATATAAAACTTTCAGGATTATTGGATACTCGCGGCCTACTTGAAGATCCACATAGCCTGTTGCAAAGCCTTTCCGGTGATTTCGCCATTGGCCTGAATAACGGAAAGCTTACCGGGATCGACATCAATAAAATTGTGAAAGGCTTTAAAGACAGTAAAGAAAGTGACTGGAAGGACGTTGGCAGTTTCCTGGTGACAGGCCCTATCGGGATTTTAGCTGCAAATATGTTTGATTTGGGTGCGGGAGCGGCTACCTCTGGTGGTGAAACACTGATCCCTCAATTACAAGTGAATGGTGCTATGGATAAGGGCGCAATCCTGTTTAAAAACACGGCGTTGGCCACCGATGAATATCGCCTGGCGTTTGATGGTCAGGTAAATCCCGGTCAAAAGACCTTCAAGGACTTTACCTTTGCACTGCTAGACAAAGCGGGTTGCGCAGATATCAAACAAACGCTGAACGGCGCTATGTCCAATCCCTCCAGTGCCATAGCGCAATCTTTGTTAGACTCAGCTATAGCCCCTATTTCCGGTTTGCTTAAAACCCTAAAAAACTCAGCTTCGCAGTGCAAACCGTTTTATCAAGGTGAAGTAACGCACCCCGCAAGCTAGTGTCTATGCTTGCAGGGTAAAAATAATTACACTGCACCTGAGATTAAGCGCTTACTTTCCTCAGCGAAACCCGCGCCAGCCTCAGCATAAAAGTTGAAAACATGGTCTATGCCAGAGCGTTCCAACTTTTTGCGATCATCACTATACCGGGCTATAGCGGCTATTTCGCCGTCAAAACCCGCAGCTTCCAATTGCTCGTAAACGTTAATTATGTCGTCCGTGGCAGGTAAAGCCAGCATCACCAAGCGAATATGTGACAGTTCAATAGACTCCCAAAAGTCGATATCTTCGGCATCAGCGCAAATCACCTGGTAGCCCTTTCTCTGGAGTGTTTCAATACGTTCACTTTCAGCATCAATTCCCCAAACGTCATCCCCCATGGTATGACGCAATGCCTGGTAACTGCCCTTGCCCACTCGTCCCATACCCACCACTAAAACTTTGGCGTCTCCCGGTTGAGCATAGTGATCTTCTGCCAGGCGAGTATCGGTTTCCAATTTATTAATCCAGGATTTTTTGCTGGTATAGATACGGTGGGCGTGGCGATAAACGATACTGCTGATCACAAAGCTGATGGAAACCGCGATGGCTAAAATAACCAGCCAATGATCTCCCAACCAACCGTTTGCCACCGCCAATGCGGCGACGATCAAGCCAAACTCACTGTAATTGCTGAGGGACAAGCTACTCAGAAAAGAAGTACGGCCGCGCAAATTTAATCGTGTCATCAAGAAGAAGAAAAACAGGAACTTGCAAGGGATCAAGATGCAAATGAACGCTGCCATCGCCAGCATTTCAAGGGTGGGTAAGGCAGTAAAGCCAATGGACAGGAAAAAGCCAATCAGGAATAAATCTTTAAAACCCATTAGCGCTTTGGACAGCTCAGAGGCTTTCACATGACTACTGAGTAACAAACCAAAAATCAACGCGCCCAAATCGCCTTTAACCCCAACCAGGGTAAACAGCTCATAACCACCAAGCGCGAGGAAAAAGCCGGTTAAAGGTAACAACTCACCGTGCCCCGCTGCATGGATTAGTCTATCCAACAGAGGCTTAATCAAGGGCAATGCCAGCAGGGCCAAGGCGTAGATAGAGGGAATTTTGCCTGTAGCCAAAACCAAAAATACCACAGCCAGAATGTCTTGCATAACTAAGATGCCAATGGCCAATTTGCCATGGCGAGTTTTCATTTCACCGCTTTCTTCCAGTATTTTGACGATACAAACCGTGCTGGAAAAACTCAGGGCAAAACCCAATAAAGCGGCGGTTTTTAAATCGAGTCCAGCAAAATAGCTCAGGCCAAAAGTGGCGTATAGCAAGCTGAAAATAGAAAACAAACTCACCCACAGCACCATGGGCCCTGCGGTACCGCCCCAGACCTCAGGTTTAAATAACTGTTTTACGTTAAGCTTTAAACCAATGGTAAACAGCATTAAGGTGATGCCGAGATTAGCCAGAGTTTCCAGCCCGGCAGCGGGCTCCATTCCCATATAATTTAAAATGAAACCGGCGCTGAGAAAGCCGATTAAAGGGGGTAACGATGCAAGGCGGCAGGCCAAACCACAGGCAAACGCAAAAAATATCCAGATAAAATCCATAGCCCTTTTCCAATAACTCGATCGTGTAAATTTGTCGAGCACTAGTATATTCAAAAACCCCCTGGTCAGGCTAGCGGGTAACCCCGGACAATAGAGATAAATATCAGTAAAAATAGAGATTTATGATCGACATCAAAAAATCCGAATTTCCGGCGCTTTAGAATTGTAGTCATCAAAAAGAACACGACAGCAATGGAGCTAAACACTATGAGCATTGAAAACCACAGCCTCGCCGCAGAATTACCGGAGTTTAAAGATCAGATCCACAATTTGAAGATGAACGACAATCACTTCCGTAATCTTCACGAAAAATACAATGACGTTGAGCATGAGATTCATCGCATTGAAGTGGGTGCTGAAAATACGTCTGACGATTATCTGCACGAGCGTAAGAAAGAGCGTCTGTTATTAAAAGATGAGCTGCTGGCGATTATCAAGAAAAGTCAGTAAATGGTGCGGGGCCTGCATTCATTCAATGTAGGCCTATGACCCTTTGCGGATATTGTCGTACAGGACGGCACAGGTTTTGTTAAGGGAAAGCACTCTGGCAGCCAGGCCTTCTATAATCTTATCTTTTATCTTGTCCTTCATGCCCAGAGGAAACTTATTCATTTCTTCCTGAGTTATGCGCATCAGGATACAGTCTTCATGGACTATGACGGTAGCAGTGCGAGTTTCGCCCAATATAAACCCAATTTCACCCAAGAAACTCCCGCCTTTTAACTCTCGGATAAAGTTCTTCTTTTTGTCGTAAACATCCAATATGCCGGTAAGCACCAAATAAAAACTTTTATCATCGGGCTCCCCCACCTGCATGATGGTCTCATCGCGCTCACCAAACCAGAAAAGCTGTTCCGATTTGGTGAGACTGGCGATATCAAACTTAGAAATGCCCTTGAAAAAGTCTAACCGTTGAATGACATCAACAGCTTTTAATTTTGATTGGTAGGACAGCGGCTTCATAATTATTTAGTAAAATTAACCCGAGATTCCATTAAAGGTTGTAAAGTCAGATAAGTCTGTGTTTTGAGCAAGTTCACCATTACTAACCCAATTTACAGCTTACCTTTGCAGTGACAGTCAATGCACTGTATACAATAATAGGCCAAGTTCAAAGATTGTAGTAAGCAGTTTTTTGCCCAATCAGTGATGAACTAGCCTACTGGATAATACTAAAACGCTTAGGGTTTACTTTGCTGCACAGATTTCGACATCCATTGCCCATCAGGAAGCCGCTTTTATTAGGTATTTTCGTTTTCGTTGCTTTCAGCGTTGGCTTGCTGTTTGATTCTAAACTGGAAACGCGGTTTGATGCTTTTTTCCATGATGCAGCAGTCGTCCACAACGCCGGAAATGAGTGGCAACACGTTAGCCTCGTAGCCTTGGATCCCGGTATTCCGGGCTTTGTCAGTCGCCGCCAGACACTCCCGCTCTATGCGCTTGCGGCACAACGTGTGTTCGAAATGGGTGCCACTGCGGTATTTATGGATGCCGTTCTGTATGAATATGATCATCGCACCAGCTATGCAACTTGTATCGAGAAATACCAACAAGATGGGCTGCCTAATCAATTTCGCTGGCAAGCCTCGGCCAACCTTGTGCCCTTTGACAATTTAAGCGAAGCGCAGTTTCAACGCTTTTTTATTGCGCGCCCTCAGTTTGCCGAAAACGACGACTTCATCACCATCAACCTTTTACAAAATTACTTTGGCGAAACGCTATTGCCAGTGGATTTTTTCCAGCTGGAAAACAATACTCAACAGTTGCACAGGCTCATCGCAGACGCATCGGTACACAAACGCAGTGAAGGTGCCTTCAACGCCTCATTTCGTTGGATGAATTTGGCTGAGCAGGCGGTGATCCCCAAAGTGACGAAACTGCAAGGCGAGCGCTTAAAGCTGACACCGGACCTTAGTCATACAGAGCAATGTGAAGATAAACCTTGCAAACGAATTCGCTTTTCTCATCCTAAACAGCAGTTTTCTGAACGCCCGGAACAGCCCCTCACTCCACTGAGTGAACTGGTTTCCTGCGCGCCTTTCACAGCCACAGCGGATATGCAAAAGCGCTTTGAAAATCGGGTGGTGATATTGCAGTTAACTGAGCCTACAGAAGCCACCGATATCAAAGTAACCCCAATGCTTTCGGCTTTTGGCTCACCGCGCCAGTTTATCTCTGGACCTCAGTTTTTAGCCGATGCGGTAGAGACAGCAATGCAAGGCGATGCACCAGTGAGACCCGCTTTGGGACAACGCCTCTTGTTACTATTGGTCAGTAGTTTCATCGGCGTACTATTGGGCGCTTATGCGCGTACCGTTATTGCGTTAATGGCACCAATATTGGTATTAGCTGGCAGTTGTTTTCTATGTTTTGTTTCAATACCCACACAGCTATGGCCAGTTGCAGCCAGTGTAGCCAGTGCAGGGATTGGCACTGTATTGGTTTTAGCGACACATATTTCCCTGGGAACCGCTAAGGCCAAACTCATGGCGCAATACATTCCCCCTCAGATACGCAGTCTATTGCTTAAGTACAAAGGCGATAAGAAGTTTGTGCACAAGCATATCGATGCCGTCATTCTAATGAGTGATATCGCCAAGTACTCCAATGTGACCAGTGAACTGAAAGATCCCGCCTATGTGTTTCACTTGTTAAATCAGTACTTTGAAGAAACCACCTTGTCGACACAAAATCAGTACTCTGGTTGGCTAGAGTCTTACGTGGGCGACATGGTGTGTTTTTACTGGCCTGTTCATCAAGGCACCTCCTTGATTGAACAGCAGCGCCTGGCCTTGCGCGGCGCGATAGATATGGCCCGTAGGCAACAACATTTTTTTAATACCTTGGCGGAAAACAAAACCTTTGAAATTCCAGCAGAAACGCTGACCACTATCTCTGGTTTTATCGGCGCGGGTATCGGGTTAACCAGCGGCCGGGTTATGATGGGAAATCTGGGGCCGCAAAACGGGATCCAGAAATTTGGCTGCTTGGGGGATCCCCTCAATTTGGCTAGCCGAGTTGAAAGCCTGACTCGCTATTTTAATACCGAAATCTTGATCACAGAAGACTTGGTAAAGCCTGCCCAAGAGCTTGAGCTTGCGGTTCGCTTCATCGCTAATGTCGTGGTAAAAGGCCGCAATGCTCCCATTGGAGTTTATGCTTTGGGAGAGCGCAACGACCCGCGTTTTGCTCCGCAAAAAATTGATGCCTGGCTCGGCTGGCAAAAGGCTTTTCATGAAGGTGCGGCGCCCCCATGGCACGACAATCTCAAAGATTTCACTCTGGACAAAGCCACACTTGAGCACTGGCAAGAACAAGGTTTGTGGGATGCGAAACAAACCTGTTATTTGCTCAAAGAAAAATAGTGCAAATACGGGGATTAATGACAAAAAATGAACTTTGTGCAGTTATAAATTCATCATCTGTGATAAAGCATGACTTTTGACATTCAGGCAATGATTTTAGCCTGTGATTAGATATACTCATAAACAGTATCATGCAAACGGAATCGGCCTGACTATGCTGAGCAAATCGAAACTCACCCTCGCTTTAAGTAGCGCATTGTTTGGTGCTACAACATCTGCACAAGTGATCACTGATGGTACTATGGGTGAAGCAACCGACCTGTCAGGCCCCAATTACACCATTGAACAGTCTTTAGGCACATTAAGTGGCAACAACCTGTTCCACAGTTTCAGTCAATTCGACTTGTTAATTGACCAGTCTGCCACCTTCACCGGCAGCGACAGCATCAGTAATGTCATTAGTCGCGTTACAGGCGGTACCCCAAGCCAAATTCAAGGTCGAATTGAATCGGAAATTGGCACAGCTGACTTTTATTTTATTAATCCCGCTGGCGTGGTGTTTGGCGAAGGCGCAAAAGTGGACGTGCCCGGCGCATTTTACGTCTCTACCGCGCAACAGCTGAATTTTTCTGATGGCGGAGTATTTTCTGCCGATACCGAAACCAATAGCACTCTTTCCATTGCGGCTCCTGAAAGCTTCGGTTTTTTAGGAGAACACGCCAGCAGTATTGTATTTGATGGCAGTAACCTGAAAATCGAAGCCGGCGAGCAAGTGGCTTTTATTGCCGCAAACATCAGCGCAGCATCCAGTGAAATAAAATATCGAGGCGGTGAGTTAAGTTTGATTGCCACAGGTAATAGTGACACAACACAGAACCTTGATGCACCGCAGTTAACCGGTAATGGAAGTATTGATTTCCAGCAATCAGAAATCAAACTGGAGGGCAATGGCAACGCCAGTCTTGTTATTGTAGGTTCAGACGTGAACACCTATAAAACCAAGATTGCCGTACAGAACACGGGAGATTTGGATAGCCAGACGGGTATTGAGGTTGTTGCTGAGAACATGGTGATAACAAATAGTCTGATAAGAACCGAAACCAATAACTCGGGTCGGGCCGGCGATGTGCTTATTACAGCGAACACCCTCACCCTCACCAGTGACGGCAATACAGAACAAGATGAATCCGTGCTGTCCTCAGAATCAAAGGTACGCAGGCCACCACCAGGTGATGCACCTCCACCTCCAGATGGCACCATGCCACCACCGCCACCTGATAATATTAACTTCGGCTCTTCCGGCGATATCAAACTACAAATTGCAGATTCACTACAAATTCTCAACAACGCCACTATCAGTAATGTTACGCAAGAGAATGGCCCGGGTGGCAATATTGAAATTCACGCGGGTTCAATGCTGGTTGACACCGTTACCGCCACAGCAGATGTAGGCGTAACCACATTAACGGCAGGCAGTGGCCAAGGCGGCGACTTGGTTATTGCAATAGACAATGAATTGCAGCTAATCGGCAACGGCCAACTCAATGCCATGACGTTGGGCAGTGGCAATGCAGGAAACATCCAGATCACGGCAAACAGCCTGACCATCACTGGAAATGAAAATAATCCCAACTCGCTTGCAAGACCCGGCATTAGAAGCTTAAGTGGTACTGAAGACGATTTGGACAATGCCCCGGAAGGGGATTCAGGGGATATTGAACTGAATATCGCAGGCGAGTTGCGCATTGAGTCGGGCGGAGAAATTGCATCAGTGACCACCGGCAATGGTGATGCCGGAAACATCTCCATCAATGTGGGTAGCCTATATCTAAAAAGTGAGGATGGTGAAACCCCCATTACCATCGGCAGCAATACTTTAGGCCCTGACGCGACAGGGGACGCGGGTAATATCATCATTAATTCCGAAGGTGCGGTGAATCTTCTGGGCAATGCCTTTGTCACCACACTGTCCAATAGTGCAGGTGATGCGGGTGATATGACCATCAACGCGCAGAGCCTCTATATGACCGGTACAAATAACGAAAGGGCGCGTTCCGGTATCAACAGTTCAACAACCGGACCTGGCTCCCGAGGCAATGCAGGTACAGTCATCATTAACGTAACGGATGACATCCAGATGATTAATGGTGCCAACATTACCTCTGATACGGAAAATGCCGGCAATGCAGGTAATATTTTTATTAATGCTCGCTCATTATCTATGTCGGCTATCGATGACTCTGGCGATACAGGCATCAGCAGTAGTGCTACAGATAAAGAGATACCCGTCGAAGAAGATGACCTTCAAGAATTTGTTTCTTCGGGAAATGCCGCCAATATTGAGATCCGCTTAAGCGGCGATATGGTCCTGATTGGTGAAGCTGAAATTAAAACCGAAGGTGAAAGCCTGGGCAATGCAGGTAATGTTTATATCGAAGCGGCCAACTTCTATATGGAAGGTGGCGAAATCGAGAGTAAAGCAGAAGGGGAAGGTTTTAGAGCGGGAGATGCCGGCGATGTCACTATGGTGATCGCCGGGAACGTCACTATTACTGATGAAGGAGCCATTGCTTCTGATTCCTTCAATGGCGGGGCCGCAGGTAATGTCACCATTACCGCAGGTTCTTTGGATATTTCCGAGCTGGGCTCCATTACCAGTACCGCCGCCCTCACCCGCTCAGATGCCGGCAATATCAATATTTCGGTGAGCGGGAATATAACCCTTTCCGAAGGCGGTAACATTGTTTCCGACAGTATTTTGGCCGATGAAGCGGGCACGATTACCATCTCAGCGCAGAATCTGACCTTATCCGGAGAAGGATTCCCAACCCGCATTTCCAGCACCTCACTTTTGGGCCGGGGCACTGCGGGGGAGATTAATATCGATGTGGTAGATACCGTACTACTCACTGCGGGCGGGCAAATCACATCCAGTACCTTAGGTGCGACCGGTGATGCCGGGACCGTTAACCTCAGCGCAGGTGAACTGATCATCGATGCTCAAAATCAGGTATCACTTGAAAGATACATTGAATACGTTGAAGACGAATTTGAAGATCTCCCGGACGAATTCGAAGAATTGCCGCTGGATGATGACGATCTCATTGAATGGGCAGCGATTATCGATATTCGCTCCAATGAACTGTTATCTACGGGCATCACCACCGTTTCGGACTTCGATGCGGTGGGTAATGCCGGAGTCATTAACATCAACGTGAATGGCCTGACAGTGAGCAATGGCGGCGAAATTAATTCCAGTTCTTTTGCCACCGGAGACGCGGGAGACATCATCATTCACACCAATAATCTGGCGATGAACCACAATAATGATGACATTCGCGCCGCGAATATTTCCAGTCAGGTGGGTTTGGAAGGAACGGGAGCTGCCGGAAATATCACAATCAGTGCCACGGATACCATTAACCTGAGCGGCGGCTTAATTGCGGTGGATACTGGCGCCACACTGGAAACCGATGAATCCCGCGAGGCCGGGAGTATTACCTTGAGCAGCAATCAGTTTTTCATGGCCAACAACGCCAATATTACCTCTGGTAGCAGTGGCAACATCGCCGCCGGAGATATTGATATACAAGTTACTCACCGAACTGCCCTCACTGACGCTCAAATTACTTCGTCAGCGGTTGATGCTGACGCTGGTGATATCAATCTAATGACCCAACAGTTTTTCATGGAAGACAGCTTGGTTACCACCTCTGTAAGCAATAACGGTAACGGTGGCAACATTGCCATAGATACTGATTTCATATTAATGGAAGGCGGCTTTATTCAAGGTAACACGGGGGGACAAGATTTTACTGGTGGCGATATCACCATAGGTGCAGATTTTCTGATTGTCAGTAATCAAAGTCTGGTATCCGGTGGTGAAGAACGCCTGGTGTTTTCGCCAAATAGCGGCATCAATGTCATTCAGGCAGCGGCACCGGATGGCGTAAGCGGCGATGTTAATATTGGTGCCTTGGAATTTGATTTGAGTGATGAATTGGCCAGTATTGGCGCTGAGGTATTGCAGCTGGATAACCTGGATAACAATCCTTGCAATACCGGCAATGCCAGCACCCTGGCTAACACAGGTAAAGGCGGACTGGCGCAACAACCGGACGAGTACAACTCTCCGATATTAAATAGCGACGCTATCAAAATTCGGCTACAACCGGATTCAAATGGTGTACAACATAAATCCTCGGCTCCTGAGGATGTGAATACCCGTTCAAGACTCCATCACCATTTGGCGTCCAGTGAGGTAGTCGAATGTCAGGTAAATCACAGCGAAAGCAATAAGGAATACGGCGCACCATGAGGTTTAAAGGATTAAGTACCACAGCGAGACGCCTGTTAACGGTTGGGCCATGGCTGTGGCTGTTTTTGCCATTGAGCAATCAAGCTCAGGAAGTCACCTCAAATGTAGGTGAGATGCGACCGCAGCTACCCCAATTCAGCCAACAAAAAAATAAAGATAAACCCTTTAGCCTACCGGAAATTAAAGAGGATACTCCTCAAAACCATCAGACCGGCCAGTCGTTTGTGCTCAGCAATGTGATATACAGTGGTAATACGCTGTTTACTGCCTCTGAACTCAATCAACATATTGCTGACTATATTGGCCGCCCCATTTCAGCGTCAGACCTTGAGGCAATGCGAGTTAAGCTAACTCAGTTTTACATTGCACGCGGTTATATCAATTCCGGGGTTATCTTACCCGCGCAAACGGCTCGTAACGGACAAATTCAGTTTCAGGTGATAGAGGGAAGCCTGAGTAGTATCCAGCTTTCTGGCATGGATAATATTTATCCGGAATTCATCATTGATCGGTTGTTACCTGACCCGGCAGCGCCCTTCAACCTGAACGAGTTCCAGGAAAGATATCAACTACTGCTCAACAATCCCTTGTTTGATAAATTTGACGGTCGCTTTCGCCCCGGTTCACAACCGGGAAAGAGTATTCTGGACCTGGCTATTACCCCTGCAACACCTTATGGCTTGTCAATTCAGGCGGATAATTTTGGCTCTGCCAGTAGTGGTGAAGGACAGCTCAACCTTAACGGACATTACCTGAATTTATTAGGGCATGGCGATATTATGTCTGCCTCTATCAGGATGAAAGAGGGTTCATTGGGCGGCAGTTTAAGCTATCAATTACCACTCAATAAATACGACACCCGCCTGACAGTGCAATTGGGTTTTAACGATTCCGACGTGATCGAACAACAAATCGAAACCCTGGATATTGAAAGTGATTATCAAAGCACCGAAATCAGCTTGAGCCAACCTATTATCAGTAGCCTTGAGCGCACCTTGCTGGTGACAGGCACACTATCAGTGCGAGAAAATCAAGGTAGCTTGTTGGACCAGCCCTTTTCCTTCGCCTATGGTGAAAACAACGGTTTGTCGAGAGTGTCAGCACTGAGACTGGCTTTACAAGGCAGTATTCGCAGCGCCAAACAGGTGTGGTCAGCGCACTTGCGTTACTCCCACGGCATCACTGCTTTTCATGCAACGGATAATAATAACCTCACACCGGATAGCGACTTTTCAGCACTGCTGTTGCAATTACAGTATGCTCGCTTGCTTGAGGGCGGGCTGCGCTTAACCTGGCGCGCTGATGGTCAACTGAGCAGTGATGGTTTGTTGCCGCTAGAGCAATTTGCCATTGGTGGTGCTCGCACCGTCAGGGGATACCGAGAAAATGAACTGGTACGCGATGAAGGCTTTATTACCTCCATTGAATTACGTTCCCCAGTCTTTGATGACCTGGACTACGGCGGAAAACTTGGCGCATTGGATGCCTACCTTTTTAGCGATTACGGAGAGGGCAGTTATCGCTCAGAAATCCAGGATAACGCCAGCCCTTTGTGGTCAGCAGGGTTGGGGTTGGTGTGGCAATTTACCCCCGGCTGGGAACTTGAAGTGATTTATGGTCATACCATTAAGGCGCCTCAAAACAGAGCCAATTATGTTCTACAAGATGATGGCATTCACATGAGGATCACCGGTGATTTATTCTAAGTTAGTCTCTCGCCACAACCTCCTTTGGCTCACTATGTGCTGGGCACTGCTTGGCATGGGTGCTTTACAAGCGCAAACGTTGTCGGACGTCAGTAAGCAACTTGTACAGGCGGAAGCATTGCGGGAACAGGGCAAATTACCCCAGGCGCTATCCTTGCTTAACAAAGCGCAGCAACAGACGCAGCTGAAGAGCAAACAGCACACCCTCATCCTCGGCTTGAAAGCCAACATCATGCTACTGCAGAGGCGTTACAATGAGGCTTTTTTGATTTTGTCCGAAACCCAACCTCTGGCAGAGCAAAACCTATGGTGGTTTATCGCAGGCGACCAATCCAGTTATTTAGCAAATCTGTTTTTAAGGCAGCAAAACCTAGACAAAGCACAGCGCTGGTTTCAAAAAGCCCGCAGTCTTGCAGCCCTTTCAGGGGATCTACTGTTAGGCGTTCAGTCGGGGATCAACCTTGCTCGTCTGCAATGGCAGAGTGCTCCCGAAAGCATCGACGTGCTAGCACCATTACAGCGGGAAATCTCACAAATAAGTGTAAATTCCGGCAGTGAAGTGCTGCTTAACTGGGCTTCCTTGCTATTAGATTATTTACCACTGGCACCCAATAAAACAGCCCATAAAGAGCAAATATTCAATAGCTTGAATCGCCTGTTGCAAAATCAACAGTATTTTAGTCAAGCTGCGTTATCCCAGGCTTATGGGTTGATGGCCAGGCTATACATGACAGAGCTACGTTATGAGGAGTCCCTTAAACTATTAAACAACGCCATTTACAGCGCCCAGCAACAACCTGAGTTGTTGTACCGTTGGGAATGGCTATCCGGGCAAGCTTGGCGTAATCAAGGTAATTTAACGGAGGCGGTAGCCGCGTTGCAACGAGCCGTCAACCATTTAGAAACCATTCGTCAGGATATTCCGGTGGACTATGTGGATGGTCGCTCGTCGTTCAGACAAACCCTAGAGCCACTTTACCTGGAACTCACAGACCTGCTATTGCTGCAGGCCAGCCAAAGCCAGCAGAGTTCAGCGCAACAAGCACATTTGCGTCAGGCCAGAGCAACCGTGGAACTGCTCAAACGCTCTGAGCTGGAAGACTATTTTGATAATCGCTGCATTATCGACAATCAGCAACAGATTGATTTAAGCGCTGTCAATCAGGCAACAGCGGCAATTTACCCAATATTACTGCCCGACCGGCTAGAGATATTGGTGAGTTTTGCCAATCGCATAGAGCAGCGCACCGTGGCGGTTGGCGCAGCAGAGATCAGCCAGGCGGCCACTGCGCTGGCCAGCAGTTTTCGCACACTGGACCCATACTACTACACCCTCTCAGACCAATTTTACGACTGGTTGATCAGCCCCATCAACGACCTGTTACAAGATCATCAAATTGACACCTTGATTTATTTGCCTGACGGACCACTTCGACTGGTGCCGCTGGCCAGTATCAGTGATGGAAAACAGTTCTTAATTGAGCAATACAGTATTGTTACCTCGCCGGGTTTAACCCTGTTTGATACCAGCATCCGGGATAAAGATGAGATGCAGGTATTATTGGCTGGACTGAGCACCCCGGGTCCGGTTGTGGATGATGTCAGCGAGCGGCTTTACGCGGCGATTAATGTCGCCACCGACAGTCAAATTCAGGAAAACTTGAGTCGCAGACTCACCTACCCTCGTGAGCGACGAGAGCAAGATACTCAGCCGAGAGGACAGAGAGAGAAAAACAAAATTTCCATGCTGTCCAGACTAAGAATCGTTAATAAAACAGCTGTCACAGACAAGCGCAGCATTAACGAAGAGGAATTGCGTTACATCAGCAAGCGCCCGGGTGTTAAGCAACAATCCAATTACCAAACTAAGCAAGCACAATTGAGGCAGCAATTGCGCATAGTGAACAAAATCGCTTTGCAACAAAACCAGGACAAAAACAATTCATACGCTGCGCTGCGCATTGTGGCCAAATATGCAAGCCAGCAGGCATTAGTGGCGGCCTTGCAAGAAAGAGAGCCGCAACAACCGCTTCGTATAGTCACTAAAACGCGCTACCAGCGACCTTACGCCGCTCAAAAAGCAAAAGGGGAGGCAGTGCAACTGCTGGCCAGTAACAATACCGGACAACTGCGTCTGTTAAAGCGTTCCTTACCCGAAAATCAGGAGCAGCTGCGCCTGCTTAAAGCGCAGCGCCTGGAGCGCCTGAAAAACCGCTTAAAACTGCCCGGAGTAGACCAGGAAATAGATAATATTGCCAATGTTTTTAGTGGTGACTCCTTGGTGAATGATGGCTTTAGCAAGCAGCAATTTGTAGATAATATGCTCAGTAATCGCTACGACATTGTACACATAGCCTCCCATGGCGTGTTTGGCGACTCAGCAGAAAACAGTTTTGTTATGACCTACGATGAAGTGCTGGATATGAATCAGCTGGAAGCATTGTTAAATCATCCCAAGTTCAGCAAGGCCCCTGTAGAGTTGATTACGTTGAGTGCTTGTCAGACTGCTGATGGTGATGACCGCGCCCCACTTGGCATAAGTGGCATCGCTTTGCGGGCAAAAGTGCGCAGCGCCTTAGGCGCTTTGTGGGCGGTGTCAGATGCCGCTACAGTAGAATTAATGAGTGAATTTTACGCCAATTTGAAAAAGCCGGGTATGACCAAAGCCCAGGCATTGCGGGAAGCGCAGATAACTATGCTGCAACAGGAGCAGTATCGTCACCCGTTTTTCTGGTCGGCATTTATATTAATCGGGAACTGGTTGTGATCTGCGAGACTCTAATGCAGAGCATTGGCCATCAAAACATTCCGAAGGAGTGAATGACATGAATATGCGAGCTACAAAAAGAACTATTTTACAAAAATCACTGGTCCTGCTGGCTTTAACCGGGCTTTTGAGTTGGCAAACATCGGTCAGTGCCGAGGATTTGCTGGTTGTGGTTGAGCGCAGCAAGGGCGCTGAATTGTCAGGTGACGATAATAAACTATCAGCTCAAGAGACTATGCAAGTAGCTGCCAAAGGCCGGGTTTGGGCTGTGAAGAAAGACACGGAGACATCTTACAATTTGATTTGTATGAACCAAACTGATGCCCCTTTAACTCTGAGCTACAGCGAGCAACAGCGTCCCTGGCTTGCCGATACCAATGCCAGTTGTAGCGCCAGCAATGACAGTGTTTATAGTTGTAAAAATGAAGCTCAAAACACCACTTTGATGTGCCGCACCCAGGAAGTGGCTAAACGCGGTAATGGCATCGGCATCACCGATATGACGGCGGTCGCGTTGCGTTCACTGGACAATTCCGACGAAGCCTTTTATCGCATTGCCAATAGCGTGATGGAGCAGCACAAATTACATTTTGACTTGTGCCAGGATATGCACGGCAACCACAGCAAAGGCGGCCTCTCTTTTGTCATTCAGGCCAGTGGTGAAATCGCAAATGTAGCGGTTATCAAAGAAGGCGAGCTGGCCACCCCATCGCGCACCAATGATTACGCCGAATGTATGGCGCAAGCCATTGAGTTATGGCGCTTCCCTACCCTCGACTATATCTATGAGATGGAATACGCCTTTGTAAATTAAATCAATCCTCCTGAGGGGCAGGATACGAATTATTACAAAGTATTCTGTCCGTCACCTTGCACGATCGCCCCGTAGCTGCAATAAATTAAGAAACATATCAGCACCGCTTACACATGAATATTCGTAGCACTTTGTTATTGTTTATCCTATTGGGTTGCCTCATTTCCACCAGCAAAGCACAAATACTTGATGGTCGTCATTTACAGTCTCTTGCTAACACTGACACCTTCGAAGTTAAAAACCAAAAACAGTCTTATACCAATTAGTAATAATATTTGCTCTACTCAGTGGGAATTGAAACGCATTTAGACAAGGCGGATGTTTGCAGGTCTAGTGGGCCTAAATCAAAAACATCCAACACCGTATAAATGCGTTTCAAACCCATCAAAGACGCGCCTCAGGAACATTATTTCTTTGTTGCGCGAAGTTCATAAGACCACCAGTATTCTTTCATTCGCACGCCTCGAACTAATGCTCCTGAGACTGCGCTGAGCGATCACATATTAATACTAATTGGTATTACTACATTTACGTGCAAGTACCACATAACCGGGAACAGGATAAACACTATCCGGTGATCTATTTATTGGATGGCGGTATTACTTTTCCCATGCTCAGTGCTCACGCCCATTTATTGCAAGCCTTAGAAGAGCTGCCAGAATTGATTATTGTGGGCATCAGCTATGGCACAAATGATTGGCGTAAGGGCAATGCTCGCAGCCACGACTTCACCCTGCCTTCAGAGGATGAGAATCGAAAACACTGGGGCGGTGCAGCTGAGTTTGCCCGCTTTCTGACACAAAAATTAATACCGCTAATAGCTCAAAAATACCCCACAGATGAAGCAAAGCGCCTGTTATTCGGCAATTCATTGGGTGGTCAATTTGGCCTTTATCTCGCCACTTACAAACCTGAACTTTTTCACGGCATCATAGCTAATAATCCTGCCATCCATACCAATACGGAACACTTCCTACGATTACCTGAATCACTTTCCTTTGAAGGGAAAGTTAAGTTATTTATAGGGGCAGCGGAGCACGACGCAGCGCGTTTTGCAGCCCCAAGGAAGGTTTGGCAGTCATACTGGCATGAGAATTCACATCCCAATTGGCAGTTAAAACTCCAGCCGATGCCTGGCCACAGCCACGTCTCTTCCATTCCCGATGCGTTTCGTCAAGGAGTGGCCTGGATACTGTCCACTAAAAGCTAAATCCCCACCTTAAAACCGCAAAAGGTCTATATTTAACATTCTGTTAAAGGATCATTGTTACAATTCCTGTTAGAATTCGCGGCATTTTTCAACAATTGAGCACACTATGTTTGATTTGATAACTAATAAAGACAGTAACGTTAAGAACGACGTCTTATCCGGTATTACTGTCGCACTGGCTTTGGTGCCAGAAGCGGTGGCTTTCGCCTTTGTAGCAGGTGTGGAGCCCATGGTGGGCTTGTATGCCGCCTTTATGATGGGCTTGATCACTTCTGCCATTGGCGGTCGCCCGGGCATGATTTCTGGTGCCACCGGCGCAATGGCCGTGGTCATGGTGAGTTTGGTAGCCATGCACGGCGTGCAGTACCTGTTTGTGGCGGTGATATTGGCCGGTCTGCTGCAGTTAATGGCCGGGATATTTAAGCTGGGTAAATTTATCCGGCTGGTGCCCTACCCTGTGATGTTAGGCTTTGTTAATGGCCTGGCTATCGTGATCTTTTTAGCTCAGCTGGGGCAATTCAAAGTACTGGATACCTCTGGTATTCAGGTTTGGATGCAAGGCCAGATGCTGTATCTAATGCTGGGGTTAACCGCCCTTACCATGGCGATTATCTTCTTTTTGCCTAAGCTTACCTCAGCAGTACCTGCGTCACTGGTAGCCATCTTAACGGTAACCGCACTGGTACATGGTTTAGACTTGGAAGCCCGCACCGTTATTGATTTTGTGAAAGACATGGTGCCTGCAGAGCAGCGCGATACGGTGACCCTTGCTGGAGAATTACCCAGCTTTGCTATCCCGGCAGTGCCTTTTACGCTGGAAACACTGTATATCGTATTGCCCACCTCGATTATTTTGGCCTTGGTCGGTTTGATTGAATCACTACTGACGTTATCCCTCATTGATGACCTTACCGATACACGCGGCAAAGGTAATCGCGAATGTATCGGTCAGGGTGTAGCCAATACCGTTAATGGTTTCTTCGGTGGTATGGGTGGTTGTGCCATGATTGGTCAAAGTATGATCAACATCAACTCAGGCGGTCGTGGTCGTTTATCTGGTATCACTGCCGCACTAGTGCTGTTGGCCTTTATCCTGTTCGCTGCGCCGCTAATTGAAATGATCCCACTGGCAGCCTTGGTGGGCGTCATGTTTATGGTGGTCATTGGTACATTTGAGTGGGCCAGCTTTAAAATTATTCGCGGCGTAAACAAAGAGGATGCTTTTGTACTGTTCGCCGTAACCGCCATCACGGTGTATGCCGATCTGGCTATCGCGGTAATTGTCGGCGTAATTATGTCTGCATTGGTGTTCGCCTGGAAACACGCCACCCATATTGTGGCCAAAACCCACACCGATAAAGATGGTTGGAAAATCTATGAGGTAGAAGGCCCCTTGTTCTTCGGCTCGGTACTGCACTTCAAAGATTTATTCGATCCAAACAATGATCCACAAGACGTTGTGATTGATTTTAATAACTCTCGTATCTGGGATTCTTCAGGTCTGGATGCCATTGATAATCTGGCGGATAAATATCGTCAGGCCGGTAAAAAGCTGCATATCCGTCACATCAGTGAGGAGTGTCGCGACTTACTTACCAAAGCGCAAGAATACGTTGAAATCAATGTGGCTGAAGATCCGCGTTACCACGTGGCATCTGATAAGCTAGCTTAACAGCAATTCGCTTTTATCCGAAAATGCAAACGCCAGTTCATCATTGAACTGGCGTTTTTCATTCCCAAACCTGAGTGGCCCACTGCAACCGAAAAACGTTCAACAACACAATGCTTTATCTGACTTGCTTTCCTTTAAATCCACTTGGCGTCATCCCCGTTTTACTTTTGAACATATAGGTAAATGCAGATGCTGAATCATAGCCCAGTTCATGAGCAACAACTGCAATGGCGCTGCCTTGAGTCAGTTTACGAATGGCAATTTGGATTGTGAGGCGTTGTCGCCACTCAGTGTAATGTAGCCCGGTCTCCTTTTTGAACAATCGAGATAAAGTGCGGCTGGATGCCCCAACAATTTCTCCCCACTGTTCTAAGCTGTCGTGATTTGACGGAGTTTGCTGAATGCAATTGAGTATCTTCACCAAACGCTTATCCGTGGGAAATGGCAACTGATATATGGCTGTGGGGGCCTTTGAGAGCCTTTGCAGTATTAGGCGCAGATGCAACCCCTGACTATCCTCCCATGAATAGTCGTCAGTGAAGTCTCTTGCTTCATAAATTAGCACTTTCAAGAATGGACTTATTTCCAGCACACCACATTCTTTTGGCATATCATTTAGCATCTCAGTGGCAATATAGAAGCTCACCAGAGAAACATTTGTCAAAGAGTGCACTTCATGATCCACGTGCGGTAACAACCATACACCTTGCTCGGGAGGCACAATGTAGCGGTTAAATGGTGTGTCAACCAACATAACCCCCTGACTAGCATAAACAAATTGCCCCCATTCGTGGCTGTGTTTTGCAATTTTAACGTTCTGTTGAATGTCTCGCCGAACAACCTTGATCGGCACATCTAGAGACCGCTCACTGGCTTGCGATGGTGGAAGTGAAACAACCGTTGTCATGATCTCAATATAACTTGTCTGGTTGTCGATACTCTACCAGTGTAAGTTCGCAATATCATGGTCACTTTTAAAATAGAGGAACACTGATGAGCATAGAATGGGTGCTAACTTTTCTCTTGTTGGGCAGCGTAGTTGGCTTTATAGCAGGTTTGTTGGGAGTGGGTGGCGGTGGAATTCTGGTTCCCGTATTAGCCAGTGTTTTAGCTTACCACGGTATCCCCGAACATCTGGTCATGCATGTGGCACTAGGTACGTCTATGGCTTGTATTGTCGTCACATCGTTTTCAAGTGCCTATGCTCATCACAAACACCAGGCGGTGAATTGGCCCATTGCAGGGTTAATGGCAACAGGCTGCATAATAGGTACCTTTGCTGCCACTTTCCTGGCAGCGCAATCGAATGCCGTTTACCTGACTCTATTTTTTGCGCTATTTATGTTTTATACCGCCTTGAAGATGCTATTCAAGGGCAGGGAACCAGCAATGATTAAGAGTAGTACCAAGACTAAAGCGGTCATCTGGTCTCTTATTATCGGCGCTATTTCCGCACTAGTTTCTATTGGTGGGGGCTCACTACTGGTGCCCTATTTAAATCGCCAGGGGATGAAAATGTCGGAGGCAGTGGGTACATCAGCGGCGATAGGTTTGGCCATTGCCTTAGCAGGCACTTTAGGATACTTATTCAATGGTTTAGGACAGACTTCAGCAGTTGCCAATACTTTCGGTTTTGTCTATCTCCCCGCCATGGTTTTAATCTCGACGGCGAGCGCTATCAGTGCGCCTTTCGGGGCAAAAGTATCACATAAGCTCCCGGTTACACTACTGAAGAAACTTTTCGCGCTACTGCTTTTAGCGTTGGGAATTAAAATGCTATGGGTTGTAATTTAAGTTTATCTGAGTGCTACATAATCTGATTAGTTTTTAAACTTTATACCGTTGGAATTCCTACGATAATGTCATTTCCCTGTGTCGGTCTTGATTGAGATATCTTTCCTCACCTTTCTCAGTCTTGATTAAAGCGCCAGGTCTTATCCTCAGCAAAAGAGGTCACACAGGTAATACGTCCCTCTTCTCTTAATTTGTCCGGTGATTTTAGCACCTGGTCGTAAATATCGGCTTCTATTAAGGATTGATTGGCGAAAATAGCCACCCAGGCATTGCGCCCATTGTTCTTGGCGGCATAGAGAGCACGGTCGGCGATATTAAGGCATTTCTGCCAGTTAATTTTGCTGAAGTCACCATTCACAAATGGCACAGTTACCAGACCAATGGAGCAGGTTTTTTGCAACACCAAATCCGCATCAATCGCAAATTCAAATTCCTGTACGCCTTTGCGCAAGCGCTCAGCGAGTTTCGCCAGTTGCCCTTCCTCTTCTATCTGAGCCACAACCACAAACTCTTCGCCGCCAAGGCGCACTACCCAGTCGGACTCGCGACACAATTTATGCAGCAGTTCCACAAATTGAATTAACAATTGATCACCAGCATCGTGGCCCCAGGTATCATTCACCGCTTTAAAATGATCGATGTCTAATAAAACAAAGCCCAGCTCTATTGGTGAGTTGTCGGCACGGGCGCGTTTTATGCGCGCCATCTCCACCGGCATAATGTTCTCCAGGAAGCGACGATTTTTGGCGCCGGTTAACTGGTCGGTGAGGCTAATGCGTTCAATCTCACTGAGTGCCGACTCTAATTTGCTATGGGATTCTGCATTGTCCAGAGCGATGGCCGCATAAGACGCCACTTTTTGCAGTACCTCGATATCGTTTTCGGTATAAGCGTTTTGCTTGGGACTCTGCAGGCTCAAACAACCTACCACCTTATCGTGTATCACCAAAGGCAAATACACGATGGATTCCATCGCCTCGCCAAATTTAGGCTGCTGAATTTCCGCAACATAATCCAAAAGTTCCAGGCGATTATTGGTCATTAACGACGCCTTATTCTGAACACACCAAACTGCCGGTCGGTTGAGCTCACTCAATTCATAGTCGAGAGATTGACAGCGGATGCCATCTTCTTTGAGGAACTGGATTTTAATCAGTTGCTTATCTTCATCCACAAACCCCATCAAAAACACCTGGGTATCGATAAGTTTAGAAACATGGCGATTGACCGCATTCATCACTTCCTCCAGATCCAACGACGAAGTAATGTCTTTGCCAATTTTACCCAGCAGTTCAATGTCGGCAGTACGCGAAGCCACCAGCTTATCCAAAGCTTTTTTCTGGCGATTTAAGATGGTAACTCGGTAACTGTAAAAACCAAATAACAGAACGGAGATTATAATCGCGGCAAAGGTTCTGAACCACCAGGTTTCATACCATGCCGGGCGCTGCAGTATATCCACGGTCACCATTTGGCTGCTCCAAATGCCTTCTTTATTGGTACCACGCACCTGCAATTGATATTCGCCGGGTTGCAAACGAGAGTAGGTAGCTCGGCGATTTCTGGCACTGGTATTAATCCAGTTGCTGTCATAACCCTGCATCTTGTATTGATATTGCAGTCGCTCAGAACCCGAATAGTCCAGCGCGGCAAACTCGATGTAGAAGCTTTCAACTTCAGGAGTGAGTACTAGTGGTTTGGCATCCGCTGGTGCGACTTTTTCACTATCACGAGCAATTGCAGTTACCACTAACCTGGGTTCAAAGGTCCAGGTTTCATATAACTCAGGCCGGATCAACAAAATGCCACGGGTACCGCCAAACATCAAAGTACCATCACGCAATTTGTGGTTGCTGCCAATCCACATATTGCCGACATCCCAACCGGCGGATTTATCGATGCGAGTCAGGGACCAATCTGAGGGGTCCACCACGCTATTTTTCACCCATAAACGTCCCGAATTATCTTCAAGTATATTGTTGCCTAACCCTTCGCCTGGCTGTCCTATTTTGGCAGCAATGGACTCAAACTCAGCCGTAACCTCACCTTGATTAATACCGGTTGCATCCCAAGCGGTTAATCTGTCGAACCCTAGGCTATTGGCGAAGTACAGGTGATTATCAGCGCTAATGTGAATATCGGTGATAAAATTATCGGCCAGACCTCTTCCCTTGGGACTGACCACCGGCACCACGGTCATAGTTTCTCGGTCGGCAATATATAGTCCTTGGTTTGTAGCAATCCAGCCCACTCCACCAAACACAACAATACTTTCGATGACTTTATCAAAGGCCTGCCCGCGCACATCCTGAAGCCTAAAGCTTTGCAGCGTTTCCGTTTGAGTATCCATTAAGCTCAAACCCGCATCAGTACCCACCCACAACCAGCGCTCTCCTTCTGCCAATAAAGTGCGCACTGTGTTGTCCGGTAATTCAGGGTGATCTACAAACTGACGAAAGCCATCCATCTCTGGTAAATACCTGAAAATACCGTGATCCAGCGTGGCAACCCAAATATCGCCTCCAGGCATCTGTTCGATACTGAACACGTAACCACCTTGCAACGCGAGTGGATCTGTTTGATCGGGGCGAAATCCCCGGATAACACCATGTTCAGGATTGATTACATCGATACCGTTAACGAAAGAACCGACCCAAATTTCACCGTTTTGCAGCTCTTTCATCGCTCGGATATCAGGGTGGGTCAGCGTATTGGTTTTCAAATGATTAGGCCTCAGGCTTCGGAAAGCTTTGTTGGCTGGATTAAAACGATTGAGTCCCCCACCCCAGGTACCTATCCAGATAAGTCCAGAGTCATCCTGCAAAAAGGCGCTGATATCATCCAGAGTCAGCGTGTTGGGAATACCCTCTTGTCGGCGGATGTGGCGTTTAACCTGAAGCGTTTTAGCATCAACCACGGCAATACCCGCTGTTGCTGTTGCCAACCAGACTTCATCGTCCACTTGCAGCATTTCATCTACCCAAGGAGCATTAACCTTGCTCGGGTCATCAGGATCGTATGGAATAGGAGTGACAGTGAGGCTGCCGGGCTGAATAACAGCCGCGCCAAAATTAGTGGTGCCTACCCAAATTTGTTTCAGGTAATCCACAGCAAGGTAATACACATTGTGCCCGTCAAACTCTGTCAGTTCAGTGCCTTGCCAAATTTGGCCAGCGTCGATAAATCCCGGCATATTCAGGCGGCATAAGCCATTTACAGTACCAATCCATAGGTTATTAGCTTCTGAGAATAAGGTATTCACTCGTCCTTTTGATAAAACATTCTCACAGCCACGCACCTGAACAATACCCAGTGAACGGCCATCTCTGGTGAAAATATTAATGCCTCCGCGAGTGCCCAAAAACACGTGCTCACCCACGGGTACGATTGCGCGCACATCATTATCAGCGAGACTCAGAGGATCTTCGCGATCGTGACTGTAAGAAGTGAAACTGTCCGTATCTGGATTATAAATAGATAGCCCATCGGAATAGGTGCCTACCCAGATTTGCTCACCAATTTCGGTGATGGACTGAATATAGCGGCCACTGATGGCATGCGGATTTTGTGGATCCGGCATATACTTTTTAAACTCATAGCCATCGTACCGCACAAGGCCACTTTGAGCCCCGAGCCAGATAAAACCACGCTGATCCTGAATAATGACCGTAATGACATCTATCCCGAGATCTTCCAGTTCTTCAAACGACTCGAAGTACCATTCTCCTAGTTCAAATAGTTCCGATGAAGAGTGGGCTTTGGGAGGGAGTCCAGGCAACAAAAAAAGCAACAAGAGGACCCAGCAAGGTAATCGCATATCAGGTTATTTACAGTGAATTCAGATTTCAAAGTTATAGCCTACATCAAATATTTCATTACGGAAAATTTGTCGTGCTTAGTGCGTGCATCATTTCACGAAGTTGCGCAAAACTATTTACTGCAATTCAATTAAAAACTCGAAAATCAAAGCATTTCGATTGGCTTATGACCTTTTAGATAGCCGACTTTTTCCCAATAAAAGTTTTACTTGCAATTTACGTAAGACATTACGTATTATTTTACGTAACACGTTACACAAAAGGTTATTTACGATGAAAACTATCGAAGAGTTAGGTGAACTGTTTCTCGGAACGCGTTTAAAAAGACTCAGCGATCATCTCTATGACGAAGTGGACAAGATCTACAAACGCCACGAGATAGCGCTTAGTTCTCGTATCACGGCCATTATTTTCTTGCTCTATCAAGATGGGGATGCTGCCATCACAGAAATCGCAGATGCCTTGGGCATCACTCATCCCGCCGTTAATCAAATGAGTAAAAAGCTCAGCCAGCAGGGGTACATCAATACCCGTCCTGATGACAAAGATGAGCGCCGACGCTTGCTGTCACTTACACCTGCTGGCAAAGAGCTGGTAGAGCAATTGGTGCCCATCTGGGAAAACCTGCAATACTGCCTGGATGACATGCTTAAAGCATCTGAGCATCAGCTACTACCTGCCGTATTAGACCTGGAGCACCAAAATCAACAGCTTTGTTTATCGGAACGGATTGTGGCCAGGGAAAAAATGCGTACCGCTAACGAGGTGGAAATATTTACATGGCAGCCAGAGTTTGCCGAAGATTTTAAGCGCCTGAATATCGAGTGGCTGGAGAAGTACTTCTATGTGGAAGAATACGACAATGAAGTCTTATCCAACCCGGAAAAATACATTTTAGCAGCGGGAGGCAATATTTATTTCGCCCGGTATCGCGGCGAAATCATCGGCACGGTAGCGTTAATGGTTCTACCAGAAGGCCGAATAGAGCTAACCAAAATGGCGGTCACCGAAAAATATCAGGGTTTGAAGGTAGGTCGTAAACTGATGGAATTTGCTATCGAACGGTTTAAAGCTTCAGACGGAAAAGTGTTATTTCTGGAATCCAATAAACGCCTGGTGCCCGCAGTCACCCTGTATGAAAAAATGGGCTTTGTGCACAAACCCAGCCCAAGCGATTCCCATTACCAACGGGCGGATGTGTATATGGAATACGGTGAACAAACCCACGTTTAAATTGAATCTAATGGATTCCGAGGATTTTAAGCCAACCAATAAGTAGCTCCAACCGATGAAAAACCAAACCGTGCATTTTTTAATGCACAGTTAGTTGACAGAGTTACTGAAAGGAAAGATTATTCACCTGATAAGGAGTTATTTTGTGAGTAATAATCCCCGCGGTAGAAAAAACACATCAAATTCTCAGCAATCAACTTTGCTCAATCAGGGAAGATCACCAAGCAATGACTCCTTAAAACCCAGTAGCATAGACGCTCAACCTCAAGGCCGCGGCCATAGGGTGAAACATTTATCAACCAAAGCTCAACTCAACCTAAACCAAAAACAAGAACAACGAGCGGCCCTTGCCACTGGTATTCATCACGGTATTTCCGTTTCCGAATTTGTGCGTAATACACTCAATGTAAGGCATACAAAGCAAGGCGATCGCGCAGAAGAAGTTAGAAATAAATTTCACAATTCCGCCAGAGAAGAAAATTCACTGAGTAAGTTGTTCTCCAACAAAACACAACGAGATTTTATAGAGGCGCGTTTTAATAACAAGGATGTCCATCAAGATGATAACCGCGTTCTCTCTAAAGATGGTAGCTACAAAGGTTCCATGATATCCGCCACCTATTTCAGCCTCGCAAAAAACGAAGGTGATAAACAGACGAACCATCCCAGGAGTCCCACTCCCAAAAACTATGAACCGAATAGAGCTCATGCTACGCCATTTCGATTGCATGGTGCCAAAACGAATGAATTTACTACGGTATGGAACCCAAATAAAGCGAATAAAGTGGTGGATAGTGAAGTTGAAAATGCCGTTGAGCACTACGGAAAACTCTCAGCGAAAACTAATCCCAATCCTAAAGGCAATGAAAGTGCCGAACGAGTTCATTTTCGGGTCGACACACAAGACCACTCCACCGTTGGTTTTGTTGCCAAACAAGGGCAAGGTGATGATACGCGTTACACCATGTACGCTATGAATTACCAGCGACGCTTTGATGATAAATTTGCACTGCGCTCTATGAGCCCAACATTGCTTAATGAAGACAAACTAAAAGTCACCAAAAAGAAGGTAAAAGTCGTTCAACAACAAAACGGAGCTCAACAGCAACGACAAAATAATCAACCACAACCTACAAATAGCAATGGCAGTGCAATGCAAGCTGAACCATCACAAAATAACGGAGCCCAGCAAAGAGGCAATCATTTTATGCGTATACAAGGGCAAAATCAGGGACGAAAATAATTCAAGCTCCGAGTATTAGTGAACAGACATCAAAAATCTCAAGGCTTGGCTTTAAATGGCTTTCCTTGGTAATAGGCAAAGTCCGCCATTTGTAGCATCGGGAAATCTTCTTTAGTATCCCCATAGGCAATCACTTGCTGAAAGGCACACAAATCAAATCGCTGTTTTAGCTTACTCACTTTTCTAACACCACTGCAATCCCCTCCAAGATAATGCCCGGTGTAACGACCATGACGTACTTCCAATTCACTGCACACCAGATCAATACCTTGTAATTCACACCATTGTTGTAAGTAGACCGAGACTGTCGCTGAAACGACCACCACAGAATTTCCCGTTTGCTTATACTCGCGCAATTTTTGCAGCAACGTTGGGCGGATGACTCCGGGTAAGTAGTCCGATACGAACGTCTCCACTTTGCGCTTTAGTCTTTGTTCTGACAGGCCAGCAAAGGCCAGTCGTGAAATCAAAGGGCGTAACTTTGACGCAGATAACACACTGCATTTATATAGCAACAAAGCCGGTGATAACAACAAACCACCCAATACCAAACGCAAACGTCCGGTACTAAATAAAATAAAGCGAGTGTAGGTATCTTGGGTGGTCAACGTGCCGTCAAAGTCGAACAGCACGAGTGTTTGTTTCTGCGAATTCTTCGACATAATGCGCAATGCCCTCAATTGCCTTAAATTTTAAACTAAATCTTACGGCAAACTCGCGATGGATGGGCAAATCAAATAGCGCAACCATAGCCTTTACCGCCACAAATATTTCCCTTAGCGCCAAGCAACAATACTAAAGTTGCACTGTCTATATTGGAAATATGCGGCTAGTATTATCTTTAACAAAACGTCTCCCCCCCCATTGCCAATATGGGTGTTTACCCGCTACATCAAGGGATTACAACATGTTTAACAATCTATTCAGCAACAGTTCTGAAAAAGACAGGATAAAAGAGCAGCAAGAAAACCGCGAGTTAACAGCTATTTATCAGGCAATGAACCGGGTTCAGGCGGTCATTCAGTTTACACCAGACGGCATCATACTGGAGGCTAACGACAATTTTTGTAATGCCCTTGGATATCAGCAAGACGAAATTGTCGGCCAGCATCACAGAATGTTCGTTGAGCCCGCATTCGCCAATAGTGATGAATACCGCGCTATGTGGGCCAAGATCAATGCCGGTGATTTTGTCGCAGGAGAATTCAAACGCATCACAAAACAAGGCAAAGAAGTTTGGATTAATGCCTCTTACAACCCGGTATTTGACGAACAAGGCACACTCTATAAAGTGGTAAAGTTTGCCACCGACATTACGGCTCAAAAGCTGAGGGATGCCGATTTTTCCAGCCAGTTAGCGGCAATAGACAAATCCCAAGCAGTGATCCAATTCAATCTGGATGGCACCATCATTACCGCCAACGATAACTTTTGCCAAACGGTGGGTTACAGTCTGGAAGAAATCAAAGGCCAGCATCACCGGATGTTTGTTGCTCAACACTATGCCAATTCTGAGCAATACCGCCAGTTCTGGGACAAATTAGGCCGCGGCGAATTTGCCGCAGGGGAATATCAAAGAGTCCACAAAAACGGAGCTGAACTGTGGTTGCAAGCCTCATACAACCCAATTTTTGATGCTAGTGGCAGAGTCTATAAAATCGTAAAATTCGCTTCCGACATCACCGAGCAGAAGCGCAAAAACGTTGACTATCAAGGGCAACTGGAAGCGATCAACAAAGCCCAAGCGGTTATTGAGTTTGATTTAAAGGGCAATATTCTCATTGCCAACGAAAATTTCTGCAACACCATGGGCTATGAACTCGCTGAAATTCAAGGTAAACATCACAGCATGTTTGCAGAAGATAGTCTAAAAAATAGTCTTGAATATCAGCAATTCTGGCAAACACTTGCCAGCGGCCAATACAAATCAGGCGAGTTTAAACGGCTGGGTAAGGGCGGCAAAGAAATCTGGATTCAAGCCACCTACAATCCCATTCTGGACACCAATGGCAAGCCCATTAAAGTGGTTAAGTTTGCCACTGATGTGACTCAGGAGAAACTGAAAAACGCCGACTTCCAGGGTCAGTTGGAGGCCGTGGGCAAAAGCCAGGCGGTGATCGAATTTGAGCTTGACGGTACTGTCATTACAGCCAATGAAAATTTCTGTAAAACCATGGGG
Organism: Planctobacterium sp. AWM4_229; assembly: GCF_056160305.1. Classification (NCBI taxonomy): domain Bacteria; kingdom Pseudomonadati; phylum Pseudomonadota; class Gammaproteobacteria; order Alteromonadales; family Alteromonadaceae; genus Planctobacterium; species Planctobacterium sp. AWM4_229. The sequence continues at coordinate 216,183 of NZ_JBSWWX010000004.1, read as the reverse complement.
TATACCCTGGCGGAAATTCAAGGGAAACACCACAGTATGTTTGCCAAACCCGGAGTTGCGCAAAGTGCCGAATACCGCGATTTTTGGGCCAGTTTAAACCACGGCGAATTCCAATCGGGTGAATTTGAACGCATAGGGAAAAACAACAGAGAAGTCTGGATCCAGGCTACCTACAATCCCATTTTTGATTTAAATGGTAAGCCTTTCAAAGTCGTTAAGTACGCTACTGATATTACAGCAGAAGTAGGCCAGCGAGAACTGATACGAAACTTATCACTGGTGGCCAACGAAACCGACAACTCAGTAATTATCACTGATGCCAGCGGACTGATTGAATACGTCAACCCCGGATTTAGTAAACTTACGGGCTATTCTTATGAAGAAAGTATGGGTAAAAAGCCCGGAGACATGCTGCAAGGCAAGGATACCAGCCCCGAGTCCAAACAACGGATTCGAGAAAAACTGGCATCGCGTCAACCTTTCTATGAAGAAATCCTGAATTATGACAACAAAGGCAATAGCTACTGGATTTCCCTGGCGATTAATCCCATTTTTGATAACTCGGGAGAGCTAATAAAATTTATCTCCATTCAAACCAACATTACGGAAACAAAAGTCAGAGCACTGGAATTTACTGCCAAACTGGAAGCCATTGGCCGTGCTAATGCAGTAGCCGAATTCTCACCGCAAGGCGTGCTAGAAGAATGCAATCCCCTGTTTTGCAACGCCTTGGGTTTTGATAATAGCGCAGCAGCCTCTCAGAAAAGCTGGAATACATTGTTGCACAAAGACTTTACTGAAAGCAGTGAGTATAGACAATTCAACGAAACCCTCTCTGGTGGAAGCTTTGTCTCTGGGGACTTTAAATTTTCAACAACAGCGCAAAATACATGTTGGCTAAATGGCTCCTTTAATCCCATAAAAAATACCTCAGGGGAAATTATTAAAATCGTGTTTTTTGGCGTTGATGTCACTGGCCGTAAACGCGGCACTGACAAGATGGCAAGTGCGCTTACGCAACTGGAAGCCGGCGATTTAACCACAAGAGTGGAGGGTGACTTTGGTGAAGAGCTGAATCGAGTACGAGACTCGTTAAATACTTCGATGGCTCACTTACAAAAAACCGTAGAGAGTATTTTAAGTATCGCCGATCAGGTAAACCATGGCACCCGAGAGATTGCTAGTGGCAATAACCAACTCAATGATCGCACCATCCAACAGGCATCAAGCCTGGAAGAGACCGCTGCCAGTATGGAAGAAATGACGGCAACCATTAAACAGAGCGCGGAAAATGCCAGCAAAGCCGCCAGCACAGTGCAAGACACACGCAGCCTGGCTCAAACAGGGCAAAATGTGGTGAAAAATACCGTAAATGCCATGGAAGAAATATCTCGCTCAAGTAAACAAATTGCGGATATTACCAGTACCATTGATGAAATTGCCTTTCAAACCAACTTGCTTGCCTTGAATGCCGCTGTGGAGGCCGCCAGAGCCGGTGAGCACGGCCGGGGATTTGCCGTTGTGGCAACGGAAGTTAGAAACCTGGCGCAGCGCTCAGCGACCTCAGCCAAAGAAATAAATAGTTTAATTGGTGATAGCCTCACTAAGGTAGAGGCAGGCGTTAAAACCGCTGGAGAATCAGGCACAACACTAGAGCAAATCGTGGGTGCCGTAGTAGATGTGAGCGAACAAGTGCAAGACATCATGGAAGCGGCCAAGCAACAGGAAATGGGGATATCTCAGATTAACGCCGCCATCACTCAAATGGAAACCATGACTCAGGAAAATGCTGCATTAGTAGAAGAAGCCGCATCGGCCAGTCAAATGATGCAAGATCAAGTGGGCGAAATGCGTTCCGATCTCAGCTTCTTCAAGTTAAACTCTTAGCCGCGTGTGCAACAGTTGTTGGCCTGCACCAGTACATGCGAATAAACTTATGGATTGTCTAATGTCCCAGCACAAATAAGTGCTGGGACATCAGGTTTTACTGCGGTGTGCGGATCACCATCATCATTCAGAGTCTGAGACGAAAACGGTTCATCGGCACATCACCTTTTACTTTAAGAGCAGGTTTCATTGTTACCAGCGCAGTGTATTCACCGGGGTAAAATTGCTTAAGGCGAGAGACTCTTGCATAGTGATTTGGCTCAAACTCATTAACCAAAGGCAATGCTGTCGCAAGCGCCGGGTGCACCTTGCCATCGCGATAACTTAGCTCCAGTAAAACGTCGATTACATCTGGCCCGAGTTCCCGCGTTTGAGGCTTCAGCCCTTGCTCATCAAAAAAACGAATAACATTTAACGCGTCCTGACTTAATGCAGCAGCAACAAAAACATCCCTTCCCTGCTGATCAATAAGATTAAAATCGAATCCTTGCTCGTACCAGTATTGCCACTGCTCTAACTTCAAATATTTCAATGCCTCTACAGATGACGGTGCCACAGGCATCACTCTGGCCTGCCACACCGACAGCAATTCATCAAAGTTGCCCAACATGGCACGCAACAGTGCATCTGTTTCAACTGTGGTTATTGGATAAGTAGTACTGTATTCCAGTGCCTGCTGGTGTTTGTTTTCTCGCAAAATATTTAAAAATGCGCTCTCGCTTCGTCCAACCCTGTGATTTTTTTGCTCATACCAGATGACATACAGTGCCGGGTCAATTTGATGCAGTTGCTTCGCCACTTCAGTATTATCACTTTCAGTGGTACCAGCTTCAATGCGTTTGATTATCTCACGCGCTTCCTCGAAATCGGCAAAGCCTTCTCTGTCGCGCAACATCCTCTCGGTAGCTGCGCATTGTTCTCCCTCTCGCTTGAGTTCTTGCCTTTTATCTTTGGCGATGGCTATGGCATTGGACAATGCTGAATTGTCAGGTTCAAGCTGAGGGATACGCTCCCCAACGCCAATCAGTTCAATACTTTCAAGTAATTTCTTCAATTCCGGATCCGATACCGTGCTACTCAGTTGGCTTTTGTTATGAGGTGGTGAAAAACGCACTTCGGGAGCGCCATCAAATTGTACGGTTTCACCATGGGCCCGATAGCCTCTACCTTTTAAATACACCAAGGTTTCAAAGTATTCATCCGGGTAGGATTGAGTAGCTGAATAGAACTTCATGTTAACAATAGCAATATCCAGTCCGGTAACAATTCCGGGTTTATCAGAGGGGGTTACGCCATAAGTGGCCAATAGTTGCAGCAAGCGCGTATTGTGCTTTGCCGCGGCCATGTCAGCCAGATTAAAAAAGGCTTCATTGAATGGTCCCCGCATTAACACTGGTATCGCTTCAGGGCTTTGAGTTTGCTGCAGTACTGCACTGATGTATTCCACAGGCAATTCGCTATGTATCGCTACTGCCACGTCATTTACCGTAAAGTTGTGTTGCGCTATCGCCTGTTGAAACTCTTGTAAATCCAATCGAGTGGCCGTCAAGATAACAAGTACGGATGGAGAGATAACGGTAACATCTTCAATTCCCAATGGGGATTCCAGATAAGTATTAAAATTATCTTTATTATCAAACAATTGAAGTATCTGTGCTTTACTCACATTCTGCTTTAAAGAAAGAAACATCCTCATCCCGGTAGGCGGATTCGCCTGCAAATGAGTAATCAACTCTGGCACTATTTCGTCACTCAAACCTTTGATCACCGACAAACCTGTCCATTCTCCTAGTATTTCTGCAGAGCGGGTAAACTGATATTTTTGTTTCTCCAGATTCAAGCGAGCAAATAATAACAGCTCATCAAAGCTACTGTGAAAGGTGGTATGCTGTTTTTCATAAGCCATTAGCTCAGATTCAGTTCTACCGGCTTGCAGTTCCGTTTGCAGTGCACGGATCAGGCTATTGTTGATGCTTTTTACTTTGTCACTGTATGTCAGGTGCCTCTCATCGCATTGTTCTTTTGCTCTCAACAAAGCTGATAACGAATTTTTTTCTTCAACATCTGGCAGATGTTCTGGAAGCACTACTTCCGGATTATCAAGTCTCTCAAACTGAGCCTGACTATCAATTCCCTTACGGGTTTCTTGTCGGGTTTGCCACGAAATGACGATGAGAATAATTAGCGTGCAAGAAACGAAAAATCCTGTTTTTTTCATCATATTCCTTTATTTGTCGATACACACAGGCCTGAAAAAGACCATTTAATTTACCTTAAAATTATAATGAAAAACAGGATAGTCCCCCATGCAAGGGCGGGACTGAAATTTATTGCCGTGATGCTTTGAGAAAGGATCCGTAACTCCTCGTTTGAAGGCGCAGAAACCTCCAAAATGGTAAATTAAATACACATCCAGCACAAACTATCGTAATATCAATGGAGATATAAAATTAACAGGAGAAGCTGTGAAGCCATACGGAAATATCCAATCAAAAAACCTCAAACTTGTGTTGTTTCTCGCCAGAGCGCTGGCGATTCTTGGCACAATTTCGTTTTTCCTGGGGCTAATTTCATTTATTGCTGCCCTCATTGACATCCGTTTTATCGGGGTGTTAGGTGCGGTATTACTTGTTTCTGGCTTGGGGATAGTGCTTTTCTCTGGTTTTATGGCGGCCATGGTTGCTTTCGAAGAGAACTACAGGATCAGAACGGAGTACCTGGTCCAGCAACAAAAATAAAACCACCGACAAAAATGAAACCAGCACCAACAGGTGCTGGCTTATCTCATCTACTGCGGTGTACGGATCACCATCAGGCGTAACTCCGTCATATCTTCCATGGCGAATTTAACGCCTTCTCGACCCAAGCCTGATTCTTTCACGCCACCATAGGGCATGTTGTCTACACGCCAGCTGGGTACGTCTCCAATCACCACTCCGCCCACATCCAGGGTGTCCCAGGCTTTATGGGCTTTGTACAGATCCCGCGTAAAGATACCTGCCTGCAAACCAAACTGACTGTTGTTCACTTCCTCAAGGGCCGCGTCAAAATCATCAAAAGAACTAATGATAGACACCGGACCAAAGGCTTCTTCGGCATTGATATTGGAATCACTGGCAGCGCCTTCAATAACCGTGGCCTGCAACATGGCGCCATCCCGCTGACCACCACAGAGTACACTTGCCCCCGCCTCTTTAGCTTCGTTGATCCAGCCTTCCAAACGCTTAGCTTCGGATTCAGAGATCATGGGCCCAATAAAGGTATCTTCGCTGAGCGGATCACCGTGTACCAACTTACTTACCTTGTCCACGTAACGGGTTTTGAACTCATCGTACAAAGAGCTGTGCACTATCACCCGCTGCACACTGATACAGCTTTGTCCTGACTGGTAGTAGGCCCCAAATATAATGCGCTCAATGGCGTCATCCAGATCGGCATCTTCATCCACAACACACGCAGCATTACCGCCTAGCTCTAATACCACCGGCTTTTTGCCCGACTTGGCTTTTAACTCCCAACCCACACCAGGTGAGCCGGTAAAGCTGAGTAGTTTGAACCGATCATCAGTGGTAAACAGATCTGCACCATCTCGGCTGCAAGGCAAGATGGAAAACGCCCCTTCAGGTAGATCGGTTTCTGCCAGAATCTCACCGATAATAATGGCACCAATAGGCGTGCGGCTGGCGGGTTTGAGTACGAACGGACAACCCACTGCCAGAGCCGGAGCCACTTTATGGGCCGTCAGGTTTAACGGGAAGTTAAAAGGTGAAATAAATGAGCAAGGTCCAATAGGTACGGGCTTGTACATGCCTTGATAGCCTTTGGCCCGCGGGGTAATTTCCAGGTTCATCACATGGCCTTCCATGCGTACCGCTTCTTCCGCTGCGATACGGAAAGTGTCAATCAAACGAGTGACTTCGCCTCTGGCATCTTTAATGGGCTTGCCAGCTTCGATACAAAGGGCATAAGCCAGTTCTTCAAAGCGCTCTTGAAAACGTTTAACACAATGATTGAGAATATCCTGACGCTCATAGGGTGTCATTTTGCGCAAGGCTTCCTGGCTGGCATCTGCGGCAGCGATTGCCTTATCAATCACCTCTGCATCGGCCAGTGCCACATACGTGGCGTCCTCACCTGTGTATTTGTTAGTTACGGCCAAATCTTTGTTGGCATAAACCGCTTTGTTGGCCAGATAGTAGGGATAGTGTTCTGCTAGTTGTTGGCTCACGGTGCCTCCTTAAATTTTGCTGCTCAATTCTTTGATGGTTTTATTCAACGTTTCGTCATTCAAACTATAATCCACCGGCACATCAATCAAATGCACGGCTGGTTCCTCCAGACATTGTTTTAACTGGGGCAATAACTCTGCCGCCGATTCCACACGCCAACCTTTACCACCATAGCTTTCCACATATTTAACGAAATCGGGATTGCCGTAGTCCAGACCAAAGTTCTCAAACTCCATATTGGCCTGTTTCCATTTGATCATACCGTAGGCGTCATCTCGCAGGATCAATACCACAATGTGCAGATTTAAACGCACTGCGGTTTCTAATTCCTGGGAGTTCATCATAAAACCGCCGTCACCGCACACCGTAATCACCGGGCGATCCGGGTGTACCATTTTGGCCGCCATGGCCGAAGGCAAGCCTGCCCCCATAGTAGCCAACGCGTTATCCAGTAATAGCGTATTAGGAAAGGCCGCCGGATAATTGCGAGCAAACCAGATTTTATAAACGCCGTTATCCAGGGTGACGATGCCGTTTTTAGGCATGGCCTCACGCACATCTCGTACAAAGCGCTCAGGTAAAATGGGGAAGCGGTCGTCATTTTCTGATTCGCTGCGGTGCTGCACATAAGCGTCGTGCACCTTGTGGAAGAACTCAAAATCCCAGGAATCCTGACGGCTGATTTGCTCTTTTATTTGCCAGATACTGTTGGCAATGTCGCCGGTAACTTCCAGTTGCGGGAAATACACCGGATCCACCGCCGCACCCGCGAAGTTAACGTGTATCACCTTACTACCACCGGGCTTCATAAAGAAAGGCGGTTTTTCCACCACATCGTGGCCAACGTTGATGATCAAATCTGCTGCATTGATGGCGCGATGCACAAAGTCGCCATCGGAAAGCGCTGTGTTACCTAAAAACAGTTCACCGTGTTCATCCAATACGCCTTTACCCATTTGCGTGGTGATGTATGGAATACCGGTTTTTTCTACAAATTCAGTCAACATCTTACTGGTGAGCTTGCGATTGGCACCCGCGCCAATCAGTAGAACCGGAGATTTTGCCGCTTCAATCATTTCCACCGCGCGATTAATCGCTTTGTATTCGGCAATTGGGCGTCGGGCAACACTGCCACTGATCAAGGGCATCAAGGTGATTTCCGCTGCGATATCTTCAGGTAATTCAATATGCACAGCACCAGGTCTTTCTTCACCGGCTAAGCGGAACGCTTCTCGCACCACAGACGGGATACGGTCGCCGCTTACCACTTGGGTGGTATATTTGGTGATGGGACGCATCATGTCCACCACGTCTATTACCTGAAAGCGGCCCTGTTTGCTGGTTTTAATGGGTTTTTGTCCGGTGATCACCATCATGGGCATGGCGCCTAATTGGGCATAAGCTGCTGGAGTTACCAGGTTTGTGGCACCGGGACCCAAGGTAGACAAACAAACCCCGACTTTCCCGGTCAAGCGCCCATAGGTTGCCGCCATAAAACCCGCCCCTTGCTCATGACGGGTGAGGATTAACTTGATGGAGGAGCCACGCAACGACTCCAATAAGTCCAGGTTTTCTTCACCGGGAATACCAAAAATATACTCCACCCCTTCAGCTTCGAGGGCTTTAACAAACAAGTCTGATGCTTTCATGTATTCTCCAAATACTGATTCAACCGTGTGAAACCAACTTTCGCACTTGAGTATAGTAGTCTGGTGATTTAATGGCGGGTTTTAAAGTGATTAAAATGAATGGAACCATTCGTTTTTTTCGATGATATAGCCAAAGGGCATAATGCAGCGTTTAAAGGCAACACGTCCGTGTGCTGTCTATACCCTTGGTAAGCGAAGCCTGCCGCACTAATGTTACAAACAGATTAAGAATAGTTTTTACACACAATGCGACAGCAGCTCATCCTTGAGCGCAAATCTTAGTAAGGTCCATTGACCTCTGAATCAGCTTGCCACAGTCCATGCCAAACCTGATTGCCATGTACAAAGAACACGTTGTCGCCGTGGATCACACTGCGGTCATCAGCACTCCAGGCATAGCTTTCAGGGTCATTTTCCACTTCCATGCGATTAACGACCTGCATTTGGGCTGCACCGGCGGTGGCGTCTACATCCAGCATCAATAGGCTATTGTGAGGCTGCCAAATAGTCGTTGTGGTTCCCTCTTCGGCATTTTCATCAGTGACTTCAGTTTCCAGCCAACTCTCTAACGGTAAGGCAAATTGATACTGCTGCTCAGTTTGTAATACCGATAACGCACGATAGTCATATTCCACTGGAGTGTATGTATCATCGAAAGAAACATTGGCAAGCTCAATGGGATTACCGGCATCGGATGCGTCAAACAGGCTGACTTTAACACCCGTTGTAACAGGAGTTGTGCGCGGCGTATCGCCAGTTCCGGGTAAATCCACTTCTTCTACTTCTTGCCCAACTCCTAACAAATAGCCATTCTCAAGAGGGTGTAGATAAGATGAAAAACCAGGTATCTCCAGCGCGCCTGCCACAAAAGGCGCAGTATTATCGGCTAAATCGATGACGTAAAGCGGATCGACTCGTTCGAAGGTGACGATGTAAGCGCGGTCCTGAATAAATCGCACAGCAAAAATATCCTCGTTGGGTTTACCAATCGCTTCCGGCTGTTCATCGTTTGGCAGTTGCGCCACCAGCTGTAATGCGCTGTCACTTTGCTGCAAGACGCTGAGCTTGTGCTCCGGCCCATTGTCAGTCCACTGGCTGGTGACAATGCGCAAAAAGTCATCACTTTCACTCATACGCAATTGTGGAGTGCCATCCCGTCCCCATAAACCGCCTTCCACTTCGCCCGAGGCGGCATAAGCAAACTGGGATGCCACATCAAATTTATGCAGCGAAATCCCCTCTTGCATATGTGCAGCGAGATACAGACTATTGGTGGACATATAACTGATATCTGCGTAGGTGCTCATGCAGATGGATTCAAACTGTTCTGGTTGTTCAATGTTAATACGCGTCACGTTTAACAGATTGGCGTAACCATCAGCCTCGGTGGCCTCCTCCGGAATAAGACACTCTTCCGGCTGGCTCAATTCCTGAGCGACGCCATTGACCCGAACATCAGGCATTAAATCAGCCATAGAAACGGTTTGCAAAAACTCGTAGTTAGCGAGGCGCTGAGCGTCATCCTCTGGATAAGGATGAGGTAGCTCGACATAAGGGTTGTAGGAAGTTACCAGGTAAATATGGTTGTCTATTCGACGACTGGCCACCAGCCAACCATCCACTGAAATAGCAGCGACTTCGTTAGTCTCAGCCGGTGTGCTGGTATCATACAGATTCACATCAACCGAGTTGCTCCAGCCGCCGTCAGGAGCAAAAAAGCTGGTGCTGGCAATGTCCATTAAAGTCATGAATGGGAAACCACTCGACACCACAGACAATCGGTCTTGATATAAATACATGCCATTGATATTGCTGTTTTCTGATTCAACAGCAATGTCATTCACTTCCGTGAGGCTAAAGTCGTCGTTGCGCTGCATCACCCGAACGGTCGCGGCCGGCATTTCCACGCCATTCCAGACAGGTTGTGTTGCGATGTACAAAACATTGCCATCGTACTCAATGCGATCCGCTTCATCTACACCCACTTCCGCCGTGTTGGTTTGAGAAAAACCACTACTACTGGCAGCGTCATTAAACTCCAGAGTAGGTACAGCTGGGATACCACCATCTCGGTCGGTACCCGCGGAGCGACTATAAATACCATTTTTCAGATAACGTTCAAAATCGCCGGGCCCGGATAATACCAAACTACCTGATATGGCTTGCGCGCCATTGATTTCGGGTAATTGTGGTGCTGGTGGTTCCGGCGGAATGATGGGGGTGGTGACAGTGTCTGAGCCACCACACGCGGTTAACAGCGCGATGGCACATGAGAGAGATAAAGCACGTTTGATCATGGCTAACTCCTGAGACGATGATCCTGGTTGAATGTTTTTGATAAAAAGCTAAAACCTCATATTGGCAATTATATTAGGCTCACGGTTCACCAAAATCCGTTCCAAAATCTTAAGAAATGTGTTTATTTGTAATCGCCTGATGTGGCCTTGTCAGACCTTTGATAAGCTTAACAATATTGAAATAATCATCGACTATAGATTGCTCCCATGCCAACAGGAATAAAACTGACCTACAAACAAACATGCAAAGCGGCTCTTGCCCTTTGTTTGTTGTGCGTGTCAGCAATTTCCAGCGCGCGGGAAGAGCAAGAAAAGTGCATGGCATCTTATTGTCTTGAAAAAGGCCAACTAGAAATTGCTGTGGGTTTAGGTGCTGGGGTACGCACCAATCCCCTTTATCAAACCGACAATACCCCGCTGGTGGTGATCCCTGATATCGCCTGGTATGGCGAAAACTGGTACCTGGACAATACAGAAATAGGCTACCAATGGATTCAAGAGGAAACCTTTGCAGCAGAGGGATTTATTACCCTGAACAGCGAATATGGACATTTCAGAAGCAGCCACTTTAGCAACTTCGTATTAGATGGCAGTAGCATCTCCAGCGGTTTTGAAAGTGGCACGGCTCCCGGTCTTGCGCCGAATGACGAAGATGATAATCAACAAGATATTTTGCTCAACATACAGGTTTCTCCTGAAAACGTGGCAAAACGCAAACTCGGCATAGACGCCGGCATACGATTGCATTGGTACCAAGGTGACAATGAATGGACCTTAAGTGCTGCCCACGATATTAACGACGTTTATCAAGGTGGTTCACTCAGTGCTAACTATCGACGCTTTATGGAACTGGGGGAATGGCGCGTTATTGCCAACCTTCGCGCCACCTGGAAAAGTGCGGCGCTGTTAGATTATTATTATGGCATCGATGCTCGCGATACCTTCGATGCCACACTGCACTACACAGCAGGTTCTGCCTGGTTCACACAGGTGGGCTTATCAGCCAACCGAAAAATTACGGAGAACTGGCGCTGGTTATTACATTTCAGTTATAACCATTTACCTTCCGCTATGTCGGATAGCCCGCTGGTAGATAAAAATTACACTATAACAACATTTGCAGGGGTTACTTATAGGTTCTAGGACCTGGCTGTTGAAGCCTTTATTGATTTGGTGCGGGATTACCACATTGCCAACTAACGCCTCACCAGAAGAGTGGCAAATCGCTCCCTCGACTTGTTTTACTGACAAGCCGGGCGGGCTTTGTCGTCTCTCGCTAAATATCAATTTGCCAAGAGACCTGATTAACACCCATCAAGAAGTATGTTTTGTACTGGGTGACAGGCTACTAAGATGTATACGCAGTGATCTGGGCCAGGTTGAGTTCAGCCTTGAACTCACCCAAAGCACCAAATTGCAAATACTGGTTGATGGTCAACTCAGTACCACTAAAACCCTGCAGGTGCAGAGCCTGAGCCCTTCATCAAAACGGCGCCGAGTGCGCAATCCCTGGAGTTTTTTCTAATGCATAAAGCCATTCTTGTGGAAGATGATGAGAAGTTACGCAAGCTAACTCAAGAATTTTTGAACGCCAATGACATTCAAACATTAGCCCTTGAAGACGGTTCAGATTTGGAAAAACAAATAGACTTGTTTGAGCCGGAATTGCTCATTCTCGACATCATGCTGCCAGGTAAAGACGGTTTAACTCTGTGCCGCGAAATTCGCAGTCAATTTACTGGCCCCATCCTGTTTATGACAGCCAAAGGCGATAACGTTGATCAGGTTATTGGGCTGGAACTAGGAGCTGATGATTATATTGTTAAACCGGTTGAACCCAGGTTATTACTGGCGCGAATTCACGCGCTATTGAGACGCGTTAATCCGGTAAAAGCCAATAGCAAGGAAAGCAATGAAGACCTGTTGCGTTTTGGACAGCTAACGATTGATAAAAAGTCCAGACAAACCAGCCTCAAGGGAGAGACGGTACAACTCACCAGTCACGAGTTTGATATGCTGTGGTTATTGGCAAAAAACGCCTCGAAAGTGGTCGATAGAGACACCCTTTACACTGAAATTATAGGCCGCGAATACGATGGTGTAGATCGCTCTGCTGATGTACGCATATCTCGCCTGAGAAAAAAGTTACACGACGATGCCAAGGCGCCTTTCCGTATCAAAACCATCTGGGGCAAAGGCTTCTTTTTTGTCTCGGATGCGTGGGATTAGCGGGCTTTTGGAGCATCTGTGTTACGCATATTCATCAGTTTTTATCTATTTATCGTACTGGCCCTCGTCGGTCTTACATCACTGCTAGATACACTGATGCTGGAAAGTACCAGCGAAAACAAACAAATAGAATCTTTAGCCCATAGCTTACGGTTTGTGCAACAAGATACTGACATCTCGGAACTGAACAACAGTGTTCACCTCTCTGCTCAGAAGATACCAAGTCAGTCATTAGCATTGGCTCCTGCGCAGGAAACGCAATTCCAACAGCAAGGGTATATTATTTCATACGAAACTGACGATACCCCGAATATTTATACGCAACTGCCCGATGGGGATTATTTGCAGGTGAAGTTGGATGGGAATAGCCGTCCATCGAGCTTTATTTTCTGGTATCGCATTGCCTTTTATACGCTTCTGGCATTGCTTGTAGCACTATGGACCTGGCCTTTGTGGCGAGATATCAAAAAACTAGAAAAAGCAGCTCGCTCAGTACAAACCGATGGTAGTATCGAATCGGTGAATTTAAGCGCATCCTCTAACCTCAATGTTATCTCTCAAGCCTTGGATAACCTCAGCCAGCAAGTGCGAAATCTGTTAAACAATCAACGGGAACTCACCAGTGCGGTTGCCCATGAATTCCGTACCCCGCTTGCTCGCCTGAAGTTTTCAATGGCCACACTGCCCGATTCCACTTTGCAAACGGACATGCAAGAAGATCTCAATGAACTGGATCGCTTAACCCAGGAAATGCTGGAGTTTTCCCAATCAGAGCATCATACACCGGAGCTATCTGTGGCTGAGATCCCGGTTAGAGAGATGACACAGGCCCTCATTACCGGCCTGCCTAAGCAACACACTGAAATGTTTAGCATCAGCAACCTTTGCCAGGATCACACCCTGATAGCCGATGGCCATTTTGTGGAGAGAGCCCTGCTCAACCTAATTAACAATGCGCTTAAGTATGCTGAGCAGCGCATCCAAATCAGCAGTGAAGTCACCCAAAGCAGCTTAATGTTAGTAGTGGAAGATGATGGACCGGGTATTCCACTAGATTTGAGAAGTAAGATATTTGATGCCTTCTATCGTCCCGATCAAAGTCGAACTCGGGATAAAGGTGGCGCAGGTTTGGGCCTGGCTACAGTGAAAAAGATCCAGCAATGGCATGGTGGAGATGTTTGGGTGGAAGATAGTAAGCTCGGGGGAGCGCGTTTTGTGTTGAGTTACTCCTACCAAGGCTAAGTATTTTTTGCCGGAAACAGCACCCGACTACTGACAAACTCGGCGCAAACTGCTTTCAATGTTTCGCCGTAAACATACGGGTTTTTGTCATCACCCTTACAATAGTCTGCACTAAACTTACGCATTCTTTCTTTGTCTGTGGTCAACTCGTTGAGGTAACTTTGTTGCTGCTCGGACAATTTCGCCACATGAGGCTGCAGGTTCTGCCGCAACTCAGATAACTGTTCGCGCTCACTGTAATTTGCTACAGATTCAAACCAGCCAGACACCTCCCCTTGCACATCGCCCAGCAAATATTGTGCGAACGAGGTTTGCAATACTGCAAACAGAAAAGCGATTTCAATTATGATAATAAAGGCACGTTTCATTGCGTTAAATCAAGGTCCGATGTCAGTTTAAATTTTACTCTATATCGACAAGCTTGCCAGTAATGATGAGTATGCAATTCGATAACCATTTCTCATTATTAAAAAAAGCACAGCGTTTTATCTAAATTAGACGATTTAAACCGGAAATAATTCCATGCCAGCCACCATGAATAAATGCGAACCTGATATACTAGAGCAGAGAACGCAACACAAACCGCAGCAACACACTATGAGCGAAGAGCAAAACAGCGCCGCAAATGACAACGCAGATAAAGCGGTGCAACAGCAGATCCCTATCAAAGACATCACCCCAATTAAAATTCACAAGCCCGATGCTGACAAGCGTGATGACCACTACACACCCCGTAGTCATGTGTATGTGCGTCAGGTAAAGGGCGCACTGGAAACCTTCAGGCGCTTTTTTGGTGGCTTTTTTATCTTGCTTTTCGCGGGTTTACCTTGGCTGCAATTTGGCGGTCATCAAGCCATCTTGTTCGACCTGGAAGCGCAGCGCTTTCACGTATTTGGTATGACCTTGTGGCCTCAGGATCTTACCTTGCTGGCCTGGATCTTTATTATCGCCGCGTTTGCGCTGTTTGTGGTCACGACTTTTGCCGGTCGCGTCTGGTGTGGGTTCATGTGTCCACAAACCACCTGGACCTATATGTACATCTGGTTCGAACACAAAATTGAGGGGCCTCGCAACAAACGTATTAAGCTCGATGAACGGGCGATGGATTTTGACAAATTTTGGCGAAAAGCCCTGAAACACCTGTGCTGGCTACTGGTGGCTTTGCTTACATCGCTCACCTTTGTCGGTTACTTTGTACCAATCGATGCACTGTTTGCCAATTTCTTTACCTTAGAAACGGGCTTTTGGGTGACCTTTTGGGTGCTGTTCTTTACTTTCTGTACTTATGGTAACGCTGGCTGGATGCGGGAAATTATGTGCACCCATATTTGTCCCTATGCGCGTTTTCAATCAGCGATGTTCGACGCTGATACCTTTACCGTAGCTTACGATGCAACGCGAGGTGAAAAGCGCGGCCCTCGCGGTCGTAAAATGACCCAGGAAAAACTACAGGAAAAAGGGCTGGGTGATTGTATTGATTGCAATCTCTGTGTCCAGGTTTGTCCTACAGGTATCGATATCCGCAATGGTCTGCAATATGAATGTATCAATTGCGGAGCCTGCGTCGATGCCTGCAACGGTGTGATGGATAAGATGGGCTATAAAAAGAATCTCATTAGTTTTACCAGCGAGCATCGCCTGCAAGGCACATACACCAAAATACTGCGCCCTAAACTCATCGGCTACGTGGTGGTGTTGACCGTAATGGTGGCCTTATTGGCGCTGGAAATCTTTACTCGTGTACCGCTGGAAGTGGATATTATACGGGACCGTAACGCCCTGTATCGAGAAACCTACGACGGTTTAATTGAGAATGTCTACACCTTAAAGATTCTAAATAAGTCGCAGCAGGATTTCAGTTATACTGTGGCCATCGAGGGTTTACCAGAACACAAATTCATCGGCGAGAGTGAGTTTACTGTCAGGGGCAGCGAAATATTCACCTTACCCATCAGTGTCGCGATAGATCCCTACCTGCTGGAAGACAGAGTAACGGATATCCGTATTAAAGTGGTCGCTCAGGAAAACCCAGACATTAAGGTCAGTGAACCCAGTAAATTCCTGTACCGATAAAAAACAAGGAAAAGCGTGTCACAATTTAATTTTTCTGGTTTAACGCCAGACCTGATTCTGGATGCCGTAGAAACTACCGGCATCTACCCGGTTTCCGGATTACTGGCATTAAACAGCTACGAAAATCGAGTTTATCAATTTTTAGCCGAAGACAATCAACGCTATGTGGTGAAATTCTATCGCCCGCAGCGTTGGAGCGATGCCCAAATTCAAGAAGAGCACGACTTCACTCATGAATTGCTGGAGCACGAAGTGCCGGTTTGTGCCCCCATCAAGTTCGAAGGTGCCAGCCTGTTAACCCACAAGGAATTTCGCTTTGCGGTATTTCCCTCAGTGGGAGGGCGTCAATTTGAAGTGGATAATCTTGATCAGCTTGAATGGATGGGACGTTTTATCGGTCGCATTCATCAAGTGGCGGCAGGCAAAGCCTTCCAGCATCGCCCAGCGCTGGATATCCACAGTCATTTACTAGAACCCATGCAACAACTTTCTGCCAGTGAACTGATCCCGGAAGCCTTACACAAAGCCTTTTTCACCATTTTGGATGTCTTGCAGGAAAAAGTGGCCGAATGCTACTTTGATGCTACAAACATCCGGCTTCACGGCGATTGTCATCCCGGCAATATATTATGGCGGGATGGACCGACATTTGTAGACATGGATGATTGCCGCAGCGGACCTGCCATTCAGGATCTATGGATGATGCTCAGTGGCGACCGACAGAATCAGTTGCTGCAATTAGACACCTTGGTATGTGCCTACGAAGAGTTTGCCGAGTTTGATACAACTCAGTTAAAGCTGATTGAACCGCTGCGGGCCATGCGCCTGGTGCACTACATGGCCTGGCTGGACAAACGCTGGCAAGACCCGGCATTCCCACAGGCTTTTCCCTGGTTTGGTAGTGAAAAATACTGGGAACAACAAATACTCACCCTCAAAGAGCAAGTGGCAGCATTGGACGAGCCCGCATTAAAGCTCACGCCGTAGCCCTCAATTTATTCTTGTTTGCTATTAAAAAATTACTTTTTCAAAATTTTAAGTATAATCCTTCAGCTTCAGGTGCTTGCTGCGAAAGCCTTCGCAGCAAGTTAAACGGGAACCAAGTGCCGTTCTTTTCCAGAACCAGTCTTGGGCTGCCCCCGCAACGGTAATTAAGCAGGAAAGAAGCTCGAGTTTCTTACCGGATTTTATCTCACGCCACTGTCTTGACGGGAAGGCGATAAAGTCTGCCACAGCGCTGTTTAAAAGCCCGGATACCGGCCTGTCTGGTTCCTTCACACTGAATCCTGTCAGCTGTGTAAGGGTTGAGTTAACGCATTCGGGTGGAATGCTAAACGAGAACACACAATGAAAAAAACCTATCTAACACTTTGCTGTGCAGCGCTACTCAGCAGTCAGTCTACCTTTGCCGAAGAGAATACCGATAACAGCCTGGAAAAAATTACCGTCGTCTCTGCCGGCATCGAACAGAATATCAATGAACTCAGTGCCAGCGTTGCAGTGTTAAATGAAGACGACCTTATTGGTCGCTATCAGCTCTCCGTTGCAGATACCTTGCGCACAGTTTCAGGTATTCACGTTTCCAACTCTGGCGGCCTGGGCAAAAATACCGTGTTGAGAGTGCGCGGTGAAGAGAGTTTCCGAACCCGTTTATACGTAGACGGTGTAGAACTCACCGATCCAACGGCACCGCAACTTACGCCAGTATTGGATGATTTACTGCTGAACAATGTGTCCCGAATAGAACTGTTAAAAGGACCACAGGGCTTAATCTACGGAGCCGATGCCGGTGGTGTGATAAGCGTTGCAACCCGGGGAACTCAAGAAGGCGTGGCCGGTAACATAGCAGCTGAATTCGCTGAATTGGGAACCCAGCAATACAGTGCCTCCCTCAATCTGGGCAACGGGACTTCCGGTTTATTATTAAACGTTTCTGATTTAAGCAGCGATGGTATCAATGCCCAATCCACGGATGAGTCTGGCGAGACCGACGGCTATGACAACACCACTTTGCACCTGAAAGGCCAACATCAGTTTAATGAACAACTCGGTCTGCAATTGGTTATTCGCAGCACCGAAGGCGATACCCAATACGATGGTTGTTTTGACAATACCACTTTTGAGCCCATCAATAACTGTGTTACCGAATCTGAGCAAATCAGTGCCAGACTGGCTTTGCAGTATCGCAGCGAAGCCATGCAGCACAGCCTGGGCTATGCCATTACCGATGTTGAAAAAGACTTTATCAATAACGGTGAGTTCGGTTTTGGCAATGAGGGGGAAATTCGTCGCTTAGATTATCAAGGTTGGTACCAGTTTGGCGCCGATACAATCTCATTCGGGGTAGACTTCAAAGCAGAAGAAGACGTTCTCAACAATAGCGACAGAGACAATAAAGGCTACTTTGTGGAATGGCTCAGCGAGCGTTTTGACAATATTAACCTGAATCTCGGTGTGCGTTACGACGACAACGATACCTTTGGTAGCTTTATCTCCTGGCGTGGTGGTATCAATTATTTGCTACCTCTGCAAAACCAGCAATCTTTGCGCTTCAAAGCTACCTGGGGAACCGGCTTTCGAGCTCCGGGGTTATTTGAACAGGCCTACAATGATGGTCCTTTTGCTTATGGCGATGCCGCAGGCTTACAACTCAAAGAAGAAACCAGCCAAGGCTTTGACTTAGGGGTGGTCCACCAAGTCTCAGCAAAAACCTGGTGGAGCTTGACCTGGTTTGAGCAGCAAATCGAAGATGAAATCCTGTTTGATGCCGTAGCCTTTCAAGGCTATTTGCAAACCACCGGGGAGAGCGATTCCCAAGGCATTGAGTTTGAAACTGAATCAACCTTATCCAACGGTGATAAAATCTGGTTTAACTACACCTATATGGATAGTGAGGACCAGGCTGGCAATCAGCGCTTAAGACGCCCCGAGCAACTGGCTAATTTGGGTTATCAACGGGAATTTAATAACGGCCTGGCCCGCTGGTCTTTGTATGCTCATCTGGAAAAAGGTGCGGTTGATATCGGTAATACGCCACTCAGCAATTTTGTTACAGTGAATGGCAATATCGCTTGGGATTTAACCGCAACGCTGACGGCGCAAGCCTACATTAACAACCTTTTCGACAGGGAATACACAGAAGTGCTGGGCTTCAATACTCAAGGCCGACACCTTGGAGTTAAGCTGGCATTAAGCTTCTAAATTGAATAATCCGTAAAAACTTGTTACCTGGCGGGTTCACTCCTGTGAATCCGTTGTGGTAACCTTTCGCCACTATTCGTATTCAGGTGTTTTTATAATGAGAAAGTTTTTTGGATTGATGTTGTTCACCGCTTTGATGGCGTTTAATTCCCAGGCGCAGGTGTTGTGGGAAGAAGGCACCCATTACCGCGTTATTGCCGACGAAGCCTCTGCAGAGAAAAACATCACGGAATTCTTTTCTTTTTGGTGTCCTCACTGCTACAACTTCGAACCTATTGTGGCGGAAATCAAAAAGAAAAAGCCCGAAGACGTCAAATTCGTCAAAGCCCATGTCAACTTTATGCGTTCCGCTGGTCCTGATGTACAGAATATGGCAACTCAAGCCATGATGGTTGGGCGTGCACTGAAAAAAGACGTGGAAGTAAATACTGCGATTTTCAGCCATATTCACCGAGACCGCAAGCTCATCGCCAGTAAAGAAGACTTGCAAGCTATTTTAGCCAAAACCGGGATTACTGCTGAGGAATTCGACAAAGCCTGGGATAGTTTTGCAGTAAAAGGCCAGGTAGGGAAAAATGCTAAAATCATCAATGAATTCCGCAGACATGTAAATGGTGTACCTAACTTCATTGTTAACGGAAAATACCAAGCTACCTTCCAGCGCGGTATGAGTGCTGATGACATGGTGGATTTGATCGTTTGGTTAAGTGCCCTGGACTAATTATTTCAATCATTGGCACGTTAGTGACATCCTTATCGTGCCAATGCTTTATGTCATTTCCCTCGGCTTGGGATGACCAGCCCCATTGATCACCCTCTCCACTATACAACTCCTTGATGTGCTGCTCAGAGCCCTGGCCTGCGGTCAGTTATTGCACTTGTTGCTTCCACTACTGAGCAAGCGACCATCAGCAACTATGTTGAGCAAGTCATTGCTCATTACCTGCATTATTGCTTATCTGGCACTGACGGCCCCTATTGCTAATGAGCATTATGGCTGGTTGCGCCCACCACTGTTGCTGTTTACCGATTTAACCAGTTACGCGTTGCTCAATTATTATTGGTTATCCACGAGAGGCGTAACACTATGGTCTATATTACCTAAACCGTTAAAAATCCTGACAACCCTTTGGTTCATCAGTTTAGTCATCTTGTTCTTCGGGTTTGCAGGTAAAGCCATGTTGCACGACATTAATCACATGCTGGGCTTTGCACTATTGCTGACCATACTAATTGACTGTGCATTACACTATGCTGATGACCTGGTGGAACGACGCAGACTGATGCGCCGTATCATGATGACAGGTATCAGTGTTTACATGCTACTGCTAACACTGATTGAATTGCTACTAATTCAATTAAAAGACGACCCCTACTTCAGTTTCGGCAATGCTTTATTGGCATTCGTCTTAGTGTGCATTTTCGCACGCCCCTCACTTTCCGTTACAGCCTCTACAGAGCCAAAAGCCCAGCCTGAGAGTCGGGAAAAAACAAATGAACAACGGTTAGATAAGATAAAAAGAGTGGAACTGGCTCGCCTGCAAGAGTTGATGGATTCCGGGTTTTACACTGAGCACAACTTGTCCATAGGCAAATTGGCCAGTGAACTCCAACTTCCTGAACACCAGATAAGACGGCTCATTAACACCCACTTGGGTTTTGATAATTTCTCTCATTTTATCAATAGCTATCGCATCCCTGCAGTGTGCGCAAAGTTAAAAGATCCGACACGAGCTAAAGAGCCTATTTTAACCTTGGCTTTGGAAACTGGTTTTAATTCAATCGCCTCCTTTAATCGCAGTTTTAAAAAAGAAAAAGGCGTTACCGCATCAGAATTTCGCAATCAGATTTAAAACTGCAACTGTTTTTTCAAAAATGAGCAGACTCTAAAGAGAAATATTCATAACTTACAGCGCAATACGCTCTAACTAAAAAGGGATCTGAATGCGCAGGTTATTGATCATTTCTTCTTTATTACTTGTCTTGTCCGGACTTTATTTTATTACCCCTGTTTATCAATTCTATGCCCACAGAGGTGAGGCTCCAATGCCTTTTTGGGGATACCAGACACTACCGATAGAATCGCCTACAAGTAGCGAAGTGCGTGTGCCCCATTACGAACAGGCAGCGACACAGGCAATTGCGCTTTTGACTGAACATCAGAATAACATGCATGCGCCGGGACTTTCCGCTGCAATCGCTATTGATGGCGAGTTAGTCTGGACAGGCACCGCTGGCTGGGCCGATATAGCGTCGCAAAAGCCAATGAACAGCAATACTCAGTTCAGGATAGGTAGCACTTCCAAGGCGCTCACATCCACCCTGTTAGCCAGATTGGTACAAGAGAAGAAGTTGTTACTTGATACGCCACTCAGTGAATACAAATTAAGTGAACTCAATCCACACTGGAAAGATATCACCGCCCGACAGCTAAGTTCTCATATGTCGGGTTTACCTCATTACAAAGACAACACCGAACTTAGCGGGCTGTATCGCAGTATCGCGCTGAATTCCAGCTACCCGGATGTTAACGATGCGGTTAGCCTGTTTGATGAGAGTGAGTTGCTATTTTCTCCCGGTGAGGACTTTAGTTACTCTAGCTACGGAACAGTTTTACTCAGTGCCTTAATACAAGAGGCTGGGCAAAGCCCCTATCAAAGCTTAATGACAGAGCTGGTTTTGCAGCCACTTGAAATGCAAGCCACTTTACCCACTGCTGCGCAAGTGGATTTTGAAAACCACGCTGAACACCTGGCTACTTTTTACTGGCGAGCACATGATGCTGCGACACGAGTTCGCCCCTGGAGAGATGTCGACTTAAGTCACCGTTTGGCAGGAGGTGGCTTTATCTCTACACCATCAGATCTGGTGAAACTCGGCAGTGGCTTTGTGGATGGCAAGTTTATTAACGAGGATACCAGAGCTCAGTTCTGGACGCCCCAGCAGCTGAATAATGGGGACCTAAACGAGCAACACTATGCCATTGGATGGCGTGTACATCAAACAAAACTAAGCGACGAGCTGGGTGATGTTTTAGTGGCCAATCACGGCGGCGTTTCAAGAGGTTCACAAAGCTGGCTCATGGTCATACCCGAGCACAATGCCGTTATCGCTCTAAACACCAACTGCAAAACCACTCAATTTTGGGACTTTGCCAAAGTCTCTAAGCCCATCGCCAATCTGTTTATATTGGCAAAAGCAGAACTCCCCTAATCCTGGATAAAAGACAAGAGTTTGTGTTTATTGGCCCTTGAGACTGTAAGCTCCAGGCCGTTTTTAAGCCTGATTTTGTAGTCGCCACGTTCATTGGGCAACAATTCGCTGATGTAAGAAATACGTACAATAGAGGAACGATGTATGCGGATAAAATCTCTGGGATTGAGCTGGTTTTCAATGCCATTCATGGCTTCCCGGTGCAAAAAATGCTGACCATTATCCAGATGGATTTCTACGTAGTTACCCGCCCCGAGGATATAGTTCACTTCACAGACATTGACTAAGCGAATGCGCTTTAAGTCTTTGATCACAATGCGACTTTTATAACGCTGCTCGCGCTCATCTTGCATGGCGTCGAACAACTCTCCCAACTCATTAAAATTAATGCGCTGTTCACGCTTTTGGCACTGCTGTTTAGCACGAGCAAAAGCCCGTTCAAAGCGAGCATCATCAAAGGGTTTCAATAAATAATCGATAGCGTTAAGCTCAAACGCACTGATGGCGTATTGATCATAGGCTGTAACAAAAACCACTGCGGCTTGCTCCCCCAGAGCCTTTGCCACTTCCAAACCAGACTTTCCCGGCATTTCAATGTCCAAAAACACTATCTCAGGTTGGAAGCTCTGAAACACCTCGATTGCTTGATTCCCATTATTGGCAAAGGCAATGTCTGTGACTTCAGGGTAGCCTTCCAGCAGTACCTGTAAATTTTTTTGCGACAACTGCTCATCATCAACCACTAATACCTTCATGTTTATTCTCCAGTGGGTAACCTGACAAGGGTTTCGAAATAACCGTCCTTGCACTCTTTTAATTGCAACAGATATTCATCACCATAAATACGCGCCAGCCGTTTGTGGCTATTTTCAATGCCAATACCGAATCCCTTGTGCTGCTTATCGGCAATAAATCGATTGCGCATCTTCACCACCAGTTCGTCACCTTCACCGTATATCTTCAGTTGTATCAGGTTGTCATCCGACTCAAGGCGAGAGCCATGCTGTACCGCATTTTCCACTATAGGCTGCAGTAGCATAAAAGGTACATCGTATTGCAGGCACTCTGAGTCAACATCAATATCCACCTGCAGTTTGTTGACGAAACGCATTTGCTGAATCGTAAGGTAGCTGTTAATGAACTCCATTTCCTGTGCCAGGGTCGTCATTTCGTTGTTCTGATGCTCCAGCACTTTGCGCAACATCTGACTCAGCTCGCTCAGGGCCACTAACGCTTGCTCTTTGTCTTGCAGGCGGATCAAACTGGCTATGCTGTTAAGAGTATTAAATAAAAAGTGCGGATTAAGTTGGGCTTTGAGCGCATCAAGCTCGGTTTGTAGAAGTTGATGGGCTAGTTCCCGGTTGCGCTTCTGCTCGTCAACGACTTTCGCTTCAGACTTTCTGGTATAAGCAATACTCACAATAGCAGCATAGATGATCATATCGAAGTGAAAGGGGCCGGTTACCAGCGTCGGTAACTGACTTTGAATGTGTTCCCAATTCAAATTACCGTATTGCATTAGTGTCGCGCTGAGTAATGAAACCATCCAAATGATTGGCATTAAAACCAGAAACAAAGCCAGGTTGTCCCGCACGTGCAGCCATATACTACGCTTTTGGTCCGGGAACATACTGATGCAAGCGGAAACCAAAGGCGCAAACCAGATATAGTGCCCCCACCAGGGAATGTAAATCAACCAGGTATGCAGAAAAGTCGTTTCGTGCCCCGCCTCAATTTGTCGAGTATACGACAACCAGGCAGCGATACTATTGAGCCCTAACCAGGTCAGCGTATTAGTCAGTAAAAAAGCCTTTCCCGGCAGGTGTTGTAACAATTTTCGCAACATCAAATTAATATCTAAAAAACCAGCAGAACATTATTCCAGTTGTATAGGATTCAAGCAAATTCATCACAATGTTCGTCTCTTTTGAGGGATGAATAATGACACCAAAATCGCTCAAAACTGCGTATTTTTTATTCCAGTTTTAAGCATTTGATACCAAAACAACGCCAATCTTCTCCACCTACAACACGAAACCACCATTTCACCCCACAGGCAACCTCCCCCATACACAACAGCAGACATAACACCGCAAACACTGGCGCAACCTGTCCACAGCGATTTTCCGCCACATCACATCCCGAACCTACCCATTGGTGGATCTCAACTGGTAGGCAATCCCGTCTGAGCTTAGTTTGCTTGCTGGATTCGTCCAAAAATAATCATAAAAACGGGCTTGCGCGAAAGCACAAGTCTCCAGGAGAAACACATGTTTAAGTACAACAAACTAACGACAGCTATCGCGTTTGCTGTAGCCAGTAGTACTCTTTACTTGCCAGCCATGGCTCAGGAATCTGAGGAAAGCGCAGAGCAAGTGGAAAAGATTGCAGTTACGGGTTCGCGTATTCAGCGAACCAATCTGGTGAGTACCAGTCCGGTTACCGAAATCTCTGCTGAAGATATTGCTATCTCCGGTGTTACCCGGATGGAAGACCTGCTGAACGATATGCCCCAGATATTTGCAGCACAAACATCCGCCATTGCCAATGGTGCAACCGGCACAGCAACGGTAGATCTGCGTAATCTTGGCTCCACCAGAACACTCACGTTACTCAACGGCCGCCGTCTGCCAGCGGGCTCGCCGCAAGCGGGTGGCATTGGTGCCGATATCAACCAAATCCCAGCATCCTTAGTAGAGCGCGTAGAAATATTGACTGGTGGTGCTTCCGCTACTTACGGCTCTGATGCGATTGCCGGTGTGGTTAACTTTATCCTGAAAGACGACTTCGAAGGGGTTAGTCTGGATTACCAATACAGTTTCAACCAACACGACAACGACAACAGTCGTCTGCAGCAGCTGAATGCGGATGCCAATTTCACCGCCCCCAATGGCAATGTTACCGATGGTGAAACGCACGATTTCAGCTTGATACTGGGTGCCAATACCGCAGATGGCAAAGGTAATGTCACCCTGTATGCCACCGTACGTGATGTTGGCTCTGTTATTCAAGGCGACCGAGACTATGCACACTGTGCCATCAGTGGTGTTCCCAATGGCTGTGTCGGCTCAGGTACGATTGCAGAAGGTCGTGTCACTGACTTTGCTACCTATGATTTTATCGTATCAGGTGATCAGTTTTTAAATCGCAATGGGGAAACCTTTAACTTTGCTGAAGTGAGCTACTATCAGCGTCCCGATGAGCGCAAAACGTTTGGCGGCTTTGGTCACTATGAAGTGGATGAAAAGCTGGACATCTATGCTGAAGTGAATTTCATGGATGACCGCAGTGTCTCTGGTATTGCTCCTTCTGGCGCATTCTTTGTAACCAGCACACTTAACTGTAATAACCCGCTTTTATCAGACCAGCAGTTTGACGCACTCTGTGCCTCACGCGGCTTCGGTATGGACGATACGGTTACCGCATTTGTGGGCAAGCGTAATGTAGAAGGCGGTCAGCGTTTGGATGACCTACGTCATACTTCATTCCGTGGGGTAATCGGTGCCCGCGGTATGATTGACGAAAACTGGAACTACGATGTCTTTGCCAACTATGGCTCAGTCACATTCAGTCAACTTTTCAAAAATGATTTGTCCACCACTGCCATTACCAGAGCATTAAACGTGGTAACAGATCCGAATACTGGTGACCCGGTGTGTCAGTCGGTACTGGATGGTTCTGATCCCAACTGTGTGCCTTACAATATCTTTACCACAGACGGAGTGACTCAAGCAGCCCTCAATTACATCAGTTTGCCACTGGTTTCCAAGGGTAATACGGTAACCAAACAGATCAGTGGTTACCTGGCTGGTGACTTAACCGACTACGGTATTAAATTACCTGGCAACAGCTTGGGAGTTAACGTTGTAGTTGGTTTGGAGCACAGGGAAGAATCACTGGAATTTGATCCTGACAATGCTTTCCAAACGGGTGATGGCGCAGGTCAAGGTGGTCCGACTGCTGCCGTTTCTGGTGAATACGATGTTAGTGAATTCTTCACCGAAATGAGCATTCCTCTACTGGAAGATAGCAGTATTGCGGACCAACTAACTTTGGAACTGGCCTATCGCTATTCCGATTACTCTACCGGTCAGGACACCAACACTTATAAATATGCTGCCGATTGGCAAATCAATGAGCAAGTGCGCGTTCGCGGTAGCTTCCAACACGCTGTGCGCGCAGGTAACGTGCGTGATTTGTTCCGTCCACAATCTCTTGGTTTGTATAACATGAACGAAGACCCTTGTGCCGGAGCTACGCCGCTTTACACCTTTGAGCAATGTGCGCGCACCGGTGTGACTGAAGCACAGTACGGCATCATTGCCGACAACCCGGCTGGCCAG
The DNA here is from genome assembly GCF_056160305.1 of Planctobacterium sp. AWM4_229. Lineage (NCBI taxonomy): Bacteria > Pseudomonadati > Pseudomonadota > Gammaproteobacteria > Alteromonadales > Alteromonadaceae > Planctobacterium > Planctobacterium sp. AWM4_229. The sequence continues at coordinate 189,820 of NZ_JBSWWX010000004.1, read as the reverse complement.
TACAACTCCATCACTGGTGGTAATCCTGATCTTGAGCCAGAAGAGTCAGATACTGTGTCCTTTGGTTTGATCATCGCACCAGAGTTCCTGCCTGGTTTTGACCTGGCCTTGGATTATTTCAATATTGACGTGCAAGGCGCTATCTCTAACGTACCGGAGCGCTTCATTCTGGATCAATGTGCATTCACTGGTGCTGATGAATTCTGTAGCCTGATCAATCGTGATCCAGGTCGAGGAACATTGTGGATTGGTAACGACAACATCGTAGCCACCGACATCAACATTGGTTTCTTCGAAACCTCAGGTGTTGATTTCGACGCGTCTTATCGCTTTGAGCTATCTGATATGGGTGCAGTTAAAGTGAACCTGGTAGGTACTTATCTGACCAAGTGGGACCAAAAGTCCACACCAGATGCCCCAGTGGTTGAATGTAAAGGCTATTGGGATCGCTCTACCTGTGGTGCCCCAACGCCTGATTTGCGTTCCAACCTGAAAGTTACCTGGGAAACACCTTGGGATGCTTCAGTAACAGCTACCTGGAGACACTTTGGCGAAACTGAAGAACTAAACGGTGGACCAACGACTTTGTCAGCACAAAACTATCTGGACATCGCTTCAACCTGGCAGGTCACTGACCATACCGGTTTGCGTTTTGGTATCAACAACCTGTTGGATAGAGAGCCGCCTATCGTGCCAAACACACCATCAGGTATCGGTAACGGTAATACCTTCCCCGGGCCATTTGACGCCATGGGCAGATATATCTTTGCTGGTGTAAACGTCACATTCTAATGACCCAAGCCACCCTTCGCGGGTGGCTTTTTTTTTCAGGAGGAAACATGAAAAATATTTTGAGTCTTATTTGTAGCACCGTATTGGTAACAACCCTGGCAGGTTGCAGTTCTAACTCGGCGGAGTTAGCCAAAATCAATGAATGTCAGGACAATAAAGCGCTACCTCAATGCCTAAGCGAGGAACAAAAGCAACGCCTTGGTTTCCAGTGTAAAAACATCACAGTAACGGGTTCGCGATTGCCTGTGCGTCAATGCACCACGGCAGCACAGCGCGCAGCGGCCAACGCCGCAGCAAAAGATATGGTGAATCGCATGCAGGCCCAAGGACAACCGCAAAAGGGCAATTAATAATCAAATAAAGGAAATATCAGCAGGTCTGATTGCAGTATTGGGATTAGACCGATGACCTTATTCAGACTGCGCAGTGAAACTGCGGGCCGCCTGAATACTGGGGAATAACTTTAGCAACAATCCCTTTGCCTGATCAGCAAGTCTTTCGTCTTGTGATTCATCCAGCATCCACAACCAGGTATTTATCATTGTTTTGGAGATGTTGAAGTGATTCATGTAATGCACCAAAATATCTGTATGAAAAATGTTTGCCATGCTTTATCGGGTTACAATAGTACTCCAAAAACGCAAAATGTGAATCCCCTCCCTCATTTTATTGTGCATTTTTCCATCTGAAACTCGTTTTCACTTCACAAGATCGGCTAAAGCTTTTACTAATGCATTGAAAAACCGAATAAAACCATTACCCTTTAGCGCTCTTCAATCTGCCTTTTATTAATTATGCCACAAAGCTACCGACTTCCTTCGTCTTGGGCCCCCCACTTAATGCCACTGCTTTTGTCTATGCTGATGAGTGGTTTGGTGGCGTTGGTAGTAACCCTTAAACTTTACGATGGCAGTCAGTCACTGTTTTCAACTTGGCTCAATTCATGGCTGTCCAGTTGGGTGATAGCCTATCCCTGCTTGCTCGTGGTATTGCCTTTGGTGAAGCGAATTGTAGCCTTGGTAACTCACCCTGCTGAATCTGAATAATTGGCTGCTTGCGCACACAAAAAAGGAGGCCCATAGGCCTCCAGCAACACACTTAGATAGCTACGGGGAACACAATAAACCCGCAGTTTTGGAAGAGCTTAGAAGTTAGCCCGGAACTGCGCCCCCCGGTGTTAATGATGAAGAATCAATAGCTGATCTCAGGAATGTATTTAGCAAGACTGATTTTGTATTCTGCAATACCCGCCTTAACCTTTCTTGGGAACAATTGCACCGGGTCAAAAACACCTCGGCTTTCTAATTTTTGATAGAAATTAATGAATGAATTAGTGTGAAAAACCAAGTATAGCGTTGGCATATTGCTACCGTAACTCTTTGAATACGTTGAAAAGTGAAATTTATCTTCGAACTTCTTTTGCTGCTCTAACCAGGTTTTGAAACTTTCGCGAATGCTGGTATCACGGCGCATCTGGATTTCAACAAAAACCAAGTGACTTAATGGCTTTTCCGTATTTTTTTCCGGCTCAATAGACAAGTCTGCTCGGTAAGTCACCTGATAAAAATGTTGCTTCGCAATCGTCTCTCGGTAGACAGCGCTATTGCTGGCTAAAAACTCTGGATCGAACTTGTCCGCCACCGCAGCCCAATCATTGTCGCTTTGAGCATGAAAGTCCGGCGATTGCTGTGCATTAAAGGCAACATGACGACCATCATCAAACTGATAAAAACGCCAACTCTGTTGATAACCGTACTGATCGACTTTTTGCTTGAAATCAAGCAGCGCCTCTTCGTGCTCAACGATCAAATGGGGATGAATATAGTCATCAGCAACAACGTATAATGGCATTGGCTGAATGGCAGCAGCTTGAAAAGTAATGGTGCATGCAACAAGTGCGATTGCCCCGCGTAAAATTTTAATAGATTTCATGTTGTCTTCCGTTAATTTTGAATTAACGCAACACTGCCAGAGAGAAAGGATGAAAGCGTGATGTTTACCTTATCCGGCTGCAAATTTGCAACAAACGGCAATATAAACATATTTACACCTATTTAAGTGGCGACAAGCAATTGAGGATATCTTTGTAACGGCGGCTAAGCTTAACCTGTTTGTCGTTACTCATTACAATTATACCATCACCAAAACGCCCCCTATCTAGCTTCACTATATGCGCGGAGTTCACCATAAAAGATTTGTGAGTCCGGAAAAAAAACTTGGGATCTAACTCGGTGGCAAGGCGTTTAAAAGAGTCTCTCGTTACCAAGGTTTTCTCTCGACTTGAGTCATCGTGGCAATACAAAGCCAAATGAGCGCCAACTGACTCTATAAATACCAGATATTTCTGTTTTATCCTGAATAAGCCTTCATCTGTTTTTACAGTAAGCCCTAGTTGCGACTCCTGTGTTTTCACCTGACTAAACAGGGCTTCCACTGCGTCCTTTTTCAACAAGACATCCTTTTCTTGCAAGCGCCCTCTGACTTTATCTGTCATTTCATCAAATCGTTGCTGCTCAATGGGTTTAAGCAGGTAGTCCAACGCATTTTTATCAAACGCTTGTACTGCATATTGGTTATACGCGGTAATGAAAACAATTAACGGCTTAGTTTCTGGCCATAGTTCTAGTAGCGTAAATCCAGATGCTCCGGGCATTTCTATATCTAAAAATATGACATCTGGATTTGGCAGCTCCTTAATATTCTCATTAACCACCGAATAACCTTGATAACTGATCTCGAAATCAGGGTGTTTTGCTAGTGCAAGTTCAATCCCCCTATGAGCTGCAGGCTCATCATCAATGATCCAACAACGTAAGGTCATAGCCCCACCTCAAAAGGAACACTTAACAGAACTTCAAAACGGCTATGCTCAGAACAGACATGCAATGAAGCAGCCTTGCCATACAGTAGTGAAAGACGGTGTTTAACGTTTTCCAATCCGGTTTGGGTACCCGATGACGTGCAATAATTCCTCGTATCAAACGGATTGCAGATAAGGACCTTGAGCTGTCTGTCTTCAACATGAGCGTTAAGTGTGATTGTGCAATCAACTCCAAGCTGCCAGCTAAATTTAATAGCATTCTCCATTAGTGGCTGTAATAACAATGGTGGGATATAAGCATTTAAGGCATCGGGCTGGATGTTATTTTCAAAGCGGATTTGTTGATGAAAGCGCTGTTGCTCAATTGCGATAAAGTGCCCCAACAGAGTCATCTCATCCTTTAAGGTGATTTTGTTGTTAAATTTATGCTCAAGCGTGCTGCGTAACAGGCAACTGAGCTTGACCACCATATTGTGAGCTGCATCATTCTGCTTATCCAGAATGGCAACATCAATTGAATTTAAAACATTAAATAAAAAGTGTGGATTTATCTGGTATAACAGCTGCTGTAGTTGAGCTTCTCTGGCCGTATTTTTTATGTGGAGCAGCTCAGTTTGTTGCGCCTTCTTTTGGAGAAAAATGTAGCCGCTCACAAACAAGCCGGTCCAGGTTAATAGCAGCAATATGCTATAGGTACTACCAGCCATCCAGGTCAATATTGAAGAGTCCAATAGCTCATTGAATGAAATCTGGAAATGCAAAATCCGAGTTAAATTATGCCACAATAAGATGGTAACCAGGCTCAGAGCTCCCAAACCAAGTCCCCTATAATACACAGACTTTTCCTCGGTGCGCTCATAAAATAGCGCGATTGCCCCTGTGCAAACCATTGCTAATATGGGCGCGAATAGCGAGCCCTGCCAATGATTTTCGCCATAGACGAGATGGCTGATGTGCTCCAAAGCGCCATACACAACCCAAAACAAAATGTGAGCATATCGAAGAATGGGATATTGCAGCAAAATAGACGCCCTCGGTAACCATAATTATAAATCGAGTCGAAACAGGTGCCACATGGTATTGAGTTTATTTGAATAACATCAGGTCCCACGTTTTATTCTTTTTAGCATACCTTTGCTTTCACAGCTAAAAACTCGTTATTTATATATTCAATAAACGCGCAGCTAATCAACGCCTACCGGGCCGCCCCTCTATATACCAATAGTTAAAAGCATAGTGATGCGCAACACCATGTTTTACTCTATGTTTCAGGCATAAAAAAGGAGGCCTGATGGCCTCCAGCAACACACTTAGATAACTGCGGGGAACACAATAAACCCGCAGTTTTGGGAGAGCTTAGAAGTTGGCTCGGAACTGCACACCGAAGTAACGGTCTGCATCACGTGGTACCTGATAACGGAAGCCGTCACCACTGTAGGTGGTAAAGAAGCTTTCATCAGTCAGGTTTTTACCGATTAAGGTTACGCGGTACTGATCGTCTCGGAATGAGAAACCGACACTGGCGTTAAGTAAACCATAATCCGGTAAAAACAAAGGCGATGATTCGCGATCCACACCGGCATCCAAGAAGTTGGCCACTTGATCGTCCGTGTAAACATAGCTGGCGTTATAAATAACATTCATGTTGTCCAGCTCTTGGGTATAGTCCATGCCAACTGAGTATTTCAAGTCCGGTGAAAAGGGGACATCTGCACCTGAACGGCCACCACAATCTGGCTCATTGAGCGGGCATTCGAACTTGTCGATTTCAGCAGTAACACTGGCAAGGCCTGCATTGATGGTTAGATTATCAGTTGCCTGCCACAAAATATCCGCTTCGAAACCTTCGGTGATAACAGAACCCGCATTAGTCAATCGGGTGATGGTAACACCACCGGTGTTATCGAAGTTATTCGCCTGGAAGCCATCAATTTCAGTGCGGAAAATAGCCGCGTTGAACAAGATGTCACGACTGGCATATTTATATCCCAACTCATAAGCATCAGAGGTTTCTTCACCGATAGGACGCGTATCGTTGAGACTCATGTTGTAGAAAACATTGAAGCCAGGTCCTTTATAGCCTTGCGAATAGGTGAAATAGGTCATACCCGCATCTTCAAAGTCGTATTGTGCACCCAACTTAACTGACACATTAGTTTCGCTCACCGAACCACTGAAGTCCGTATTCAATGCGGCTTCACGCACGCCCACACCTTTGCGGCCGTATGGATCATTACTGACACGATTGTGCTTATAACTCACTTCGTCATCGGTATAGCGAATGCCCATCAATAAACGGAAGTCATCTGAAACGTGGTACTTCGCATCACCAAATACTGCCCAGTTGTTAAACTCGGTTTCCATATAAGCAGTGGCGCTTACAATATCATTGGCATTACAGGTAATGCCCTCCGCTGCGATGTAATCAGCAACTTGTTGATCAGTGGGATTAGCAATGCCTTCAGAATTCGTCAGGTGATAACGAATGGCATTGTTTAAATGGCTGTTCGGATTGGGATTACCATCGCCATCCAGGTAGTTGTTGTTTTGACAACTGGCATCACGGGTAAAGTTACGCTCGGAACTCATATCCCATAAATAGGCACCCACTTGCCAATCAAACTTGCCCTGAGTTGTCGACGCCAGACGAATCTCTTGAGAGAACTGTTTCCAGCTCTGTGGACCAATATCGTGCAACTGGAACGGGGGGTTATTATTGAAAGTGACAATTTCGTCCGAGTCACCTGCAATAGAAGTGAAATCCCCTTCCCGCCATTCGGTATTGTCCCAAGTGCGATATGCCGTAATAGAAGTCAAGGCAAAGCCATCAAAGTCGGTATCTAACTGAACAGAGAAAGCGGTGGTTTCATCTAAAGTGCGCGATTCAAAATCATGATCAATTAAACGCTGATCTAAATCCAGGTTGGAACCATTTGTTGGTGCCGCTTCAGAAGCGTTATTGCGATTGCTTAAGCGCCCTTCAATATCGGCACAGCAATCATCATCTGAGCGCACATTTTCGAAGATAAACAGCATTTTAGTGTCGTCAGTCACGTCCACATCTAACATGCCGCGAATACCTTCTTTGTCGTAGCCGTTCACCGTTTCGTTGTTGTATACGTTAAACAGGTTACCGTCAAAAGCGGACTTTGTGAACACTAAACTACCGGCGGCAGTATCGGTGATCTCACCCTGTATTTTGCCCTTAAGCTTGTATTCGTTGTCCTGGAAGATTGTGGCTTCTACCATGCCCTCTGTAGCACCAGTTGGACGTTTGGTAGTGATATTAACCACACCTGCAGAAGCGTTTTTACCAAACAGCGTACCTTGTGGTCCGCGCAATACCTCAATGCGCTCGAGATCATATAAATCAGTAAATGCCTGGCCAGAACGTCCTAGCACCACACCATCAACCACGGTAGAAACACTCGGCTCTGCCGCGACACTGAATGAGATAGTACCAATACCACGCACGGTGATGGCGGAGTTACGCGTTGTGGTGCCTTTTCTGAAACTCACAGAAGGAACCAGATTTTGTAGACCTTCAAAGTTAGAAGAAAAAGTCGAGTCAATTTGTTCACTGCGTAATACGGAAACAGCAACCGGTACATCCGATACTCGCTCGACCCGTTTTTGTGCAGTAACTTCGATAGTTTCAAAGCCGCCTTTTTCTTCTGACTCTTCCTGTGCAAGTGCAACAGATTGAGTGGCCATAACAGCTAGCGCTGACGCGACCGCAACCGCGATTTGTTTTCTATATGCCCGCATGTGTCTTCTCCGACATTTCATTTTTATTTTGGTCAGAAACAGTGAGATACCGCCTCCGCCTGGTAGTCTGCCGTGTTATTAGTGGGTCCTGATCGGTGATCTTCGCCCTTTGTTGTAGTACAGAGTTATTGTTTTTAAGTTGTGTAACGCGCCTGATTCAGGTCGCAATTTAACTATAGCCAGGAAATACCAAGTGCTATTAACAACTTGTAAATTCCCCAAACCTATTAGTTACATGTTATTAACATACCCGTTAACAACCACTATTACAATAGATATCTTATATAAGACTCAAAAAAGTTAATAAAACTCTCCGCAGCCCATAAAAACACGGTCTTGAGCAGTTTTGTCAGCTGTCTTCCCGACCTATTTTTTGCAGACTATCGGCATAAGATTTGTGCCAATGGCGCAACGCGTAACTACTCAACAAGACGTTACTGACAATGATCAGAAACACCACCAGCCAAAACATATCGCTCAATCCGCCCACGATACCTATCGGTGAAAAGAATACATAAAGTAAGACAATGCATGACAACATGGTGATGGCAGAGGGAAACGCCCATTTCCACGGCACCAGACTCACAGTGTCTTTACGTTCGTAATGCCAGTCTTTTTCAAGCGGATACATTCTGCCTACTATGGCCATAATGGCCACTTCAATCACGAAGAGGATGGCGTAGATGTGAATAAAGTTAATTTCCACTTCAAATACAAATTTAAGCAGGGCATAAGCGATCACGTGGAAAACAATGACAATCTTAGCCCCCAAAGCAGGGACATGATTAGAAAACAGGCCCACCAATACGATGGCTATGACCGGGATGTTATAAAAACCGGTGAAAATACGAATTATCTGCCACAAGCCCTCTGGTGCAAACATCAATAGCGGCGCTACGACGAAGGAAAAGAGAGCAATGACTACACTGGCAATTTTAGCCACTTTTATCAGCTCTTTGTCTTCCACCTTGTCATCTTTGAGGGGAGCGTAAACGTCTAAAACAAACAATGTGGCAGCACTGTTTAGTAAGGAATTGAAGGAGCTGAATACCGCGCCTAACAAAACAGCGAGAAAGAAACCCGAGAGATACAGAGGCAGCACATCTTTAACCAAACGAGGATAAGCCAAATCGATACTTTGCAGCTGTTCGCCTTGGTACAAATGAAATGCGATAACACCCGGCAGCATCATCATGAAAGGTACTAATAATTTAAAGTAACCTGAGAACAATACGCCTTTTTGTCCTTCAGCCAGGCTGGCGGCACCAAGCGTTCTTTGAATAACATATTGGTTAGTACCCCAATAAAACAAATTAGCAAAAATCATCCCGGTAAATATGGTACCAAAAGGCACAGGATCGGTATCCGCGCCTATGGCATTTAATTTGTCGGTATCTTCTGTAAAAACCGTTTCCATACCACTTAAGACGCTGCCATCACCCAAGGCCGCAAAGCCTAAGATAGGCACTAAAATACCGATAATCAAAAGACCAATGCCGTTGATGGTATCGGATACAGCAACTGCTTTCAGACCACCAAAAATGGCATAAACCGCTCCCACTGTGCCCACGGTTACAATAGTAACAACCAGTGCAATTTCATAACTCACGCCCAGCAACGCAGGGACATCGAAAAGCCTCAACACCGCTACAGAGCCGGCATAAAGTACAGAAGGAATGGTGATCAGGCCGTAACCCACCATAAACAACACCACCGTCATACGGCGCACGGTATCGTCAAATCGTCCTTTGAGAAACTCAGGTAAAGTAGAGAATGCCCCCGCCAGATAACGGGGTAAAAAGATCATCGCCATGATGATAGTGGCGAAACCCGCCGTAACTTCCCACGCCATGGCACTCATATTGTAACCATAGGCGGAGCCATTTAATCCGATGAGCTGCTCAGCAGACAAATTAGTGAGCAACATAGAGCCTGCGATAAAGGTCCCGGTTAGACCTCGCCCTGCAAGAAAATAGCCATCCTTAGAGTCCACGACACCTTTGGTTTTCTGCCAGGAAATCCAGGCCACCAGCCCCATAAAAAATACGCAGGATAGCAATGTCGTAATGACTTCTTGTATTTCCATAATGTGCTCACTTCATTAATTATTTTGCAGGGCTTACTTTAAGATAGCGGTTTTCAACCACAACGCGAGTGTAAAACCTCACGCCGGGTTACGACTCACCAATTCCTTAATTCCAGATCATCTATTGATATCTCATTGAGATGAGTGACAGGCTTTGCCAACTGTAAATCCACTCCAGCCCGCACAAATACGGCCATCTCTGATAAAGCGAGTTGCATTTTAAGCACCCGACCACCGCTATAGCTTTCTTTGTTGTCTAATCGCTGCCAATCTCCGTGAGGTAGATAAACTGTGACTTTGCCACCGGAACGATAAACCGGGGTCACCAAAATATCGTCCCCAAACATAAACTGATCTTCAAATGCCCACGCCGCTGGATCATCGGGAAAAGCCAATATCATTGCCCGCTGTACCGGTAATCCGGTCTCACTGGCGATGATCATATATTTTTTGAGATAGGGAAGTATTTGGTAGCGTAGGCTCAAGGCAGCGTTGGCAGCATCTCTTGCTTCATCGCCATAACTCCAGGGTTCTCGCTGACCAATACCATGCAAGCGCATATGAGCTGAAAAAACGCCCGCCTGACACCAGCGAACATAGAGTTCCGGATCACGGGTGTCTTTAAAAAAGCCCCCCACATCCGTTGCATAAAAGGGTGCACCGGAAAGTCCCCAACTAATGCCACCGCGAATATTAGCTGCCAGTCCACCCCAATCAGCTTGGGGATCGCCTCCCCATTGGGCGGGATAACACTGCGAGCCCGTCCAAGCGGAACGGCTAAACAAAAACGGACCATTTTTGCTATACATCGCCGCAGCTTCATAAACACAGCGGTTGTATAATAGAGAATAGACATTGTGCAGTGCCATACCGGTTTCACCGTTATGGGCCTGCATGTGAGGGTCCTCGATTTGCTCACCAAAGTCGGCTTTGATCATATCAACACCCAAGTCGAACAGCGGCTTGTGGGCATCCCGCCAGAACGCGAATGCTTCCGGGTGAGTGAAATCCACAATGCCCGATTCCGGCAAAGGCGTTAATACTTCACCAAATGCACTCATATCCCATTGATAGCGGAAGGCTTCGCCAGTGCGCGTGTCTTTGATAAGCCAGCCCTTGTCTGCCATCTTATTGAACAAAGGATTGGTTACTGATACTAGTGGGTATTCCCAGATACAAATCTTAAAATCCAGCGCTTTTAACTGCTCCATAACCACCTTCGGATCCGGATAGCGTTTTACATCCCATTCAAAAGCAAATCGTGTATCCGTGTCCTGCCAGGCCCGGCCATCCAGGGTGATCACATCACAATGCATGTCTTGCTCGCGCACTGCTTTGGCGGTAGCCAGCAACTCATCGGCATCTTTGTAATAAGCCTTAGAGAGAATAACCCCCAAGCTCCATTCCGGTGGCACTGGCGCTCTTCCCGTCAGATCCGTGTAGTGTCTAAGCATGTCGGCACCGACATTGTCAGCTTCCGAGGTCAAGACAAAAAGATCCAGGCGAGGATCTTCCAGTAACATACCATAAGCCCGCTGTGACCAGGGGGCATATCCAACGCTGTGAGTCACTGGTGCTGGCGTATGAACAAACACGCCCCAGCCCTCGGGGCTCCAGCAAAATGGCGTATTCTTGTAGGAGATCTCGGCATTTACCCCCAAGGCGTCATGATTAAAGGAGCGTACTAACTGGCCACGCTTGTTCAGTTTGCTCCACTTTTCTCCCAAGCCATAAACGGGTTCGTCGCTCTGCAGATCAAAAGCCATAAACCAGCCTTCATCTACTTTCGCCAAAGGCGGTAACCGAAGCGAACGCACAAAGTGACCGTCATTGGGTGTTTTTTGAAGCACTTTATTAGCGCTTTTCAGGCAGAACTGGAAAGGCCGGTGTTGAATCTCCAGTGTTTTGTCACCCGCACGGATTGATGTGTGATATTCATCACCAAAAATCTCGCAAGCTAAAAACTCCGGTAAGTTTTTCAACATGCCATAATCAAAATTATTCTTCGGACCTATTTGGAAACGAAAACCATTTTCAAACAGAGAAACGGAAATATTCCCCTCATCAGTAGGAATAATCACAGCACCTGCGTCATCTAAAAAAGCTTTACCTGTGCAATTCAATTGCTCAATATCGTTCCACGCAGGAACAGGGAGTGTGAACCCACTCATTTGCATCTCCTTGAGAAAAGCTTGAGTTTTAACCGTGCAATCCCTAAATCAGTCACTATACTCATCTTGTGTCTTATATAAGTTACAAAACAGTTTACGAAATGCTATGCTGCAAGGCAATAACAATCTATTAACATTTTTAATGGGTTGATGTAACAGCGATTTCCAGCGTTAAATAATGCGGGATTTTTCAAAATTGAACAAAAATTTTGAATCTTTTGGCTCAATTTAAGTCAAAAACCTGTTTTAAGGCTGATTGCTTTAGACATCGTAGATTCTTACGGGTTAAACTCCGTGGACGCCAAATACGGAAGTAGAGTGTTGTTTCGCCCCTTGGCAAAAAGTGCAGGAAAAAAGAGACGAGATGAAAGGTAACAAATTCGACAACAAAATTAGTCCCGGTGGTTTGGCTTTCCAACCGCTGTATAAACAAGTCGAAGAACATGTCACGCAACTTATTGTAGAGCAGCGTTGGAAACCGGGTGAGATGTTACCTAATGAGTTTCAACTTGCTGAAGAGTTTGGTGTCAGCCAAGGTACCGTGCGAAAAGCGCTGAATACACTCACCCAAAGTAAAGTTCTAACCAGAAGACAAGGTGTTGGTACGTTTGTCTCGGAACACACAGGTCACCAGGCACTGTATCGATTTTTCCCGGTTGTTGAGGACAATCAAGCGCCACAATTACCAGAAGCGGAAATTGTCTCTTTTGAATTACAATCCCCTTCAGAAGATGTTGCCAAACAGTTGCAATTGAGTGCCAACGAGCGGGTGATACATCTATCCCGTAAACGTCTGATTAACGACATTACTTGTTTATTAGAAGATATATACCTGCCGGAAAAATACTTTCCAGGCTTGCACGAAATGGCGGAACTGCCTCACACCCTTTATCATTTTTATCAACTTAACTTTAATCTCACGGTGCATAAAACTACAGACCGGATAAAAGCTATATTGGCTGATGAAAAGGATGCCGAGATCCTTGACATCAGCAAAGGGGATCCGGTGTTAATGTTTACTCGTTTGACTCGTTCATTAGATGGTAAGTTAATTGAATTCCGCGTTAATCGTTGCCGCTCAGATAATTATCACTACCTGGTGGATCTGGACTAAGCGTTAGTGTGGGAAACCTCCCGCAAACAGCGTTTGCTCCAAACCCAGTCCATGGTCTTAATGACACTCATAGGTGGCTTGCAGCGCATTCATCACCGCACTGAATAAAAATCATGCAATATTGATTTGACATTTATTATATTAGTCATACACTAAGTCTTATATAAGACACAAGATTAACAGGCTATTTACACTGGATTCCGCCAGTCTGCAGTTTGTTATCGATAATCAAGAGAGAAAGTGAAATGTCACAGAAGAAAATGCCAGAAGTCGGCCTCGGGTTGTGGAAAATTGCCCCTGAAGATTGTGCTCAGTCCGTTTACGACGCTATTTCCGTGGGCTACAGACACCTGGACAGCGCCTGTGACTACGGCAATGAAAAACAAGTAGGCGAAGGTATCAAGCGAGCTATCGAAGATGGTTTGTGTAGCCGTGATGACCTGTGGATCACTTCTAAATTGTGGAATACCTATCATGCAAAAGAGCATGTAAAACCGGCGCTTGAACGCACCTTAAGCGATTTAGGATTAGATTATCTGGATCTATATCTCATCCACTTCCCTATTGCCCAGCAATTTGTCCCCTTTGAAACTCGCTACCCACCAGAGTGGTTTTACAAGCCAGATGCCGCCGAGCCAAAAATGGAATTTGCCAAGGTGCCTTTAGCCGAAACATGGCATGCTATGGAGGCACTGGTAGATGAAGGTCTCACCCGAGAAATTGGCGTGTGTAACTATAATTCAGCCTTGCTCATGGATTTAATGAATTACGCGAATGTGAAACCTTATGCCTTACAGATAGAATCACATCCATACCTGACTCAGGAAAAACTGATTACGCTGGCCAAGGGCTTAGGCTTGCATGTTACTGCGTTTTCGCCACTAGGCGCGCTGTCTTATCTGGAGCTTAATATGGCAGAGCAAAACGAATCGGTACTAGTGCAGGAAGCCGTAAAACAGGCAGCAGTCAGAACCGGGAAAACCGAAGCACAAGTGGTATTGCGCTGGAACGTGCAAAGGGGCTGCGCCATTATACCCAAGAGCTCTAAATTACATCGCCTGAAGGAAAATCTGGATATCTTTGATTTTAGTCTTAACGAAGACGAAATGCAGGCGATATCCGCACTGAATGCCAACAAACGTTTTAACGATCCCGGCGATTTTTGCCAGGCAGCATTCAACACACATTGTCCCATTTACGACTAGGAGATGCAGGTGAAAACGATTGAATTAACCAAGGTAGACAGCCAATTGCAACTGGAAGGCAGTACATTTCCTGCAATAGTAGAAAACAAACCCGGTTTTAGTACCTTAGAAGACTGCATTTCCTGGGTGAAAGCCAATCAGGCTGAACTTGAGGCGGAACTTAGCAGCTCTGGCGCATTACTGTTTCGAGGCTTTCCCATTGATTCTGCCGAGACGTTCGATGCTTTTTCAGCGGCATTCGGTTATCCCAATTTTACCTATCAGGAATCGTTGTCGAATGCGGTGAGGATCAACTTTACTGAGCGCGTATTTACCGCCAATGAAGCCCCCAAAGACGTAGAAATCTACCTTCATCATGAAATGGCGCAAACTCCGATTTATCCCAGCAAACTGTTTTTCTTCTGCAAAACGGCTGCCGAAACCGGTGGTGCTACGCCCTTGTGTCGCTCTGATGCACTATTTGCTGAAATGCAGAAACAAGCACCTCAATTAGCTAAGGACTTTGAAGAAAAAGGGGTAAAATATACTACTCGCATGCCAGGTGCTGACGACGCCAATTCCGGCCAGGGTAGAAGCTGGAAGAGCACTTTGAGTGTTGATTCAGTGGCTGCAGCAGAAGCCAAGCTAGCGGAATTGAGATACAGTTGGCAATGGCAAGAGGATGGTAGCCTGGTAGCGACAACTCCGGTAATGCCTGCTGTAATGACATTGGAAAACGGCACAAAAACCTTTTTCAATCAATTAATTGCCGCTTATATGGGTTGGAAAGGGGTACGTGAAAACCCGGCCAGCGCCATCACTTTCGGTGATGACAGCCACATACCAAAAGAAGGCTTAGAGCTGGTGAACGAACTGGCGGATCGGTTCACTTTTGATTTAGCCTGGCAGGACGGTGATGTGGCGATTGTTGATAACTATATGGCAATGCACGGCCGACGCCCATACTCTGGTGAACGCAAGCGCCAGGTGCTGGTAGCACTGGCAGCTGCATAACAAGAATTTGCAGAATGACAATATTCAATAACTTTGTAAATCAATCCCGGCAGCTTGCTCCCGGGATTTTTATTGCCATTATAACCGGGCTCGCCGCCTTGTTCTTGAGTGAACATTATGGTGCGCCTGCCATGTTATTCGCCTTATTATTGGGTATTGCAATGTCATTCTTATATCAGGACACCCAATGTCGCTCTGGTATCGAATTTACCGCTTGCCATATTCTGCGTATCGGCGTTGCCTTGCTGGGTTTACGAATTGCCTTTGATGATGTTATCGCCCTTGGTTGGCAAACTGCCCTGCTATTGGTATTTGCAGTAGCCTCTACCATTTTATTCGGCGTAGCGCTGGCCAAAGCATTTCGGCTTAACAAACGCTTTGGTGCCTTAACTGGCGGTTCAGTCGCGATTTGCGGCGCATCGGCAGCTATGGCAATTTCCGCTGTTCTGCCCAATGACAAAAACCGAGAGCGCGATACTTTGCTCACCGTAATCGGTGTCACTTCGTTATCCACCATTGCCATGGTTGCCTATCCTATTTTCGCCAGTTATCTCGGGTTGGATGAAACTCAAACCAGTATTTTTCTCGGAGGCACCATTCACGATGTTGCCCAGGTGGTAGGTGCAGGTTATTCAGTTTCAGAACAAACCGGAGATCTTGCCACTTTAACCAAGTTGGTAAGGGTGGCATTTTTGATGCCGGTGGTGTTGTGCTTTTTATTGGTTCTAAAAGCCAACAAGAATATTACTGCCGATGGTGGCAAAGCCCCCGGATTACCGGGATTTTTGATGGCCTTTATCCTGCTAATGGTCGTTAACAGTGTGGTAAATGTACCCGAAATTGTCACCACCTCAGCGACTGAAATAAGTCGATTTGCTCTGGTGGTGTCAATCGCGGCCATTGGCATGAAATCCAATTTGGGGCAATTGACCAAAGTGGGTTTCAAACCCATTTTGTTAATGGTAGCTGAGACAGCCTGGATAGCCTTAATTATTCTTGCCTGGCTTATTTATTTTTAATCACAGTAACCAGGACATCAATGGCGATGAAAAAACCCCAGCAATCTCGCAGACGTTTTATCACATCCAGCGCGGCGTTTTCTGCCTTGCTGGGAGCAGATATTGTATTTCAGAAATACTTGCCACCGGGTTTGCTTCCCATCGCTTTAGCTGAAACCCAAACCATCCCGGGTAAAGACCCGGAGCTTGTGATTCTCAATGATCGTCCATTAAATGCAGAAACCCCGGCCCACTTACTGGACGACAAAGTAACTCCAGCTTCTCGGTTGTTTGTACGCAACAATGGTCAGCCACCAGAATCTCCCGACGCCACTAACTGGACTCTGGAGGTTGCAGGTGAGTCTGTTGCTAAGCCGCGTATATGGACACTACAAGAACTACAACGCAACTTTAAGCATTACAGCTACCAATTGACCCTGGAATGTGGTGGCAATGGCCGAGCAGAATTTGACCCTCCCGCCAAAGGTAATCAATGGACAACGGGCGCAATAGGCTGTCCCAAATGGACAGGTGTGCGTTTAAAGGATGTGCTTAAGGCATCGGAAGTCAAACCAGATGCGGTATACATTGGCTATTATGGAACTGACAAACACCTCTCAGGGGCCGAGGATAAACATCCCATATCCCGAGGTGTGCCTATTAGCAAAGCCATGGAAGATGAAGCGTTAATAGCCTGGGGGATCAATGACGAACCCTTGCCCATAATGAATGGTTACCCGTTAAGGCTGGTATTTGGCGGTTGGCCCGCCAGCACGTCAGGTAAATGGCTGAGTAAAATTGTGGTGCGCAACCAGGTACATGATGGTGCAAAAATGACGGGTTCCGCATATCGAGTTCCCTGCAACCCCGTTGCGCCGGGTAGCAAGGTCAGTGATGAGCAAATGTGTATCATTGAACAGATGCCCGTTAAATCGTTAATCACCTTTCCCAAGTCGGGGATCACTCATTCGCAAAAGGACCCATTGACTGTTCGAGGACACGCCTGGGCTGGTGATCGCAAAGTCACGCGAATGCAACTTTCCATCGACTTTGGACAAACCTGGATCGATGCGCCAGTCTCGCCCCCAGCAAATAGAAATGCCTGGCAACATTGGCAGCAAAGCCTGCGCTTTCCTATCAGCGGCTATTATGAGATTTGGGCCAAAGCCACCGATGACAGAGGCGTTGCTCAGCCAATGATATTACCTGGCTGGAATCCGAAGGGCTACCTGAATAACGCCACGCACCGCATTGCGGTGCAAGTGGTGTAATCATGATTACGCCGGGTCTAAACAGGCTAAGACTTTCCTTTTTGCCTCTGATGTTCTTGAGCAGTAGCCTGCTGGCTAAAGGTCAGTTAGTTGATGATCCAGACTTGCCCTACGTGATAGCCCATTGCACAGTATGTCACTCCAGCGCCCTAATCACACAAAATCGGATGACCCGTGAGGGATGGCTACACACCATACGCTGGATGCAAAAAGAGCAAGGACTTTGGCCGCTAGGTGAACATGAGCAGCGGGTCCTGGATTACCTTGAAAAACACTATTACCCGCAGCGAAGCGGTCGCAGAAAAGCACTTGCCCCCCACCTGATGCCCCGGGTAAAAAACAGCCTGAATTAGTACGGTGTATTTTTAAACAGTCACTCAGTTTAGTAGCAAAACCAGAGTGGAAAAGTGCCACTTTGAATTCAATCTACAAGACGCCCAAAGCAAAAACCACGTGAAAGCATACAAAATTGTCTTTTTATCAGGTTGATAGCTTGTCTGTGTATCAGGCTATCACTCTATTTATAACGACATAAAAACAGCGATACCTGCTCAGAGGCGGGGTTAACAAAACAAACGAAACGGGTGTTAAGCGTTGATTTAAACCCTTTTTTAGCTTAGATAACTCGGGAAAACAGAGCAAAGTTCGCTTTTTTGTCCCGAATTACCGTTTAATTGCGACTACAGTTAATCGATATAGGCAAATGCGTCGCCGATCAGTTGTTCCGCTTTAATGCCTTTAGGTAAGAATTCATCTCTCACTACTTTTGCCATTTCAAATCGGCCCGCGACATAAACATGCTGCTCATCCAACGAATCAAAGTCCTCCAGCACGGCTTTGTGAACCAGGCCTGTGCGTCCACTCCAATCAGGTTGAACATTTTCGATTACCGGTACAAAAACGAAATCACTGTGCTGTTGCGTCAATTCCTGTAAGTATTTCATCTCATACAGATCAGCTGGCGTTTTCGCCCCCCAATACAAACTGACTTTAGCGCCTTTATTGGCATGTAGCTTTTGCAATAACAAACTGCGGGTGTAGGAATATCCGGTACCACCTGCGATCAGGATAGAGTTTTCCGCATCATCCTGTATAACGGCATTGCCACAGGGCAACTCCACTTCAATTTTGCCCTCTTTCTGCATGCGCTCTATGACCTGCATAGCATAAGGATTGTGCTCAGAAGCGCCAATGTGCAACTCCAGAAAGGAAGTTTCATAAGGCGGGTTAGCAATAGAAAAGGGTCTTTTATCTTCGGCGGACATTATCACCTGTAAATATTGACCAGCATTAAATTCAGGCAGTGCTTCGTCACTGGTTAAAATTACTTTGTAGACAAACTCAGAAACCGATTGAATTTGCGCTACTGTTACCTGAATTACACTCATATTGCTCTCTATCTCGTTGTTAACGGTGGTTATTCTAATCCTAAATCCTGCCACATGGCATCGATTTTCGCTTTGATTTCATCATCCATGACAATAGTCGTACCCCACTCTCGGTCTGTTTCACCCGGCAGTTTGTTAGTGGCATCCATCCCCATTTTTGAGCCCAGCCCGGAAACCGGGGAAGCAAAATCCAGATAATCAATCGGGGTATTTTCAATCATGGTGGTGTCTCTGGCCGGGTCCATACGTGTCGTCATGGCCCAGATAACATCTTGCCAGTCGCGGGCATTGACATCATCATCACAGACAATAACAAACTTGGTGTACATAAACTGGCGCAAGAAAGACCAAACCCCCATCATGACTCGCTTTGCGTGTCCGGGGTACTGTTTCTTCATGGTCACCACGGCTAAACGATAAGAGCAACCTTCTGGTGGCAAATAGAAATCTACAATCTCGGGAAACTGGCGCTTCAGGATGGGGACAAATACTTCGTTTAGTGCCACCCCCAAAATGGCAGGCTCATCCGGTGGTCTACCCGTATAGGTGGAATGATAAACAGGATCATCCCGATGAGTAATGTGGGTAACGGTAAATACCGGAAAGGTTTCCACCTCGTTATAGTAGCCAGTGTGATCGCCATAAGGACCTTCAGGTGCAGTTTCTTCCGGGTCAATATAACCTTCCAGAATGATTTCTGCCGTGGCGGGGACTTGTAAATCACTACTGATACACTTGGTGATATCGGTTTTATCACCGCGCAACAAACCGGCAAAGGCGTATTCTGATAAGGTGTCTGGTACGGGAGTTACAGCCCCAAGGATAGTGGCCGGGTCGGCGCCAAGAGCCACTGCCACCGGGAATTTTTCTCCCGGATGTTGCTGGCACCATTCTTTGAAGTCTAAAGCTCCACCGCGATGCGACAACCAGCGCATAATCACCTTGTTTTTAGCAATCACCTGCTGACGATATATCCCCAGATTCTGACGATTCTTATTTGGGCCTCGGGTTACCGTGAGCCCCCAGGTGATCAGTGGCGCAACATCTCCCGGCCAACAGCGCTGCACCGGAATCTTATTAAGGTCAACATCATCACCAGCAATAACATTTTTCTGACAAGGTGCTTTTTTAACTTCGCGAGCAGGCATATTCAATACCTGCTTAAACACCGGCACTTTTTGCCACAAGTCTTTCAGTCCTTTAGGCGGCTCGGGCTCTTTTAAAAATGCCAGCAATTCGCCCACTTCACGCAATGCGTCAACGTTCTCCTGGCCCATACCCAGTGCCACGCGCTTGGGTGTACCAAACAGGTTTGCCAATACCGGCATATTCACAGCATCTGGGTTGTGCGGGTGAACAACATTTTCAAACAATATTGCAGGTCCACCGGCACGCAAAGTGCGATCCGCAATCTCGGTCATCTCCAGCTCGGTACTCACTGGGATCGTAACGCGCTTTAACTCACCGATTTGCTCTAGTTTCTCAATAAATTCTCTGAGATCTTTATATTTCATAGTTCGCTTCTGGGGAAATTATTCTTGCTGACGAAAATAAAATTTGCGCTAGTATACGGGTTTGCAACTCATTATTAAAATACAGACACAAAGACGCTCCATTGTTATGCGCTATCCAAAACCTCTAACTACAAATTCCACCATCGCTGTTACGGCTATTTCATCAGGTGTGGATCAAAGCCTTCATCCAAGACTGGACAAAATACTCAGTGATCTGCGAAACAGTGGATTTAAGATCATTGAGGGACAGTGTCTACGCGAAAACACAGGCTATGTCAGCGCTGATGCTAAAACGCGTACTGCTGAGTTTATGGATTTTTTAACTGATCCTGGCGTAGATGCGGTTATTCCACCCTACGGTGGCGAACTTGCCACAGAATGCTTGCCTTTATTGGATTATGAAAAATTAAGACAGTTGCCCCCCAAATGGATAGTAGGCTATTCGGACATTTCCACCATTACCTGTGCCATTACTGCCAGCTGTGATTACGCCACAGTGCATGGGCCCTGTTTGATGGAAATGCTTGCCAGCCAAAATGATACACTTACAGCCGGAACGCTACAGCGTTTATTCACTGGAGAAATGGGTTCATTTAGCCAGGAGAGCTCTGCGCTTTATCAAGATTATTTTATGAACTGGCAGGAGAACCCTTTTTCTGGATTCGATCTCAGGAAGCCTTCGCAATGGCGCTCCTTGAAGAAACAACAAAATCAGCAAGCGCCTGAAACCATGCGCGGTAGGTTATTTGGTGGCTGCCTTGATACCCTGGTGAACCTGTTTGCTAACCCATATCTGGACTTTGAAAAATTTAAACAGCGCTATCAATTGGACGGCGTGCTCTTATATCTGGAAAACGTTGAACAGCCACCGACAGGATTAAAACGGGCTTTGCTCAGTATGCAATACCGAGGCGTGTTTGATGGCCTAAATGGCGTATTGTTGGGGCGCAGCACCGGTCCGGAGGATACTCAAGGACAGCTGGATTACTATCAGGTTATTGAGGAGATTTTTGCCGAGCGGGATTATCCGGTTTTCTATGACGTGGATATCAGCCATTACCCGCCCAACATGACCTTAGTCAATGGTGCCCTGGCACACGTGGAGTTACAAGCCGGCAAAGGAGTTGTAACCCAAACCTTGGTGCCCTGATATCTGACTAGCCGTATTTTGCCTGATTTATAAAGTCAGGCTTTAGCGTGTTCAGAGATTAATCCAATTACCGCCCCGGCGGGATCTTGCACCACACAAAACTCATCATCCCCCATGCTTTTGGGACCGTACAGTAATTTACCTCCCATGCCTTCACAGGCATTAATGCTAGCATGCACATCCAAGACTCGGACATACATTAACCACTGAGCAGGCAAACCTGCATTGCAACCACGCGCATGACAAACGCCGGCAACGGTTTCTCCTGTATCGGGCAGGTCCATGGTGTAGTCACTGTACTCGCCCATAGATACGGCACCACTTTTCCAGCCCACCACACTTTCATAAAAGTCTTTCAGTTGAGTGGCGTCATCCACGGTTAAATCTCGCCATTCTATGGCACCGATCACTTTTTCAGATGCGCTCATAGGGAATTCTCCTGCTTTGCTCTTGTCTGATTATCAATCTAAGCGTAGCCCGAAACGCTTAAGGCTCAAAATTTATGCACTCCAGGTGCAAAAATGCGCCAAAAAAACCGAAATAAGTACAATTTATGGCCACAATAGGATAGATAAATACTCATTGAATTGTGTCTCAATGGGTTTTCACTGGCACCGGAGAAATACTAATCACTTCAAGGGGTTGCTTTTAAATACTGGAGCTTTCCAATTCCTCTCACCACGCACTACACGGGTTTTACTTTGCACACTCCGATTTTTCACCCATTGATCTTTACATTTTTTTAACCAACCATTAACAGCATCTGGTATGACATCTTACCTGTTAAGTTTTTTAACCTTTGGAGAACACACATGAAAAAATTATTCCTGGCAGTATTGCTGTTAGTCAACTTGTCTTATTTATCTACCTCAGCCCATGCAGGTAGCTATTCGCAAACGAAATACCCTATCGTCCTGGTACATGGTCTGTTTGGTTTTGACGATCTGTTATGGGTGGACTATTTCTACAAAGTCCCTTCGGCACTGAGTCGCAACGGTGCACAAGTCTACGTCGCTACGGTTTCTCCAGCTAACGCTACGGAAGTAAGAGGTGAACAATTGCTGGCTTATGTTCAGGAAGTATTGGCGGTAAGTGGTGCTGAAAAAGTCAACCTTATCGGTCACAGCCATGGTGGCCCAACCATACGTTATGTTGCCAGCGTCGCGCCAGAATTGGTGGCTTCTGCCAGTTCTGTCGCAGGCGTTAATTGGGGTAGCCCTGTGGCTGATCTTGTACGTGCTGGGATCGAACCTGACTCAACTCTGGAAGGTGTGGCTAAAACCGTCTTTGATGGCTTTACCAACTTTTTAGAATTAATTACAGGCTCTAATCCGGGTGAATTACCCACAGATACTATCGCGGCGTTGGAAGCACTGACAACAGAGAAAACGCTGCAGTTCAACGCTGAATACCCAGAGGGCATGCCTTCAGCATATTGTGCCAATGATGGCGAACTGCTGGCTAGCAATGGCGTATATTACTTCTCCTGGAGTGGCGGTTCAACTTATACCAATGTCTTCGATATTGCTGATCCAGCACTGGCATTGACGGGCCTTGCCTTCAACGAAAGTAACGATGGTTTAGTCTCTTCCTGTAGTTCACACCTGGGCTATGTGCTGAAAGACAACTACAAAATGAATCACCTGGATGAAGTAAACCAGACTTTTGGTATCCATCATTTATTCGAGACGGACCCGGTCAGTGTATTTGTACAGCAAGCTAACTTGCTCAAGCAGTTAGGACTGTAACATGACCCGCTGGTTACCCGGCTTTGTGCTGCTGTCAGGGCTTTTAGCCCTGGCACTACTCAGCCCACATACACCTGAAACAAAGGTGGCAGCACAATCGACAGAAACAAAACAAAGTCCTGCTGTACAGCCTGACCAAACGACTCTACCAGAAGTTGCCATAAAGCCGCTAAATCAAAGAACGGGAGAATTTGTGCTGAACACAGGTGTAAAAGATGTGTTGGAAAGTCTAATCTTAAACGCCAACAGCACCGACCCCAGAGTGATACTGCAAGTAGGCGAGCAGTATTGTCAGCAACAGCAGTTAACAACATCCGGATGTCAGGCATTCATGCAATTGTTGCAAACCTATCTGGATTACAAGTTAGCACTAATGCAGTTAGAGCCTGAGCAAGGAGTTGTTAAGTCCGACCTGACTGCACTTAAAAACCAGTTGCAGGCATTGGAATCTTTGCGCCGGGCATTTTTTAACGATGCAGAATATGAAAGTTTATTCGCAGAAGAGCAGCGTCATGACGAACAGGCCATGACCCGCCGGGAAATTGCCCTGGCGCCGGATATGACCAAACAGCAAAAGCGGCAGCTCATTCGGGAAAATCTTGAAAATCTACCGGAGCAACAACGAAAAGCATTTCAGCCTACGCTACAGATGCAACAGTTGGATGACATTAAAAAGCAGCACAGCGATAGCTATGTGCGCCTTCGGGAAGTAGAAAGTCAATTCGGTACGGAAGCCGCACAGAGGCTAGCGAACACTTGGCAACAGCAAGCAGACTTTAATCACAAAGTAAGAGCCCTCGCCGGTGACTACCATACGCTCAATAATGAAACAGAGCAGATGATGCTCTTGAGCCAACATTTTGCTGAAAATGAATTACGCCGGGCCAAGGTCTTACTAAAGCACGGCCAATATTAGACGTAGCAAATCGCCCTGTGAAGGGCGTTTGCACAGCTCCAATGATTAAATTAAGCGAGGCATAAAGCGTTTTCCCGCTCGGGATTGCACCTGCTGTTGCTGCTCTTCTGTCAATTGCAGGTAAACCTGCTGATGACTGGCAACAACCGCATAGAGCTTTGCCTGAAATTCAGGAAAGGTAGTGGAAAATAGTTCACTGACCTTTTCTTCGCTATAGCTGCCATCTTCAAACCATTGGCGTTGGGTTTCTTTAAAACCATGCATGACATCCCGCAATGCCATACGGCTCTCTTTAACCGCTTCTAACAGGGGTTCAATTTGCATTATCTGATTGTCGCTTAGCTCCAGTTTCTCTGCCATTTTGGCAAAGCGCTCACCGCTATCGCGACTTTCCATACGAAGACGCTGCTCTTCCATTAAGGTTCTGGCCTTTTCTCGTTGTGCATCAGTAAGCACTTGATACACCGCATACTTGTGGCTTGATTTAGCCACCGTCATAGCACCAAGTGTTTCTTCATATTGGCTCAACACCGTTGCCACTGAAGCCTCGCTTAAGTTACCCGAAGTCACCAAATCCATCATTTCCTGATGCAGCTTTTTCATGTCTTCACGATACACCTGCATTTGATCTTTGGCATCGTGCATTACACTGCGAATGGCTTGTTTTTGTTCGAGCTCTAAATCAAGCTGCTTGAAGATTTGCATCATTTGTTTGCGTGGCTGATGTTCCCGGTCACGCTCATGTGCAGTAACAAGTCCACCGGTTACTACCGATGCAGCAATTAAGGAGATAACTAAAAGTTGTTTTTTCATCGCTTTGCCCTCTTTTTAACGACAACAACATCTTGGCA
Organism: Planctobacterium sp. AWM4_229; assembly: GCF_056160305.1. Lineage (NCBI taxonomy): Bacteria > Pseudomonadati > Pseudomonadota > Gammaproteobacteria > Alteromonadales > Alteromonadaceae > Planctobacterium > Planctobacterium sp. AWM4_229. Next base: position 165,034 of record NZ_JBSWWX010000004.1, on the reverse strand, counting down.
CAGCGCAGCTAAAGCAACGTATTGCCTTTGTAAAGGTTGCGTAAAGACCGAAACTATCCCTGTTACACAGAGTCCCAAGAAGCGTTAATATTAAGAATGTAATCGTGTAAAAACACACGTTTTGTTACAAGGGTAAAAACCAGCATGTCGGCAAAATCCATACTCATCATTGATGATGACAAAGAGCTCACGCAACTTCTGAGCGAATACTTAACTCCGCAAGGCTACGCAATTCAATGCGCTCACGACGGCTTAACCGGAGTGAAGATGGCCACCAGCGGTGAGCACTTTGATCTAATTTTATTAGACGTGATGCTGCCAGAGTTGGACGGCTTTGAGGTACTGAAAAAGATCCGCATCAGTCATTTAACTCCTATTATGATGCTAACTGCCAAAGGCGATGACTTTGATCGCATCTTTGGATTGGAGTTGGGGGCGGATGATTACATGCCCAAACCCTTTAATCACCGAGAGCTATCGGCCAGAATCAAGGCCATCATTCGTCGTATGGAGTTTGTACCCAGTCACAGTACCCATCAGCCCATCACCATTGGGGATGTTAATCTGCAACCGGTTTCCCGTTCCGTGTTATGCGACAACCTGGCGATTGAAGTCACCTCAACGGAATTTTCTATCTTGCACCTGCTCATGATGAACTGCGGAAATCTGGTGAGTAAACAGGATATCAGTAAAAAAGTATTGGGGCGGCCACTGGCAAGTTATGACAGAAGCATTGATATGCACGTGAGTAACATTCGTAAAAAACTAAACAAAATCAACAATAAAGAACGCATAAAAACGGTCCGTGGTTCAGGTTATATCTTTTTGGGGAGCGCCGCTTGAAACATCGATTGTTAAAAAAGCTCAACCCGCTTAATAGTATTTTTGGACGCTTATTTTTGTGGTTTTGGCTCACCACATTGGTATTAATTATCTGCACTGCGATCACAGTAAGACAAATAGTAAAAGGGCCAGAACTGCAAACCATTCCCGCGGATGAGCAGCAAAGATTACAGCAAATAGCAGAGCAATTTCAGACAAAAATGGCCATGGGCATACCGGGCAATCCGCGCAAGCTTAAACGCATGGTGCATCTACTGGGAAGGCAATTTGAAAGCGATGTAGTGCTGCTGGATGTGGAAGAAGACCGAATCTACAGCGACGCATTGCGTATGCCTCCGCCTTTTGAACGGCGCTTTAAAAACCTCGCCCTGGCCGACGCGGCCTACGGCTTTATGTCTGGAGACAGAGTGTTTTTTGGCCCGGTGAATGTCGAAGTCGCCGGCAATCAGTACTCCATTTTTAACGGGCGGGTTATCCGATTTCCTATGGTACAGCAGCGCTTTGAATTACTGGCTCTAATCGCACTCAGTATAAGTGGTGTGCTGTGTTTCGCTCTGGCCTGGTCTTTCAGTCGCCCCATCAAACAATTGCGTGGCGTCACCCAAGAAATGGCCAAAGGTAACCTTCGGGCTGGTACATTGCACAGCAGTAGCCGTAACGATGAGATTGGGGAGCTCAGTCAAGACTTTCAGACCATGTCAGTAAAGCTGGACGAGTTATTAGAGAATCAAAAACGTTTACTGGCGGACATTTCCCATGAGTTGCGCTCACCTTTGGCGAGGCTGCAACTGGCGATCGGTATAGCGCAACAACACATGGAAACCCAACAGGTGCCTGAAGCCATAGAGCTCAATCCTATGCAAGCACAGCTCCTGGAGCGAATCGAGAAGGAAGCGCAACAAATAGACACCATGATTGGCAATGTTTTACAACTGTCCAGACTAGAGAGTCGCTCGCTGGATATTACTAAACACAAGCAACAATTCCCCACTTGTATCGAGGGCGTATTGGAAGATGCTCGCTACGAAGCACAGAGCCATCAGAAACAGTTACTCTGCAGCCTACCCGAAAGCATTGAACTGATGGCCGATGTTTCCCTGTTAAACAGTGCTGTAGAAAACATCATTCGCAACGCCATTAAATACGCAGAGCACACCATTCAGCTAACGGCAGAAGTACAAGAGCAGCACCTGGTGATCCTTGTGAGTGATGATGGTTGCGGCGTCCCGGAGCAAGAACTGAATAAATTGTTTACGCCTTTTTACCGGGTATCCTTTGCCAGAAATCGAGAAACTGGCGGTACGGGGCTGGGTTTAGCCATAGCCACACAGGCAATAAATGCGCATAATGGCAGCATAACGGCTAAAAACAATGACAAGGGTGGGCTAAGCGTTGAAATCAAACTTCCTCTGTAATCTCAAAATGCATGGTTTGCCCGGTTTTGTTGTAACTATATTGATGATTTTTATGTCCACCAGCACCCTGTCACAAGAGATAGTACTCACTCAGGAAAGTGAATTACCTGAAAAGTACCAAACCCTGATCAACCCCTTCTGGAACAACCAAGTACAAAAAGGCCAGTTTTCCGGCGAGCAAGATGTAAAAATACACACGGCCTGGATACTGCATCCACAGAGTAAAGGCAGTATTGTCATCTCTTCCGGGCGTACCGAAGGCAGCGTCAAATACAAAGAAGTCATTTACGACCTGTATCAAAATGGTTATTCGGTTTTTACCCTGGATCACCGAGGTCAGGGACAATCCGGTAGAATGGCGGAAAATCCGGACAAAGGTCACGTGGAAGATTACAGCTTTTTTGTGGCCGATTTGCAGCACTTCATCACCCAAACGGTAATACCTAACAGCCAGAGCAAACCCAACTTGCTTTGTCATTCTATGGGCTGTGCCATTGGTGCCCTCTACCTCATCAGCCACCCTGATACTTTCCAGAAAGTGGTTTTTTCCTCGCCCATGTTTGGCATCAATGCGCCAATCCCACAATGGCTGGCAAAAGGGATTTTGGGCACCCACAGTTTTTTCAATGACATTTTTGGCAGCGAGCCTTGGTATTTTCTGGGGCAAGGCGACAAACAAACCGAACCTTTTTCTGGCAATGGCGTAACCCATAGCGAGGTGCGCTATCAGCAAAGCGAAACGGTTTTTGAAGAATTGGATATCGCTCTCGGCGGCATCACCAGTGGTTGGTTAAAAGCTTCCATGTGGGCAATGAACACCGTTGCTGAACAGGCCGAAAAAATTAAAATACCCGCTCTGTTATTGCAATCCGGAGGTGATACGATTGTTGCCAATGAAGCACAAAATACCGTATGTGACAGCATGCCATATTGCCAGCTCATCACTATCCCCGATGCCAAACACGAACTATTAATGGAGCAAGATCAATACCGCAACCCGGCAATGACTCATATACTGCAGTTTTTCGAGGAATAAAGTTTTACATGTTAGACATTGTGCTATATCAGCCTGAAATCCCCCCTAATACAGGAAATATCGTGCGCTTGTGCGCCAATACCGGATATTCATTGCATTTGATTGAGCCGCTGGGCTTTGATTTAGATGAGAAGAAAGTGCGTAGAGCCGGCCTTGATTATCACGAGTTCACCAATGTAAAACGCTACCCCAATTTAGAAAGCTATATTGAACTGCGCAAACCCAACAAAGTGTTTGCTTGCACCACCAAAGGCACGCGCTTTTTTACCGAGGTTAAATATCAAGCGGGTGATTGTTTGCTATTCGGTCCTGAAACTCGCGGCTTACCGGAAGATCTTATCTTCTCCATGCCAGAAGAGCAGCGCTTGCGTATTCCCATGGTAGAAGGCAGTCGCAGTATGAACTTATCGAATGCGGTGTCTGTTTTCGTTTATGAAAGTTGGCGCCAATTGGATTTTGCTAACGCCACTTAAAGCAGGTTATTACTCAAACTTGATTTCGCGGCCCAGCAAAGCTGCCGCCGCTTCCTGTACTGTCTTACCTTGGTACAAAATAGCGTGGATTTGCTCAGTAATGGGCACTTCTACCCCGAGGCGCTCGGCGAGTACATACACTTCTTTGGTATTGCGATAACCTTCCACCACCTGACCAATATCAGTCATGGCTTGCTCTACGCATTTGCCTTCACCCAGAGCGAGACCAAAGCGGCGATTGCGAGATTGATTGTCGGTACAGGTTAATACCAGGTCGCCTAAACCCGCCATCCCCATGAAGGTCTGTGGATTAGCCCCCAATTTTGCCCCCAGTCGACTCAACTCTGCCAGGCCTCTGGTGATCAAAGCAGTACGTGCATTAGCGCCAAAGCCCATACCATCAGATAATCCGGCACCTATGGCAATTACGTTTTTCACCGCCCCGCCCAACTGCACGCCGATAAAGTCGCTGCTTTTGTATACCCGAAATGACTTGTCGCAATGCAATTTATTGGCAAAGTCATCCATAAAATCAGCGTCTTCTGATGCCAGGGTAATAGCTGTGGGTAGGCCCTTAGCCATTTCTTTGGCAAAGGTTGGGCCTGATAGTACCGCAATGGGGAGCTTCTCTCCCAAAATCTCTCTGGCCACGTCCTGCAACAAACGGCCTGTTTCAGGCTCAAGCCCTTTGGTCGCCCAAACAATACGATGCTCTTGGGTCAAAAGTGGCTTGAGTTGTTGCAGCATCGCCGCGAATGCGTGACTGGGGACAACCACTAAGATATCACGACTTTTGGCCACGGCTTTGGCCAAATCCGGCTCTACATGGAGTGCATCAGGGAAGGTGAAACCGGGAAGATAGGCTTGGTTGCTGCGTTCGCTGGCCATCTGTTGCATCTGCTCGGCATTACGCCCCCAGAACCAGACGGGTACTTGCTTGCGACTTAAGCAAAAGGCCAGAGCAGTGCCATAAGACCCTGCTCCAAGTACCGTGATGGATTGAGCATCCATATTGGTGCTTTAACGCTTACTGAAGAGGGGCTTCAGATGCAGCTTGCTCAGCTTCAGCTTGAGCCTGTTGAGCGCGTTTTTGCATGTATTGCGCGAAAATCGCGTCAAAGTTTACTGGCTGCAGGTTGAATACCGGGAAAGTACCTTTGTTGATTAAGCTGGCCACAGTTTCACGCGCATAAGGGAACAGGGTGTTTGGACAGAAAGCGCCAATCATATGAGCTTTCTGTGGCTCTGGCATATCTTCACCAATCAAGAAAACACCGGCTTGCTGTACTTCTACCAAAAATGCGGTCTGATCTTCAATTTTAGCCTGTAGTGTTACTGTTAATATCACTTCATAGTTATTGTCTTCAAGCTTCTTGGACTTAGTATCCATGTCCACTTTCATCTCAGGCTTCCACTCTTTAGTGAAAATTGCCGGAGAGTTTGGAGTCTCGAAAGAAATGTCTTTGCAATAAATACGCTGAATCTGGAATTGCGCTGTTTTTGCTTGTGGTGCGTCTTCTTGCGCGCCAGTTTGAATCTCGTCTGCCATTGTAGCTAGCCTTATTAAATTAATTTGATAGAAGTGGATCTAATTTGCCCTGGTGTTCCAGAGCCATCATGTCGTCACAGCCACCGATATGCTGATCATCAATAAATATCTGAGGCACAGTGTAACCACCATTAGCGCGCGCAATCATAGGTTCCCGCAATTCTGGTTGGGCATCTATTTTAAATTCAATAAACTCAACCGCCTTGTGTTCAAGCAACGCTTTGGCACGAGAACAATATGGGCAATACGCCTTAGTGTAAATTTCAACTTTAGCCATGAAATACTTATTTCTTAACCGGTAGACCTTCGGCATTCCAGGTATTCATGCCACCTTTTAATACTGACACTTGTGAAAAACCGTCTTTCAGCAATTGTGAGGCCGTGCGACGCGCACTCACCCCCATTGCGCATACAACAACAATGGGTGTGGATTTGTATTTTTCAAGCGATTTGAAATCAGCTTTATTGATCTGCTCTTGGGTCAGAGTTTTAGCCCCCAGAATATGCCCCTTTTTAAAATCTGCCTGTTGGCGGATATCTAAAACAATGGCATCCGAACGATTCATCAAAAGTGTTACGGCGTGAGTGCCTAATTCTTTGATGGGAGAAAGCTTGCTATTGACTGTGCTGTATAACAACCACAGGAACAAAACCACCCAAATTGTTGCCAACATTGGATGATTCCCGATAAACTCAACGAACTGCTGCATAATCTGACTAAAACCTTAAAGTAAAGCAGTGATAATAAAACGACTGCAAAGTATATAGATTTTACGTTCAGACGCCAGAGGTGTTCCGCAATCAATGATAAAAACCAATAGGGAACAAAGGATTTTTTTGATTAAACCGTTGTCTTTACTATGGCTGTTATGCCTCTTAGTTGTGGCACCAGGCCATGCTCAAACTCAGGAAGATCTCAAATCCATTCAGGATGAAATAAAAAATCGCCAATCCGACCTCAATGCCAAAGTGCGCACCGCGGAGAGTTTGCAAACACAACTGCGCAATGCCGAACTGGAAATTGCCAAACTCACAAAACAAAGCATCATTAGTGGCCAGGAGCTAAAGCTGGTGCAAGATGAGCAAAAGCAGTTACAAGACAAACACAAACAACTCACAGCTCAAAAACAAACGCAATTAAAACTGCTGGCCAACCAAATAAAAAGTGCTTATCTGGCGGGTGATCACGATTACACCAAGCTACTTCTCAACCAGGAGAGCGTTGGCAAATTTGAGCGTATGTTGGTGTATTACCAATACCTGAATGAAGCCCGCAAAGAACAAATAGATAGTTTTTCGCTATTGTTGGAGCAGTTACAAGAAACCGCTAGTGCACTTGCAGAGAAAAAAGCGCAAATCGTCAACTTACAAACTCAACAAAAAGCGCAACAGCAAGCCTTACAACTGCAACAAAAAAGTCGTGAGACAACCCTGTCAGCAATTCAGCAAACCATAGACAGCGAAGCGGCTCAAATTGAGCAACTGCAAATCAATGAGCAACAACTTACTAATGCCATTGCAGAAGCCTTGGCAAGAGAGGCGGCACGGCAAGATATCCAATTAAGTGGGCTGAGAAATGTTAAGGGCAAACTGATTAAACCGGTAAATGGGCAATACCGACGCTTGTTTGGCAAGCGGCGACAGGGCCAGGTGCGCTGGAAAGGGGTTATTTTCAGTGCCCCACTTGGACGCCCTGTGAGCGCCATCCATCAAGGGAAAGTAATATTTGCAGATTGGCTAAAAGGCATGGGCTTAGTTACGGTGATCGATCACGGTGAAGGCTATATGAGTTTATACGGTCATACCCAAGCCTTGCTAAAACAGGCCGGCGACATTATTGAAGCGGGTGAAACTATTGCCTTGGTAGGACAAAGCGGCGGTCAACAAAGTCCGGGACTGTACTTTGAATTGCGCCATAAAGGCGGTGCCATAAATCCCAGCAATTGGTTGGATCTGTAAATCCAAGACTGTGCTTACCAGAAACAATCTATATCACCTATTGCTATTAAGATTTTAGAAAGCCGACAATTAGAATATAAGTATTTTTTTTAATACCCATGAATCAACCCGGTCTGTAAAAAAAACCGTCAGTTTTCGCTTTTTCTGGTGGACTATCGATCCCGAGTTCTTATAATGGAAATGTCGTTCGAAGCGATAATAAAAACACTAAGCTTTTTATATCGGCAACGAAAAGTGGTTTCCACAATTAAAATAACAAAATAAATGACCACCTTTCACTTAATCGACCCGAATTTTGAATAGTCAATTTTAATAACAATAACGTCAAAAAGATTCAACGAGTCGTGCGCTACAATGTTAAGTTATTAAACGCTATTTCCTGGCTTCAGGTTATAGCGTTTCATCTTACAAAATACCAACCTGATGTTGTTCATACGAACGACAGGAAAGCACTCACCCCGTTAAGATTTCCCCTATTTAAAAAGAAGCCCACAAAAAAGAAGCATCACTGCGTTTTAGTTGCGTGTTTATTGTGGATAACAGCAACCTGTGCCTCAGCAGCAGAAATCGCTTTGATCATTGACGATATGGGTAATAATCACAGTGACGAATTGGCATTCCAACTGCCCACTCAGGTGGCATTTGCGATTTTGCCCCACACGCCGCACTCTACCAAATTCGCCAAAGTGGCAGCTCGAGAACAAAGAGATGTCCTGGTGCATATGCCCATGGAGGCTCTCTCAGGTTTAAACATGGGACCAGGGGGCATTTCCTCTGATATGTCGGAAGTGCTGATTAAACAACGCTTGAAGGAGGCGTTGCTCTCGGTTCCCCAAGCCATCGGCTTTAATAATCACATGGGCAGTAAACTAACCCAGCTTACAGCCCCGATGCAAGCCACTATGGAATACCTGAATTACCATCAATTATTCTTTCTGGATAGCCGTACCACGAGATATAGCAAAGCAGAGAACATTGCCCATGATTATGGGGTTCCCACCATGCGCCGCAATGTTTTTTTAGATCACATTCAGGAAACCCAGCACATCGATTACCAGTTCCGAAGGCTAATCCGCAAAGCCCGGAAAAATGGTTTCGCAGTGGGTATCGCCCATCCTCACAAAGTGACATTGCAGTATTTGCAAGTGGCGCTAAACGCGCTTGAAGAGCAAGGCATCAAACTTATTCCAGTACGTCAAAAACTACCGCAAACACCCAACCAATGGGCGTGGAATCGCACCGGGCAGTTGGGACGTTAAACAAAAGCGTTCAATTCGAATGACACGTGTTTTTTTTAATAGTTAGGGAAAATATAACAATGAGTTTTTTTTTGAAGGTTTTAATTGTTTGGCTATTGGCCTGTCAAATGGTTTCTGCAAACAGCTCTTTTGGCCCAGTGAATGTCAAACAAGTTAGTATTACTGACGCAAATAAACTTGTGGTTACTATTGCAACTGATGGCGCTTCGCAACACGATGAACCATGTGATGAAGATAAAAAGCTGGGATTAATGATTAACCCAGATTCTCCACACTATAAAGAGATGTTCTCTCTGGCACTTACGGCGAAAGTCTCTGGGAAAAGGATAAAAGGCTGGGTAAATGGATGTGTGTCATGGTGGAACTACAAATCACCCAAGCTAACATTTATTGCATTAGTTGATTAACTAGTAGTTCACTAAAAACATACTTTCACCATCTGAGAATCTGAGTCCAGTGATTGCACTGGACACACAGTAGGTCTCGTTTGCCAAACGACAAATCTCGTTCGCGATTACTCGTCCCCAATCTTAAAGAAGCTCAAATCTGAGCGCATATTTTCCACCTGGTCCTGCATCATTTGGCTGGCAGATGCCGCTTCTTCCACCAGTGCTGCATTTTCCTGGGTCATGCTTTCCATCTGCACAATGGCGGCGTTGATCTGACTAATTCCCATTTCCTGTTGCTTAGCAGCTTCCATAATGTCGCCGACCTGTTCAGCTACATTCACCACTGCTGCCACAATTTCTTCCAGGGTTTCGCCAGATTCGCCAGCGGTTTTCACCCCGGCTTCCACTTTTTTGATGCTGTCGTTGATTAAGCTGTTGATCTCTTTTGCAGAGGTTGCTGAACGCTGCGCCAAATTGCGCACCTCCGATGCCACTACGGCAAAGCCCTTGCCGTGCTCACCGGCCCTGGCTGCTTCTACCGCAGCGTTAAGCGCCAGCAAATTAGTCTGGAAAGCAATCTCATCTATGGCACTGGTAATATCGGCAATCTTCTTACTGGCAGCGGAAATTTCTTCCATCGCTTTGACGGTATTCTTCACCACATCCTGGCCAGTCTTAGCCAGTTCATTGGTTTTGTTCACCGCGGAAGAAGCCTGCGAGGCATTTTGAGCACTCTGCTGAATAGTAGAGGTCATCTCTTCCATACTGGCCGCGGTTTCTTCAAGACTTGAGGCTTGCTGAATGGTACGGTCATTGAGTTGGTTATTACCGCTAGCAATTTCTCTGGTGCCATGCCCTACTTGATCAGCCAGTTGCAATATACTGCCAACCGTTTCTTGCAAATGCTGCATGGAGGCATTGAGAGAATCCCTTACTCGATTCAGCTCAGAACCAAAATCCCCTTGCACGCGAGCGGTTAAATCGCCATTTTCCAGCTCAGTCAAGCCGGAAGCTAGCTTGTCGATACCGTCTTTACGGGCGGTGACATCGGTACCAAAGAAAACAATTTTGGTTATTTCACCAGATGTATTCTTAATGGGATTAAAGGAGCCGTTAAACCAGGCGACCTGTCCATTTCTATGAGCAAATTTAAAATCATCACTGACAAAATGGCCTTGCTGCATATTGTCCACAAAGGTCGCGTATTGCTGACTGTTGACAAAATCCCCATGTAATAAGCCTTTCCAATCTAACTGCTTGGTATCGCCTGCCAATCCCAATGCATCGCTGAATAGTTCATTGCACTCCTCCAAACTTCCATCGGTATCAAACTCAGCCACCAGGTTAGCGCGAGAAATTGCCTCCAGCTTGTAAGTAAACTCCAATGCTTTTAATTTGGTTTCGGTGACGTTGGCCTGAATGGAAACAAACTGTTTAACTTTTCCTGCAGAGTCAAATACCGGGTTTATGGCCAACGAAATCCAATATTTGGTGCCATCTTTGGCATAGTTGAGAATTTCAGTATAAATGGGGCGGGCTTCCGCCAGAGCATTGTGTATCAGTCTTTTGGTCTCGGGATCCGTTTCTGGTCCTTGTAAAATCTCACCAGGTTTTTTACCAATGATGTCGGAATCAGTAAAGCCGGTCAGTTTGGTAAAGCCCTGGTTCACGTATTCGGTCTTGCCTTCATTATCGGTGATCACCACCGAGTTATCAGTTTCGTTGGCCACTAAAGACAACAACTCCACCATACGGCGTTGTTTTACTTCAGCATCTATATTGCGCACAAAAGCGGTATACAGGATTTTGTCACCCACCCGTATTTTAGATAATGCCAAGGAGCCCCAAATTTTACTGCCGTCTTTGCGCTCTACCAGCAGTTCCCTGGCAGTACCTACGATCTTGTCCTGACCAGTGGTACGGTTAGCATTAACTAAATTATCGTGGTTGGCCTGTATCTCACGAGGCACCAACATTTTAACGTTATTGCCCAGCACCTCTTCGCGTTTGTAGCCCCAGAATGCTTCTGCCGCTTTATTGAAAAATTGCACGTTGTTGTTTTCATCAATACGTACCACGGCATCGAGCGCTTGCTCCAGCGACTGATCAACAATCTCACGCAACTCTCGCTCTTGCGTAATGTCTTTGACGAAAGCGGTGTAAAGGATGCGATCGCCCAAATCAATTTTAGACAGTGATAAATTACCCCAAATCTCGCTGCCATCGGAACGCTCTATTTTCACATCTCGCGCCTGGCCTACTATCTTATCGACACCCGTGCGCCTGTTAGCGTTCACATATTCATCGTGATCCGCCTGAATCAGTTTAGGCACTAGCATCTTTACGTTTTGCCCCAGCACCTGTTCCCGCTTGTAGCCCCAGAGTTTTTCAGCGGCGGCATTAAAAAACTGCACTATGTTGTGTTCATCAATAGTGATCACAGCATCCAGCGCTTGCTCCAGAGTCTGATCGATAATGGTGCGCTGCTCTTTTTCTTCAGTGATGTCTTTAACAAACGCGGTATAGCGAATGCGCCCGGAAAGGTTAATTTTTGACAGAGACAGTTGCGCCCAAAGCGTGGAGCCATCTTTGCGCTCTACCTGCACCTCTCGAGCGGTACCGACGATTTTGTCCTGGCCGGTCGTGCGATTAGCATTAACGTAATTATCGTGATTGGCCTGATGAATTTTAGGCACCAGCATTTTTACGTTTTGGCCCAGGACTTCGTTTCGCTTGTAACCCCATAACTTCTCAGCAGCGCCATTGAAAAACTGCACTGTGTTGTGTTCGTCGATGGTGACCACTGCATCCAGCGCTTGTTCCAGGGTCTGATCAACGGTTTCCCGAACATCCCTTTCATCGGTAATATCGCGAACCGACGCGGAATAGAGGATTTTCCCTGCTACTTCAATTTTATTGAGGGCTAACGAACCCCAGCGAATACTGCCATCTTTGCGGTGTACCTCCACTTCGCGACTGGTACCTACAATCTTATTTTGTCCGGTGGTACGGTTGGCTTCGATAAAGCTATCGTGTTGTGCCTGGATAGCCGCAGGCACCAGCATTTTGACGTTTTGCCCCAACATTTCAAAATCGCTGTAACCCCAGAGTTTTTCTGCAGCGGCATTAACAAATTGAATATTGTTGTGCTCATCGATAATCACAATGGCATCTATGGCCTGCCGGATGGTCTCGGAGAAAATCTGGAACTCGTTATTGTCCTTTTCAGACTCTGTAACCTGTGAATCTCCACCCAATAAACGCTTAAATATGCTCATAGAATGTCTCTCTGCCCGGTGTTCATATTTTTGACCACCTTATTATCTAAAGTCTCGATAAGGTCGGATTAAACCAGCCCTTGGAAAACTCATTGCGATTTGTAAATTCAGTATAGGTGAGATTTCCCACCCTGCACTGTGAGTATTAATTCTGTAATCTGTTGTATTTATCAAAGCTAACGGCCAAATTTCGACACCGCATTTGCCAACCCTTGTAAATCCAACACATCTGCTGGTGCCACTGCCTTAAATTCATTCACAGCAGCTCCTGGCATGCCCCAAACTACACTTGAGGCCTCATTTTGGGCAAAGGTACGCATTCCGGCACTGCGCACACGGGCGAGCGCTTCGCTTCCATCTTTACCCATCCCGGTGAGAATCATGGCAATGGCATTACCTTCTCCGTGTTTAGCTACCGAATCAAACAAAACTTCCACGCTAGGACGATGCAGATTAACTGGTTCGTCATCAGTTACCACACTTTCAAAACCAAAGGCTCGCTTGCGCACTTCAAGGTGTTGACCGCCCGGCGCAATGTAAATATGCCCTTCGCGAATCGGTTCTCCTTGCTGTGCTTCTTTTACGATACAAGGCAATTGTCCATCGAGGCGCTTAGCATAAGACTCAGTAAATCGTCCCGGTAAATGCAAGGCCACCACCATGGCTTCTTTGCCCGTGAAGCTGACCGCTACCAGTAGCTCCCTCAGCGCTTCCAAGCTGCCTGTAGAGCCGCCAATCGCAATGATTTTTTTCGCCGGTTTAGCATTGCTGTCAGCGGCAATTGCAGGTTGAGTACTCAGTGGTTTAAGTGGTTCGGATACTTCAGGCTGGGTGAGTTTTTGCTGTATGGCAGTGAGCTTTTGCTGCGATACGCCTGCCGCGGTGATCACTTTGGAGATAATCTCCTGACTGTATTCTCCCATGATGCGGGACAAATCATTGGGCTTGGCCACAAAGTCTATCGCTCCAAGCTCTAACGCCTGCATGGTAATTTGCGACCCTTCTGAAGTCAGTGTTGAAATCATCACCACTGGCATGGGCCGCAGACGCATCAAATTTTTTAAAAATGCTACGCCGTTCATCTTGGGCATTTCCACATCCAGCGTCAGTACATCTGGATTTAAATCTTTGATCTTTTGTCTGGCATCATAAGGATCTTCAGCTGTACCCACTACCTGTATACGGGCATCGCTGGAAAGCAAACTGGTTAAAATGTCTCTTATCAACTTTGAGTCATCAACAATGAGTACTTTGATCTTATCCATAGGCTTCTATTCTCAATCAAATAAATCGATATCGCCCACTTCAATTTGCGGCTTGTCGATACGGCTTTTGTACTGAGTTTCACGGATAGCAATGGTATCGTTGTGCATGTGTTGCAGCTTTTTCACGAGTACCTTGCCGGTTTTGGGGTAAAAGTTAACTTTTCTCGGGTGCGGTCCACCCAAATCTGAAGCAGCAAGCTTATAACCTTCCATCACCATAAACTTGTGTAAAAACTTGATATTGCGATCACCTACCGAGGTCATTTGTTTAATGATCTGACCACCGCCAAAGGCCTTAAAAATAATTTGCGCTTTATCGGCACCATTACGCAACAAATCATTGATCATGCGTTCCATGGCGACGTCGCCATATCGGAAAGATTCACTCATCAGATCTTCGACATCGGAAACACTATTGGAAGTAGGCAACATAAAATGGTTCATGCCTCCCAAGCCAATTTTTGGCTCATAAATGCACACGGAAATACATGAGCCCAATACCGTGGTGATCATCTCGTCGTTGCGAGTGACATAGTATTCACCCGGTAAGATTTTTGCCGCCACCGTTCCCAGCGATTTATCAACATAGCGATTGATGGTTTCGAACCCGTTCATACAGGGTTTGATATCTGGGAGATGACGCAATGTCATGGCTGCTAACCTCGTTTCCGATAAATAGTCTTACCTACACTGTCAAAGTCATCACTGATTTTATGCAGTGTTTCCGAGTGCCCTAAAAACAAGTGGCCTTCGGGAACCAAGTGTTCCCAGTACTTCCGAGCCAAACGTTGCTTTTTAGGAGCGTCGAAGTAGATCAACACATTGCGACAAAAAATAACATCATACTTTTGGCTTAATTGCCATTCATCCATCAGATTAAGCTGTTGAAATGTAACCAATTTTCGATACTTTTCTTTTACTCGACATTTATTGTTATTGGCGCCTTTTCCCTTTTCAAAGAATTGTTTTTTCACCGCGAGGTCATATTTTTCAATCGCCTGTAACGGATAGACCCCATTAGCCCCTTTTTGCAGCACATCGGTATCCAGATCAGTGGCAGTAATCGTTAGCGTAATGCCCTTTTTTTCACAGATGGGCATCAGATTCAGAATGATACTGTAAGGCTCCTCACCGGATGAACAACCCGCAGACCAGATATGAAATTCCTTCTGTTGAGACTGGGCGAGAAACTCTTTCAGGTAATCAAAATGGTGCTGTTCCCGACCAAAAGAAGTGACATTGGTGGTGATACAATTGATGAACTCTTTGAACTCATGAGCATCATTTTCCACCATGTGAACGTAGTCTTTGAAGTCGCTCAGCTTGTGAAAACGCAGGCGCTTGGTGAGACGGGCGTAATACATTTCAAACTTTTCATCGGTAACCGTAATGCCCGACCAGGCATTCGCTAACCCTCTGAGACGATTAAATACTTCGCGGTTGTAGCCAAACTCTTTGCTGCTAGTCACACTTCACCATCATGCTACGTGCTGGTATTGAGCAAAAAAATCACCCAGTCCAAATAAGCTTATTTGCCGTTGCAAAGCCGGATGTATTGCTACGAATACGACGTCTGAGCCCTTAAAAACCAACTGCTGCACAATCGAATACAATAATTGCAATCCGGCAGCGTCCACTTCTTTTGTGTTACTGGCATCAATCTCGATGGATTGAGGTAAATCATATAACAGGGTTTTCCATTCACTGTGCATAGGCTCAATAACTTGAATGGCCAGTTTTTCAGGCACAGTTAAAAAGGCTTTGTGATTTTCATAACGAAAACTCTGCTGACTTTGCTCCGCAACCGCAACAGGCGCTTCCGGCTCAGGAGTGCTATCAGTGTCGGGCAATGGAACGGGTTCGGGCGATACATTGTCATCCTGAGATTCCGGGCTCAGCTCAGTTTGCTCTGCTGTAGTGGCTATAGTTTCCTGTTCGGGGTTAGGTTCAGGTTTGGGCTCGGCGGCATCAGTTTGCGCTGTTGTATCGACGTTTTCATCATCCTGTAACCATTCCAGAGGATCATGGCCAAGGCCCGACTCTAAATCTAAATCATCATCGTTATTTGACATGTGTTTCACACCTCCAGGATGGTATCCGCCAATTGAGCAAACTCGTTGCTGGCTTTACTCTGTGGGGACCAGGCTTGGACTGGCTGTCCATAGCTTGGGCTTGTGGCCACAGCATTGCTTTCTTCAATATAAACAGGTACCAGATTGTTGCTGAAATAACGCTTTAATTTATCAATGGCATCGCTGGTTAAGCGTCGCTCTTTTTGCATTCGGCTCACCACAACCCAGTGTTTCTGATACTTGCCAATCATTCGTTCAAAGTTGCGCATAGTGGCCATCATGGTAGACATCCCCGACAAACCAAAAAAATCTGGGGTCACGGGAGTCAAGAGTTCAGTGGCCATGGCCAGGGCATTGACCACTAAAAAACCAGATGATGGCGGGCAATCCAGTAAGATAATATCTACCTCTGGCGGGGCTCGTTTAAGCGCCTTTTTTAAAATCAGGCCCCGACCTTTACCCATGGGGGTGGATTCCAGACGCTGTAAAGCAGGGCCCGCGGCGATAAAGCACAGCGAGGACGAGAGCGTTTGAATAACGTCATTAAGCTCGCTTTTACCCGCCAAAACCCGATCAATGCCAGCACGCTTGTTTTGAAACAATCCGAAGTATTGGCCTAACTGCGCTTGTGGATCTAAATCGATGGCCAAGACTCGTTGCCCACGCTGACTCAAAGCGTAAGCTAAGTTGGCACAAATGGTGGTTTTACCCACACCGCCTTTTTGATTGACACAGGCTATCACTCGCATTGCTTGCATTAAGCCATTTCAGCCTGTTGTTCCACCAGGGTTTTCAAGTCATCAAACTTGTCAGTTTCAAAGATGCATTCCAGCGACAGCAGCACCACAATCTTGCTCTGATACTTGAACATGCCCTTCATAAACTCGGTATCAACATTGTGACCTAGCTTGGGAGACTTTCTTATCTCCGAAGGTTCCACAGCAATCACATCGGATACAGAATCAACAATTATGCCCACCAGCATGTCTTTGCCCGGCTCGCCGACTGAAACCACCACCATCACCGTTTGTTTATCCATGGGCTTAGCGGTGTAGCCGAAGATATCCCGCATGTCCAGGATAGGCACCATACTGTTGCGAAAATCAATCACGCCCATGCAATAACTCGGTGTATTGGGCAGCTTGCGAATTTCACCTAAAGCTCTGATCTCTTGCACTCGGGTAATATCGATGCCATAGATGTTGTCACCCAATGTAAAACTCAGTAGTTGCACTTCATCTATATTCATTGCTGTGCTTCCATCATTAGAATTCTTCCCATTCGTCGTTGTCATCCGCTTTAGCAGTAACACTCTTGCCCGGCTCAGACTTGACCGGCACTTTGTTGCTAATTGAAGTGGGCTGTTTCGCCACGACTCTCGGCTTAGCGGCAGCAGGGCTTGTGGTGTTCGATTTAGTGCTGCTACCGGATCCCGCTTTGATGGGTGCTCTGGCGGTAGTGGCGCTTTGTGCGTGGCTGTAAGATTTTGATTGGATTTCAGAACGCGCTGACAAAGCACTCAAATCAACGCCTTCAACATCGAAAAAGGCCACTTGTTCCACCATGCCTTCAACTTGGGCTAGTGACGCTTGGGCCGCAGAAGTTACTTCTTCAGACAACGCCGCATTTTGCTGTGTTATATCATCCAACTGTGCCACAGCCTGATTTATCTCACCAACCCCTGTCGCCTGTTCATTGGTAGCGTTAGCGATGTCGCTGATAATGGTGGACAGTTCATTGGCATGAGACAGAATATCCCCTAGTGACTTGCCGCAGCGATTCACCAGCTCACTACCCGCCTGCACCCGCTCAGAACTAACATCAATCAATTCTTTAATTTCTTTTGCTGATACCGCAGAGCGCTGGGCCAGGTTTCTGACTTCATTGGCCACCACCGCAAAACCTCGCCCTTGCTCACCCGCTCTGGCAGCCTCCACGGATGCGTTAAGTGCCAACAGATTAGTCTGGAAGGCAATTTCATCAATAACACTGATGATTTCCACAATGCGATTGGAACTTTCGGTAATGGCCGCCATGGACTCCATAGCCTCAGTCATGATTTGCTCACCGTTAGTGGCTTCGTTTTTGGTTCCGGTCGCTGCAGTATTTGCTACCCGTGCATTGTCTGCTGTACTGCGAATATTGGAGGTGAGTTGTTCAAGGCTGGCCGCCGTTTCTTCCAGAGAGGATGCCTGGCGTTCAGTGCGGGAGGATAATTCATAGTTACCTTGGGAAATTTCGGTATTGGCCGATTTGATCTCACCCGAGGAAAGCTGAATTTTTGTAAGCACTTCATTGAGTTTATTAACGGTGGTGTTAAGCGAATTAGCGACATCGCCAAACATGCCACTGTAGTCATTATCAAAGCGTATTTTTAGATCACCTTCAGACAGCTTGTGCAGGCAGACACTAATGTCCCTAACAAAATGATTTACCGTTTGTGACAGTTCATTCAATCCTTCGGAAATATTCAGGAAAAACCCTTGTTTACCTTCGGTAGAAATCAGGGCGCCCAGGTTACCCTTGCTGACATCCTGCACCAGTTTCTGTACTTCGCCTTCAACTATGACTTGTTGAGTCACATCTGCCCACTCAACAACCGTGCCAATACGCTTGTTGTCTTCAGACATAACGGGCGTTGCGATGAGATTGAAATGACGCGGCCCAACGGTAATCCTGGTGCGATATGATTCCCGCAGGCGCTCCAACATCTGGCGTTGATGAGCCGGATTTTTGTGGAAAATATCGATGTTTTTACCAATGATATTCTGAGCGTCAAATTGTGGTAACTCTTTGCGCAGATCCGCTTCAGCAATGTGCAGCATTTCCCGCACACTGTCATTGGTGTAAACAATATCGTAGTTTTGATCTGCCACCATCACATTAGTGGTTACACTATCAAGCGCCACTTTAATGCGGGCGTTCGCCGCGGCTATCAGGGTTTGACGTTTGCGCTCAGTAATATCTAACCACTCCAGAGTGGTGCCCAAACGCTGTCCCTCACTATCCATTACCGGGTTAACCGTTAATTCAAACTCAAGGGCTCCCAATTTAATTTCGGAGCGATACGTTGTGGTCAATTCCGCCAATAGTTTTTGCTGATGTGCAGGATTTTTGTGGAATACATCAATGTTGCGCCCCACTAGCTTGTCAGGGTCGAATTGAGCATCTAGCAAGCGGAAGGTGTCGACATTCTGCGCCATCATTTCCCGCAAGCTGTCATTGAGGTAAATGATATTGCGTTCGTTGTCTGCCAACATGACATTAGTACTGACATTGTCCAGCGCTACTTTCATTCGGGCATTTACCGCTTCTTGCTCTTGCTGCAATTTCTCTAGCGTTAAGTCAGCCCACTCCACAGAGGTACCGAGGCGCTCTCCGGATTCTGAGAAAATAGGGTTAACTACTAAGCTGAAGGTTAGATCCTGCACGGCAATCTCGGACTTGTATTCCGCTTCCAGGTTATCCAGCAGGCCTCGCTGATGAGCGGGGTTTTTATGGAAAATATCAATATTGCTGCCCAGCAAGGAGTTAACATCGAAATGGGCAAAGGTTTCGCGAAACTTCTGCTGATTTTGAGCCAACATGTCCCGCAGGGTGTGATTCATAAAGACAATATTGTAATCAGCATCAGCTAACATGATATTGGTAGATACGGTTTCAAGGGCAGACGTCTTGCGCAATATCATGGATTGCTCAAGTAATTCACTTTCGCGACTGGTAACATCTCGCCATTGCAATAACATACCAGTGTTTTGCTGATTTGCACCGGATAGCGGTGTTAACTGCACATCGAATAGTTGCTCACCAAAATTCAATGTTATCTGAGTTGCAGTGGTTATATTGGATAAGCTTTGTGCAAGCTGCGTATCTGAACAAACGAGATTGATATTTTTACCCACCAGATTCTCACCTGGAGTCACTTGTGTCATTGCCAGCCCGGCCAATAATTGCTGCATACCATCAGACACACCAGCGATACAACGATTGGCATCTAGTAGCATCAGGTTACTGTTGCTGGCAGACAGAGCCTTGCTCAACAATTGTTGCTGCTGTAGACAACTATCCAACTCTGTGTCTGAGCGCTTTTTCTGACTCACCAATTCATCAACGAGAGTTTCAAACTGCGCGTCCAGTAGTGCCAGCTCTCCAGATTGGGTAGATGGCGCCAGAAACGCCCCATAATTATTGGTTTGCAACGATTGACTGAAATTATTCAGGCGGGTGCGGCAATAACTTGCGACACTGTCTGCCGCATCAGCGAACATTTTAATATTCCAAAGGGCCAGCGCCGCCGCCACCACAGTGATTGCCGCCACCACTAATAAATATTGAGACTCGGGAGCCGCTTTCCAAAACAATCCGAAATTAACAAATAGTGCCAACATGATAATCAGGCTGAATAACTTGTTATTTTTGTCCATTTTAATCCTCAATGGCCTTCGCCCATTACATAAAAATTATTTAGATATCCAATCTCAATAAAGTATCTACATTCAACAGGATGATCATTTTTTCACCCACGTCAGCAATTCCTGACACAAATGCTTGATCAATGGTTAAATCGAAATCGGCTGAAAGTTGTGAATTGTCAGCATTGGTCTGGATCACCTCAGAGATGGCATCCACCACAATACCAATGGTTTTTCCCCCCTCGGGAAACTCAACATCCATTATTAAGGTGACGGTTTCTTCGTCATATTCACGGTAATCCAAACCCAAGCGCATACGCAGATCCACAATAGGTACAATAGCACCGCGTAAATTTATCAAACCGTTTACATACGCCGGGGAATAGGGGATACGCGTGGATGCTTGCCATACTCTGATCTCCTGAACCCGGAGAATATCAACGGCATAGTCTAGCCCCGCTAATTTGAAGCTTAACCATTCCGCCTTTTCAATCTGATCGTCATCGTGTTCTTCTGCACTGATAACTTCTTGCTCTGCTGACACCGTCATTAATGCATCCTCACTCTGGAAATCAACGCCCCAACATCAATAATCAGGGCCACAGAACCATCCCCCAGAATTGTCGCCCCTGACAGACCTTCTATTTTGGCGTAATTGGCTTCCAGGGATTTCACCACCACTTGTTGATGGTTGTTAAGTTCGCTCACTAAAATTCCGCAATGTTTGTTGTCGCTCTCCACCACAACCACCAGACCCGACTCAATGAGTTTGTCCTGGTCAATGGGACAATCGAACATTTCCGCCAAATTCAATATAGGAATAAAGTTACCCCGCCACTTAAACGACACATCGCGTTTGCCTACTTTATTAATGTCGGCCTGTTTAAGCTGAATACTTTCAATAATCGAAAGCATTGGAATAATGTAGGTTTCCGCCCCCACTTTGAGTAACTGCCCGTCTAAAATAGCCAATGTGAGTGGTAAGCGAATAGTAAACGTCGTGCCTTCATTGGCGATGGAGCGCACATCGATGGTGCCGCCCAAAGAGCGGATGTTGCGTTTAACTACGTCCATACCGACACCTCGTCCTGAAAGGTCAGTAACGGCATCGGCGGTGGAAAAGCCCGGCGCGAAAATCAATTCGTGAATCGCCTGATCAGTCAGATTGGCATTAGGCTTAATAACCCCTTTTTCGATGGCTTTTGCTTTGATGCGTTCGGTGTTCAAACCGGCACCATCATCGGAGATCTCAATAATAATGTTGCCCACCTGGTGGAACGCTTTTAAAGTTACAGTGCCGGTCTCAGACTTGCCATTGGCAAGTCTGGTTTCGCGCTCTTCAAGACCGTGATCAACGCTGTTGCGTACCAGATGCACCAATGGATCATTCAGCTCTTCGATAACGGTTTTATCCACCTCAGTGTGCTCACCTATAATTTCTACCGCGATAGATTTATTCAGCTTCTTCGCAAGGTCTCTTACCATTCGCGGAAAACGGCTAAAACAAAAATCGATGGGCAACATGCGAATGCGCATGACCCCTTCTTGCAGATCTCGGGTATGTCGCTCTAATTGAGAGAGCCCTTCCGACAGGCGTTCAAACTGCGGATATTTCTCTTCATCACCATAAATGCTCAACATAGATTGCGTGATAACCAGCTCTCCCAATAAATTGATAAGGCTATCGATTTTTTCCAGGTCCACACGAATTGATTGAGAGCCGCGCTTGGCTTTGGCGGCACTTTTTTCACCACCTGAAGCGGGAGCAGGGGCAGCTTCAGCAGGAGGAGTTGCAGCACCAGTCTCTGTTGCAACCAGCTCCGGCGCAGGTTCAGGTGTTGCTACAGGCGTTTCTGGTTGTGCGCTGCTGGCACTATCTATCTGAGTAAATTTAAATTCAGCTTCATCTTCAATCCACAAGAAGACATCTTTTAACTCTTCTTCTGACAGTGGTTTTTCGGATTTGAGACTGATTTGCCAGGTGCAATAAATATGGGTAGGTTCCAGTACTTCAAACTGTGGGATAGCGCTGGTTTGACAGGTTACTTCAATTTCACCAAATTCAGTGAGTTCGTCAATATAACGCAGTGGATCATTACCCGTCATCATAATGGCAGGATCAGGTGCAAACTCTATCAACCACTCACTGCCGCTGCTGGATGTGACTTCAGCAGATTCAGGCGTGTTTTCACTGATTACAGTACTTGCTGCTCCCGGCACTAGTAGGCGTTCCAATTCAGCCTTAACTTCTTGCATGCTGGATTGGTTAATTTCATCATCGAATTGATAGTGAGCCACCAGGTTCCTGAGCACATCTAATGAGGAAAACAGGCAATCCAGAATCTCTTGTGACAAGCTGAGTTGTCCGGCCCTGACTTTGTCCAGCAAGGTTTCCATGACATGGGTGAAATCGGTTAAGGAGCCCATGCCAAAGGTGGCACTTCCTCCTTTCAGAGAATGGGCTGAACGAAAAATGTCGTTGATGGTCTCGGAGTCCATCTCTGAGGCATCATCAACATCCAACAAATTGCGTTCTATAGCGTCTATCGCTTCGGCACTTTCGTCAAAAAACACCGCTCGGAATTGTGCTAACGGATCACTCATTTCACCATCCAATCAGGGCTTTACTAAGCTGCTAAAAAAGGCTTGGTAAGAATCGCACCAACCCTTTGTTAAATTCAATTATTTCAATACTTTATTTACTACTGCAACAAGCTTTTGAGGGTCAAAAGGTTTCACAATCCACCCGGTGGCACCGGCAGCCTTGCCCTCTTGTTTTTTATCCATACCCGACTCAGTCGTTAACATTAGAATAGGCGTAAAACGGTAATTTTCTTCTTTGCGTAGTTCGGTAATAAATTGAATGCCATCCATTACAGGCATATTCACATCTGAAATCACCAGGTCGTAGCTACTGCCTTTGGCCTTATCCAGACCTTCCTGGCCGTTTACTGCTTCGGTCACATCAAACCCTTGAGCTTTTAGGGTAAATGCCACCATGGCTCTCATTGAGGCAGAATCATCAACAGTCAGAATCTTCTTCATTATCAAAATTTCCTTTGGTGTCTTCTAGTTACCAGGTTTTTCACCTGTGTTTCTAACAAACCTAACACAATCTATTTTCAGTCAGAAACATTTAATTTCTTGGCGTGTTGCTTAACTTCTACTATTTTCAAAGAGTACACAATACAACTTTTGGTTGAATTTGCTTTTAGTGTAGTTAAAAAATTTCAGTTTACTCAATGTTGTCCACGAACATTGAGTACAAAGTGGATAATCCAGAGATCAAAGACAGGGATTGAAGTGAAACATAACGTATTGATCGCCGATGATGACGAGCACCTCAGAGAATTACTGAATCTAATGTTTCAGGATAGTTTCTGTCTCGAATTTGCAGAAACTGCGGCGCAAACACTGGAGAAGATTCAGCACACCGAATTTCAATTCATCATTCTTGACATCCATATGCCGGACAAAACCGGGTTAGATGTATGTCGTGAACTCAATACCATTCCAGAGGCTAAGCGCCCATCAGTGGTGATATTGAGTGGTGATAGTGAAGATGAAATCGTAAAACAGGCATATGAATTAGGCGTTGGCGATTACATCGTTAAACCGTTCAATGTCACCGCATTTCACGAACGCTTGCTGCGTTTTTCCCGAGATCTGGAAAAGATCGCCACCCTGGAAGAACAAGACGCCAATATCCAAAACATGACCGAAACCGTCATGAAGCAGGCAGCCTCATATGGAAATGCCCTGGAATTAGTGTCGCGATTAAACTCCTGCCACAATGCCGAAGCGTTGTGTAAAACCGTTCTGCAAAACCTGCTAGGACAAGGGTTTCATTGTGCCATACAAGTGCGCTCTACGGACGAAGTCTTTTCTTATGACGTAGATGTTTCAGAATGCAGTGATATTGAACTACAAATATTCGATTTGTTAAAAAACAAAGGTCGTATCTACAATTTTGGTAAGCGCTGCATATTCAATGACGAGCACGTTTCCATTTTAGTAAAAAATATGCCCCACGAAGGCACCCAAAGTTACGACTCGATTTTGGATGTGGCGGCCAAGCTTGTTCCAGCGATCAACGCCAGATATATCTCTATATGCGAGCACCATTCGCTGGTAGATGCTCGCGATGCCTTAACTCACGCCCTGAAAGTTTTATCTGAAGGGGTAACGCAAATGGAAGATGAAAAGCGGGTCTTGTTGGAAAATATCGAACTACAAATTGGTTTGTCCTTTCATCAATTGGATTTGGATGAGAACCAGGAAGCCTTTTTCCTTAATTTGATCGAGCGAGAAATCCGCTCCCGAGAAGAAAGCAACAAACTGGATACTATTCAACAGATGATTGCCGATTGTGTGGATTCAATTCATATCCTGGAGCATGACGAGTCGGATTCAGCACCAATTGAGCAAGACAGCAACGACGACGACATTGAGCTGTTTTAATACCACTTAGAGTTGATTAATCAAGGCTCGAGCAGTGGCCGGAAAATTACTAAACACGCCATCAACGCCCCAGCTATTAAGCCACTGCAATTCGGATTGCCGATCTACAGTATAAACGTAAACCTTGAGCCCTAAACGGTGGGCAAGCTCAATATCCTCCCGGCGCAAACAATTCACATCAAAATGGATGGAATACACCGACATGGCGTTGCAGGTAAATGCCATGTCCAATGGACTGGATGCCGTTAACAACCCCAAACGCCAGTTGCAGCCTGATTGCGCTAATTGCGCCAGGTAATGGTGGTTAAAAGAGGAAATCAGTAGTGATTCCGATGGCGTAGTATGCCTGACAGCCTGCTCAATAACTTTCACTAGCGCCGTGACATCATCGATGCGTTTCAATTCGATATTCACTTCTACCCGGCCAGCAATTGCCTCTAGTGCTTCAGATAAAGTAGGAATGTGTTGTTTGTGAGGCAGTTGGACTTGTTGCACCTGGTGTTTTGTGAGTTGCCAAATCAAGGTATCAGCATATAGGGGGATCACCCTGTCGTGCCACACATAAAACTCATCCTCTACCTGATATACATCTAACTCGATACCATCGGCATTTTGTTTTATGGCGTGCTCAAAAGCCCGTAAGGTATTTTCCGGATGTTCACCGCTGGCACCGCGATGAGCCCAAATCTTCATTGCGCATCCTTTGCTTTCGCACGATGTTTCTGAGCATTAATTGTCTCGTAAACCGCCGCAGAGATCACCAGCAAACCACCAATTAAGGTGTAGGCTGAAGGCCTTTCTTGTAACAACACATAAGCGAACCCAACACCATACAAGGGTTGCGCGCAGGCGATAAGGGAAAAGGTTTTAGCCCGTAAATGTTTCAAACTTGATGCGATAAGCGCATGAGGAATGGCAGTACAGATACTGCCCAGAACCACCAGATAAAACAAGGTATCCAGAGAAATGGCGTACAGTTGCTCAGAAGTGAATAGACCCAAACACAAAATAATCACGAAGGTTTGTAGTGTCATGGCGTGAGCACCGCTGTAATGGGAAAAATAACGGCGATGGATCAGGTTGCGCAATGAGTACAACAAGGCAGAGAATACACCCACCACTATTCCCAGCGTAACATCATTATTCAGCGAAGAATCTGGCACGATCAAGGTGATGCCCAACAGCACGACTAAGGCACTGACCACGTCCTGCCACACCAGGCGAACCTTTTCAAAAAAAGGTTCTAAAAACACCGTAATAACCGGGAAGGTAAAAAGCGCAATCATACCGACAGCCACTGAGGAATATTGCATGGCCGCAAAATAGGTTACCCAATGCAGTGCCATGATCACGCCGAGTAAAACACCAATGCCTAAATCTTTATAACTGTGTAACTTAAAGGATTTGCCTGTCAGCTTGAGCAACAGAAACAAGCAACCGCAGGCCACAACTGAACGACCAAAGGTAATGTCCAGTGCAGACAAAGGGATGATACGGCTGAACAGCGCAGTAACCCCTAACAAGACCACAGCGAGATGCAAAGACCACAGACTTTTTTGCACATCTTCCATGTTTCAGCACTTCTCCAGAATTAACAAAGACGATGTTCTACTTGCTCGCCCAATTCATCCGCAGCAACAGAGCGCGGAACACCAGACTATTATCGCCCATTGTCAGCACACTGTTGATACTCAATTGCTATTTCTTATGCTCTGGGACCGGTTCAGGCGTCACTGGATTGAGAATTCAGCGTTCCGCACTGTACGCCAAGACGAGTTACATCGCCCTCGCTGAACTGCGCAAAGTCGACACCGTCTTTCTCAAAACACATCACCACCGTAGAGCCCAGCTTGAAGCGGCCCATTTCATCACCCTTTTTGAACTGCATGGCAGTGGCATTTTGTTCGGAATAATGCCAACTGCGGACTTTCTTGCCCGGTGGTGGTGTCACGGTTCCAGCCCAGACGGTTTCAATGCTGGCAACAATGGTGGCTCCCACTAATACCATGGCCATTTTACCTTGTGCGGTATTAAACATTGCCACCACACGCTCGTTTCGGGCAAACAATCCAGGTACATTTTGTGCGGTTAATGGATTCACGGAGAATAGCTCACCCGGCACATAAATCATGCTTTCGAGGGTGGCGTCCATTGGCATGTGGATGCGGTGATAATCTTTTGGTGACAAGTAGATGGTCATAAACTGGCCATCGTGGAATGTGCTCGCCAGCTCCTCATCGCCCCCCAACAGCGCCTTAACACTATAGTGATGGCCTTTGGCTTGAAAGATCTGATCTTTTTCAATAGGCCCCATCTGACTAATAGCGCCATCTACCGGAAAAATTAGCGCATTTTCATCCTCGCAAATTGGACGAATGCCTTCCTTCAACGGGCGGGTAAAAAAATCATTAAAGGTGGCATAAGCAGCCGGGTCACTTTGCTGCGCTTCAGACATATCTACCTTAAACTGTTTGATAAACACTTCAATGAGAGACGTAGTCACAACCCCGAGCTTTGCTGCGGCGAGACGCCCAACAAGACGCGAAACTAAATGTTTGGGTAAGCAATATTGCAAGGATACTTTTAACTTATCCGGTAACACGATGACATCCTGAGAAATAAAAACGGGCGCAATAGTACCTCATTTTGCAGCAACTGTAGAGCGCTGCAGCAGTAATATTGAAACCGCAGCACACTTACTACTGACTGAGTACTAATACTGATTACTGTGATTTGGGCGCTGTTCCGCCATGGTTTTTAAGATGCTGTGATAGTTTTCAAAGCGGATTGGGTTAATTTTGCCCTCATCTACCGCTTCTTTTAGTAAGCACCCCGGATCGTCCATGTGTTTACAATCCCGGAATTTACAGCCACCAAGATAATCGCGAAACTCCTTGAAGCCCCAGGTAACTTGTTCTTCAGGCAAATGCCAAAGGGCAAATTCCCGAACCCCGGGGGAATCAATCAATTCACCACCGTTTTTAAAACTCAATAACTTGGCACTGGTGGTGGTGTGCTGTCCCAGGCCACTCATTTCAGAAATATCGCCCACCTGTTCTTCAGCTTCAGGCAACAAAGCATTCACCAGACTGGATTTACCGACACCCGATTGCCCCACAAAAATACTCACTTTATCATCCAGAATGGCTTGCAGCGCATCGACCCCCTCACCGGATTTACAGCTGAGCAAGATAACCTGATAACCGATTTCGCGATATAGGCTAGTTAGGCTATCCACCTGGGCCTGGGCTACTTCATCCGCCAGATCAATCTTGTTGATCAGAATCACCGGCGTTATGCCAACGTCTTCGGAAGCCACCAGATAGCGATCAATAATATTGGAAGACAATGCAGGTTTGAGGGAACTGACAATTAAGATTTGATCAATATTAGCAGCGACGGGCTTAACACCGTCGTAAAAATCAGGACGAGACAAGAGTGAATCCCGCTCCGATACTGCCTCAATCACCCCATTGATAGCAGAACCAGACTCCTTGTTTCTGCGGAACAGGACATTATCACCGCAGACAACACTTTCGATAGTGCGCCTGATATGGCAACGAGTGACCTGATTTTGCCTGTCTCGCACATCCGCGTGCTGACCAAAGCGCCCCACCACCACGCCGGATTCTTCCGGCTCCAGATTATCATCTTGCGGTAAGGCTTCATCTTTATTGAGTTTTTTCGACAGATTTTTGCCCACCTGGCGTTTTTGTCGATGTGTCAGTTTATTTCTTTTTGCCACTTTGCTGCTAAATTAAGTATAGTTACCCAAACTTTACCGATATTATGGGTAAAGGCGGGGTTTAAAAGTTTTGAATTCCGGTTGTCGTGCCACTGGATAGCAGTGTCACAGTTAGCATAGTACCGATTGCAATAAGGGAAAGACACCACAAATTGCATTAATTGTGTGAATCTTGGCGGGTAGTGAATGTCATATAGCGAAAACAATTTAGTCTGGATGGATCTGGAAATGACAGGATTAGATCCTGACACCTGTAAGGTGCTGGAAATTGCCACTATTGTCACTGATTCACAACTCAATGTATTAGCCGAAGGCCCGGTAATGGCCATTCATCAGTCTGATGAACTGTTAGACGGTATGGACGAATGGTGCACCAAAACCCATGGTGACTCAGGTTTAACTGAGCGCTGTCGCAAAAGTGATATTACTGAAGATATCGCCGTGCAACGCACCATTGAGTTTTTAAGCCAATACGTGCCCAAAGGCGTATCGCCACTGTGCGGCAACAGCATCAGCCAGGATCGCCGCTTCCTGCAAAAGCACATGGTGGAACTGGAAGAGTTTTTCCATTACCGCATTATTGATGTCAGTAGCGTAAAAGAGTTAGTGCGCCGCTGGAAACCAGAGGTACTCAAGGGACTACACAAAAAAGGCACGCACCTGGCCATCGACGATATTCGCGAGTCTATTGCGGAATTGCAGTTTTACCGCGCTCAAATCTTCACCATTTAGGGGAAGC
This sequence comes from Planctobacterium sp. AWM4_229, assembly GCF_056160305.1. Classification (NCBI taxonomy): domain Bacteria; kingdom Pseudomonadati; phylum Pseudomonadota; class Gammaproteobacteria; order Alteromonadales; family Alteromonadaceae; genus Planctobacterium; species Planctobacterium sp. AWM4_229. The sequence continues at coordinate 136,139 of NZ_JBSWWX010000004.1, read as the reverse complement.
AGAGCCGCTTCAAGTAAGAATTTTCGGATTTATTGCAACAAACACTTGCACCCCACTAAATTTTTTGTACAATGCGCACCCGCTTTTGAAGGAAAGCGGTTGAAGTAAAATTTGCATGCGGGAATAGCTCAGCTGGTAGAGCACAACCTTGCCAAGGTTGGGGTCGCGAGTTCGAATCTCGTTTCCCGCTCCAAATTTCACTTTTCAAATCCAGATCTTTACGCGGGACCAATTTGTCAGGAACAAATTGGAACAGCCGACAGGCTTGCCCGAAGGGCAAACTACAGGACGTAGTTTGTAATAGCGAAGCAAAAACGCTCCGCACTCAATCGAATCAAACCAGAGTCGATTGCCATGGAAGCTTCAATACGCGGGAATAGCTCAGCTGGTAGAGCACAACCTTGCCAAGGTTGGGGTCGCGAGTTCGAATCTCGTTTCCCGCTCCAATTTTCTCTGTAATCTCCATTGAACAAAACTATAAGCGTCTTTAGCTCAGCTGGGTGAAACCCGTATAAAAATTGCGAATACCTGGAGCAATTTTAGGGTTGAACGCGAGACAAGTGGACGTCGAGCTGTGGCGGACATGGATGTGCGACATTAGAATAACGCAGGAGCAGTTATCGAGAAGCCCTCACCAGGGATGGTTTAAACCTCAAAGCTTGAAAATCCATTAACCTGATTACTTCATGGATGTTGAGTGAACCTTGCCAAGGTTGGGGTCGCGAGTTCGAATCTCGTTTCCCGCTCCAATTTTTCTCAAATCAATTTTATCTGCTCAGATAGTTCAGGGCTTTCACTCACTATTTTCTTAAACGCCAATTTTTTCGTTCAGTTTACCTTGACGCAAGGGTCGTTTTATTTACCATGGGTGTTTTTATCACCTTGAAAGGAAATACATCGCAACATGGTTAATCTTAAAAAAATATTGTTGGCCGCCACAGCTAGTTTTGCACTGGCAAGTACAGTGCTTGCCGGAGACGAAGAGGTTAATTGCCGCACAGAGTTTATGGGGACACAAAAAATTTATCAGGGTTGGGCTACCTGTAGTAAAACTCTAACCCTAAAAAATGATCAGGAAGTTAAGGTAACCATTAAAGACTATGTGAGTGCAACTACCAGCTCTAAGGCCACTCTTGATACGCTATATTATGCTAATGACGGAAAAACCTATTACGTAACCTGCACTGCAGATGTACCTTATTCTCACGAAGAAGATGTTTACGAAGAGGTTTGTGACTACACTCCGAATGTAGACTTACATGTTTTCCAAGATAGTATCTACAGCACAACTGTCTACGCTGATTGGAGCGATAGAGACGGCAATGTCGCTAAAGTTGAATGGTGGGTAGATGGCGTAAAAACCTCAGTGGGCAGCTCTTTTAATATGACTCGCAGAGGTAGTAACGAAGACTACAGCAAACGGCTTCAGATCAAAGTCACAGACAATGATGGCTACACTGACGCTGATTCTGTCACTGCTACATTTAAATCTCCTAACTCATGTCCGGACAACAGACGCTGCTAATCTTTTCGCCCTTGGCTTAATAGTCGGGGGGATTCTTAGTTTGCAATAAACATCCTCTAAATTTTCTGCAATAGAGTCAGCCAAAATATTTCCCCCAATCAGACTTTGATTCGCCTTCACACTGAAAAACAGGATAAAATTGGCAAATAATTTGAAAAATTTACGTTTTGCATAATTATTTAAAGAAGACACTCACCACTTTGGGTCATTCAGCACCATATTAATGCACACGTTATTCCTCATTACTAATGCCGCGACACTCATCAACAGGACTTGAACCGCAATGGTGCAGAGGAAATGGAGAAATGAATAATTTTTCGGTATTCGACATTGTAAGAAGAATAATTATTCGAATAAAGACAGGTTTGTGCAATATTTATACTAAAAAGACACTTGATCCCGGCCTGATTAATGCTGATTATCCTAGAATGAGATAAGATTTACTTACAAAAAATAATAATAAATTGCCTTGGTTTAACAGAAATCACAGGCTTTTGTCTCGAAAAAAACACAACACAAACTCAGGAGCACACAATGAAGAAATTTGCGTTGTCACCGCTAAACATAGCCATGAAAAAGGGGCTTTATGTTGGCTCTATCGCTGCATCTATTGCTTTATCACCACTGGCGCTCGCACAAGAGCAAGACGCCGAAGAAAACACTGCCGACGTCGAAAAAATCATGGTTACTGGTTCGCGAATTGCAACCGATAGCAACCTTTTTTCTTCAACACCAGTACAAGGCATGGATGCGGAAGATGTCAAAATGTCGGGAGAGTTCGATCTTGCTGACGTAGTGAACGATATTCCCGCCCTTGTATCGTCGATAACCGGCGCAAATTCAGACGGTTTCGCAGGTGATACTCGTCCTGGAAGTACGTCGCTAAACCTCAGAGGTTTAGGCAGTGATAGAACACTTACTCTGGTTAATGGTCGTAGACACGTTGCCGGCTTCCGTGGCTCTCAAGCTGTGGACATTGGATCAATTCCACGTGCACTGGTTGAACGGGTAGAAGTTACCACAGGTGGAGCTTCCGCGGTATACGGTGCTGACGCTGTAACCGGTGTTGTTAACTTTATCATGAAGACCGACTTTGAAGGTATGCAATTGGATTTTCGTGGAGCGGCACCAGAGGCAGGAGAAGGTGAGAACTTTGGTTTCGATTTTATATATGGTCACAATTTCGATGATGACAAAGGGAATATTGTGTTCACGGTTGGTGCGACAGAAGATACTGTAATAACTCACGGTGACCGAGATTGGGCCAGAGACAACGGCATTGATTCGGTTCGTCCTCGCGCTAATCCAGCGGCAATTAATGATCCCAATGCGCCACCTGAAGCAGTAGTAAGTGACCCCAGATTTTGGCTAACTTCGCAAGAAGGTTCGATTGCTCCTACATTTGGCGGACGTGATGTCATCTATGTTGATATCAATGGTAACGGTATTCCTGATTGCCAGGAGTCTGAAGGTGGACGAACCGGGTTTCTTGCGGGATGCTGGGTAACCAATCCTGATGGTTCGGTTAGAGTAAATCAAGATGGTGTTGTACTGGGTGGTCTTTGGGGAACTGGAGGCGATGGCGGGCGATTAAATATGAACCGCGATTACCTTTTACCTGAAACAGATAAAGTGGCGGTCAATCTCAACGGTACCTACGAGTTTACTGATGATGTTAAAGGCTATTTTGAAAGTAAATATGTGCGCTCCGAAACAACCACATTTGAAGAAATTGATACCTTCTACGATACGCTGTTCATTCAAGCTGATAACCCATTCATCCCTGCCGAGTTACAGCCGGTAGTTGCGCAAACGGGTGGATTGCTGCTTACTCAAGATCCTGCAGACTTTAGTGACGATAACCCATCCATTGTTACGCGTGAAACCACCAGATTTGTTGCCGGTGTTGAATGGTTCGTAGATGACGTTCACCGTTTCGATTTTTCAATCAATCATGGCCGTTTCCAAAGTACAGAGCGTTTCTCCGGACTTTACCTGGACAGAGTCTTTGCCGCGATGGACGTAACAACTGATGCCAACGGCAACCCTGTTTGTCGTTCCGATTTAGACCCCACCGCAGCATACGAAATTGATTACTTCACCGCTGGGAATGGTTATGCTGATGGCGGATATAGCAGTGACCGCTATTATTCTTTCACACCGGGTGATGGCCAGTGTGCCCCATTAAATCCATTTGGCACATATTCCACCAGTCAGGAAGCCAGAGATTTTATTACCAATTATCAGGAAGATGAGCTGACAATTAAACAAACTATTGTCGCCTTTATTGCTTCTGGTGAATTTGAAATACTAGACAGTATTCTTGATGGTCCGCTGGGTTATGCTGCGGGTATCGAGTATCGCGAAGAAACCAGTGATTTCAAAGAAGATCCTCTGGCACTGGGTATATTACCCGAAGGGACTTCTTTTACTCCTGGTGTAGACGTAAATACAGTTGATCCTTTCTTAAACAGCTTTATCAGTATTGACAATGTAGAGTTGTTTAATACCTATGGTGAATACGATGTAACTGATCTCTTCACTGAAATTCGTTTACCAATCTTCCAGGACAGAGATTTCGCTTATGAGTTAACGCTAGATGCGGCAATTCGTGTTGCGGATTACTCAACACTTGGCAATGCCACCACGTGGAAAGCGGGCTTAACCTACAGTCCTTACGAAGATTTAACCATTCGTTCTACCATCTCTGAAGCCGTTCGTGCACCGAATATTTCAGAGCTATTTGACCCTCGATTGCCTCTACAAGTGGGAGCCAATGAAGACCCTTGTGATCCGGGGAACATCAATGGTGGTACCGCAGTAAGACAAGCAAACTGTGTTGCAGACTTGCAGGCAGCTGGCGTTCCGTTGTCAGATATTGTTGATGACCAGGGAAATTATATTTGGGTTAACCCACTCACCGGCCGATTCACAGGTGTTTCCGGTGGCAATCCAAATCTTGATGTAGAAACGGCAGACACATTGACTGTCGGCGTTGTGTTCCAACCAGCGTTCCTGGAAGGTTTTACCATCACTTTAGATTATTGGGATATCGAGATTGAAGACGCGATTAGTGCAGTGGATTCGACCGATGTTTTAGCAGGTTGTTTAGATTCTGCAAGCTACCCTAACCTGAATTCATGTGACCAGTTCGTGCGTCGTAGTGACGGTGGATTGACCGACCTTGAAACGGGCGAAATTAACTTCGCACGTCAGGAAGCTAGTGGTATCGACTTTGCGGTAAACTACGACTTTACGGTTGATAAGGATGAATTTGCACTTAGCTTGGTTGGTTCTAAGCAAAACAAAATGGACAACTTCTTTAATCCAGTGGATCTAACCGAGATAGATTCAGATTTGCAGGAAATCCGACGCCCAGAACTGTCTGCCAAGTTTGATCTAGGCTGGACACGCGATGCGCTGAGCCTGAACTGGAGCGTACAATATCAAGGTAAACAGGCCGTTGATGAAATCGAAAAAGTTCTTGGCCTTGGCACTACCCAGCCCCGTTTTGGCGATGATGGCTTCTTTGATGAAATGTTCATCCATAATTTCAGCGCGAATTACGAGTTGGACGAATCATTCACTCTTTATGGTGGTATAAACAACGTGACTGACGAAGAGCCATACTCTACACAGACAGCTTGGCCTGTGGGTCCTCGTGGTCGCACTCTATTCTTAGGGGTAACCTACAGAGACTAAACTCGAAACACAGAAAAGCCCCTTCAACTGCTCAGGTGAAGGGGCTTTTTTTGGTTTTAGATAGTCTGAGAATGCATTAGTTCGCCAGGTAGCACAATGCTACAAAAAGTCACTAAACCTCGATAACGTATTCTCACCTAAATGTGTTTTTAACCGACCTAATTCCGACTCTACATTTTTCCAGATACCAATCCCGCTTTTGTTGATGGGTTTCCGTACTTGTTCACTGCTAGCTGTATGCACTTGTCTTTGCGTGTTATAGAAAGCCAAACAGGACGTTTCAAACTCAACTCCAATATGCGCTAAAACCTTTCTTGTTATCTGCTCTGGATTATTGACTAACTCTTCATAATTCACGGTTAGTACCTTGCCGGGCAGCCCCCTATCCCAATAATCCATCATCGTTAGATAACTGTTATAAAAATCACCGATGTTACCCAAATCATAACTGAATTCGACGCCATTGGAGAAATACTGTTTATACAAACTCAAACCACAGTCCAGAGGATTACGCCTGGCGTCAATAATAATCGCTTTGGGTAAAATTTTATGAATAAGACCGATGTGCCGAAAATTAAAAGGGAGCTTATCTGTGAAATAAGGCGAAGCTTCAGTTCTGAATAGCGCCCCATTCTTCAAATATGCGGCGCCTAATTCAGTAAGTTGCGTACTCGTCAGCCCCCCAACATTTTTGGTTGCCTCTTTGCCAAATAGGTCTTTGCTGAGTTCATCGGCTTGATAGGCAATACTCGATAAAACTGGCTGCTCCATAGTACCTTCAATTTTTGAATGGCTGGCGACGATTTGTTCAATCAATGTTGAGCCAGATCTAGGGAGGCCGACAATAAAGACGGGAACAGGATCGTTATCAGATACTTCAGCCTGTACTTCCAGATTTTTTGCAGAGTAGGTATTTATAATACGCTCAATATCCTGCCTGACACTGAGAGAGCTAAAGCGGGCATTATTTCTTAAACTATTCGCGCGGTGATATAACGGCATGGCCTGTTTCCAGTCACCACGAACCTCACTAGCACGTGCAAGTGCAAACGCTGTAACCGCCTTCTCTGGATTCGATAGCTTGTTATTCTTGAATAGCGACAGCATCAAGCCTTCATCTTCTGAGGAAAATGTATAGTCTTTTAGATCAGCCAGTGCCCACCAACTCAAAGCGTTGCTCGGTTTGTATTCGAGACTTTTTCGAAAAGACGCAATGGCATCACTGCGTTTTCCAAGAATGCGTTGAGACTGGCCCTTAAGGCGAAGAATTTCGCTCAGTTGATTAGTTTGCCCGGCACAGGCGTGCTCAGCTTGTGGACAGAGAGCTAAAACCTTTGTGTTTTGCCCAAATCGCAGTAACACATTTAGCAGCGTCCAGAGCGAATTAGGCGACACCGAGAGCGATGCTAAGGTTTCAGCGGCCTCAATTGCACCTGAATAATCACCGTTGGATTCCAGTGCATTAATCAGTTGCGAACGAAAGAATAAATTTGCTGGTGAATAGTTAAGCCCGTCGCGCAATACATCGACTCTTCGCTTTAAGTCTTTCCTTTGTTCAGCGATTTGGGCAAGCGTGAATATCGCTCTTGGATGCCCCACCTCTTTTTCCAACATCTCCGCAGCTTTTTGCTCTGCAAGATTCCAATTGCCACTTTGCATCGCCTGCTGAATATCCCTGAATTGCCCTTGCAGCGGATCAAATCCCTCCGCTTTTTGAGCCACTTGTATCGCCTCAGAGAAACGTTTAGCGTCATAGAGATAACGACTGAGTAGCAACCAACCCTGAAAATAACCAGGTGAATCTGCAAGCTGTTGCTTTAAGTAAGCGATGGCATCTGAGAGGCGATTTTGGTCACGTAAATTTTGCGCAAAAACAAAGCGGCTATCCTGATGAGATTGATGCATAAAAAGAAGTGAAGATTAACCAGACAGAGCCACAAAAACTAACATCTTTATCATGTATAGACAATTAAAGAAGAGCTTGAGAATTTCTCAGACCCAATGGCAATTGGTGGGGTAATTAGTAAGGCATATTTGGAAGCCTCGATAAGAACAAGCCATATATGTCTCAATTAAATTGAAGCCTTGCTCTATGAGCAAGGCTTTCGATTTAGAAAAATCAGTTCCCAAGATCAATTTTATTGTCATAAAAAGTTCTAAAAAAAAGCGCCTTTTGGGGTTTGACTCCGAGGCATTTTCGGCCTAAAAATTCACTGTGTTTTGAATACTTTAACGCAGTTAATTTTCAGGAATTTGTATAATGGCCAAGCCCAACCGTGCTGATCTGTTATCTCGTGCATATCACGATCCTAAAAACTACCCTTACGGGTTTTCTCGTTCGGGTGATTTCTCTATCTCAGAAGCCAAAGCGTTAAGCCAATACGGCAGTTTGCTCAATGCTTTGCTTTCAGGCTCCTTGCAACCGGAAAACGATGACGACGCCAGCTTTATCGCTGTAGCCAGTGGCCAAAAAGAGCCGGCTAATGTCACCGAAAAAGCTTGGGTTAAATACATGGCGCGGATAGGTCGACCGCGCACCGGCAGTATTTATGGCAAACGCACTAACGTGGATGATGCTGATGATGATGACAGCAGCATCGACGATGATGATTTGCCATTAGCTGACGACGATTAAAAAACGGAAGTGCAGCCTACATTTCACCCATAACGTAGGATGCAAAACCTGACATCCGGACGATTACGGGATGGATATAGGATATTCATCCCATTTATATCGAATATTAGGATATAAATCTCACTTTTATTCCTTTCCAGGTTTCTTATTCCAATCCACTCCCGTAAGATCCGCCCAAAGTGCAATATTTAACCTCATTAGTATCACAGGAGAGACTATTCGTGGAAATGATGTCCGGTGCCGAAATGGTCGTAAGGGCACTAAAAGATGTTGGTGTTGATTATGTTTTTGGCTACCCAGGTGGTGCCGTTTTAGACATTTACGATGCCCTCTTTGCTCAGGACGATGTTAAACACATTCTGGTTCGCCATGAACAGGCTGCAGCCCATATGGCGGACGGTTACGCTCGCTCAACAGGTAGAACGGGTACCGTGCTCGTTACCTCAGGACCCGGTGCCACCAATACTATTACTGGTATTGCTACCGCTTATATGGATTCTATTCCCATGGTGGTGCTGTCGGGGCAGGTACCATCACAGCACATTGGTGAAGATGCGTTCCAGGAAACCGATATGGTGGGCTGTTCTCGACCCATCGTAAAACACAGCTTCCTGGTAAAAAAGGCCGAGGACATCCCAAAAGCCATCGCCAAAGCCTATTACATTGCCAATACCGGACGTCCTGGTCCCGTGGTTATTGATTTGCCTAAAGACATTGTGAATATTCAGGAATCTCATCCTTACGAATATCCAGAAGATTTCTCCATCCGCTCTTATAACCCTACGGAAAAGGGCCATAATAAGCAGATCAAAAAAGCGGTTGAAGCCATTAAAGCAGCCAAACGCCCTGTGATCTACGCCGGTGGTGGTGCATTAGGAGCCAGCAAAAAGCTGATTAAATTAGCAGAAATGCTCAATGCTCCGGTGACAAATACCCTGATGGGCCTTGGAGCGTTTCCAGGAACTCATGAGCAGTTTATTGGCATGCTAGGCATGCACGGTACATTGGAAGCCAATAAGACCATGCACAACGCCGATTGCATTATTGCCTTAGGTGCGCGTTTTGACGACCGGGTTACCAATAACGTCGATAAGTTCTGTCCTTATGCCAAAATCGTGCATGTGGATATCGATCCCACTTCGATCTCTAAAACCGTCAATGCCCATATCCCTATTGTGGGTGCGGTAGACAAAGTATTGAGCCAGTTTTTTGATCACCTGAAAGACGTGGATGAAGCCGAGCAAAAAACCAAGCTAGTGGAGTGGTGGCAGCAAATTAAACAATGGCAAACCCGCAAGTGCCTGGGTTATGCCACATCTTCTGATGTGATCAAGCCGCAAGAAGTCATTCAGAGCCTTTACAAGCACACTGATGGCAAAGCCTATGTCAGTTCAGATGTAGGCCAGCATCAAATGTTTGCCGCTCTGTATTATCCTTTTGATAAACCACGCCAGTGGATTAACTCCGGCGGTCTGGGCACTATGGGCTTTGGTTTGCCCGCTGCGATGGGTGTACAGTTTGCCCATCCCGATGCCATTTCAGCTGTGGTTACCGGTGATGGCAGCATCCAGATGAACATTCAGGAACTGTCTACCTGTTTGCAGTACAATTTGCCGATAAAGATCATTTCTCTGAACAACCGTGCTCTGGGTATGGTGCGCCAGTGGCAAGACATGATTTACAAAGGTCGTCACTCCCATTCCTACATGGAATCCATGCCGGACTTTGTGAAACTGGCAGAAGCTTATGGCCATGTAGGGATTCGGGTAGATCACCCCAGCGAGCTGGACGATGCCATGGCGCGCTGCATGAGTATCAAAGATAAACTGGTGTTTATGGACATCAGGGTAGATCAAAACGAACACGTATACCCCATGCAGATTAAATTTGGTGCCATGGATGATATGAGACTGAGCAAAACGGAGCGTACCTAAATGAGACGTATTATTTCGGTATTATTGGAAAACGAACCAGGCGCTTTGTCTCGCATTGTTGGCTTGTTCTCACAGCGGGGCTTTAACGTTGATTCGCTGTGTGTGACCACCACCGCCGATCCCACTTTGTCCCGTATCACCATTACTACTCACGGCGATGACAAAGTGATTGAGCAAATCACCAAACAAATTAATAAACTGGTGGATGTATTCAAGGTAATGGACTTAACTGAAGGTAGCCACCTTGAGCGCGAGCTGATGCTGATAAAAATCGCCACCCCCAATGAAAATATCCGTGCCGAAGTAAAACGCATGGCGGATATCTTCCGTGGCAATATCGTGGATGTCAGTGCCCGTAACTACACCATTCAATTAACCGGGCCAAGCGATAAACTGGATGCCTTTATTACCACAACATCGGAGTTTACCGATGTGTTAGAAGCTGCCCGAACTGGTGTATGTGGCCTGTCACGAGGTGATAAAGCACTGAGAATTTAAGGCTAAATACTCATCAAGAGGAGGCTTGCCTCCTCTTTTTTTGCCTGAAGAAATAGAAAAACCACATATTTTTGATAACAAACTTGTAAAAAGCCCCTGTGGCCCTGCCTTTTTAGGATATTTATCCTAATAAAAAACCCTTCAAAACAGACGTTTTAGGAATATAAAGATCTACCCTAATCGCATTTAGAAATATAACAACTTGTAATATCCAATAAAATCATAGGCTTAGCTGTATTTACAGTGATTTAACAAGCAATTTTTAATTTTGTTAACCTATTCAATACAGTAAAACAACAACATTCCTCATAAAAATCATTAACTTATAAATCGTGTTCGGGGCAAGTCTGAGAAAGCAGAATACTCCTGGCACGACTTAATAAAGCTAACTAACCATTTATGAGGTATATCATGAAAAAATTAACTTTGGCTGCGGTAGCGGCATTAACTTTAAGCACTGGTGTTTCTGCACACGAAGCTCACGACAAGGAATTTGTATTTAAAGGCGACAACGCTTTTGCCAGCTTCTGCCGTGCAGTCACTCAAGACAACGTTCGTTTGATCCACAACAGTTTCAAAAACAAGATTGGTATTGTTGCAATGTCGCAAAAGGACGTTTACCGCAAATTATTGGATTCTCAAAACCTAAGCTGTAACGGTAAAGGCCTTGTAGAATTCTCTAAAGAGTATAATGCTGAAGATGTACTAGCATACCTGGAAACCGCTGCCGCAAAACTGTAAGTCATGGGCAGTGTTCAATCCAAATACTCATACGATAAGTCAGGCCTGCCTGCATTGGCAGGCCTTTAGGCTGAATCCGCTATTTCTTAGCCAACAACTTTTGCCATGAAATTTTCGTCATAAGCGGAGCCATTTTCTCATAGCGCACCCGATTAGATTCACATTGAATGTTTTTGTGATAATTCTGTTTCCAGGGATCATTCACCAACCACAATACGTCAGCTCCCGCAGCAACCCCTTCAATGGAATAGTTATTCATTACTTCGTAATTGCCGCAAACATCATCCTTGCTTTTAGTTTCCGCAAGGAACGCTAACTTCACCCGCCTGGTTTCTCGTTGCTTTTCAGGGTCTATCAACCACAGTTCATTATCATTGCGAGCTGCCGCTACAATCCATGCCTGTTGCGCATCTTCATACCAGGTGAGGGCATTGATAGGGTGTGGTACTGGCTCGTCAAATACTGGCACTAAGAGTTGTTCGTCTTTCACCGGTGCCCAGTCGCTGCTTTGCCAGAAACTATCCTCAAGCTGAACAGAAAAGATGCGCGCCTGATATTGTGAATCTTTTTCCAGTGCCAGGTACAAAGTACGTCCCTTTCCGAAAGTTATCCCTTCAATACCATCATTGGGATAATTGCCCACCTGCATATCGACGGTATACTGAATTGGGCGCACATGAGTCATGGTTACCGCAGATTCATCAGCATTTAGCTCTAACCTGACCAGTAACGTCGGATAAGGTGTGGAACCACTGTTCTTGTACTGCTCGGCACAATCTGGGGTCAATTGATAGCGGGAGGCGTCTTCGGTAACGGTATAGAACACCTTATCGTTTTGTGGATCTACCACCAGCGCTTCTAGATCTGGCCGTTCAGTCATGTATTTACCAAAGCAGCTTTGTGCAACTGATGGAACAACTTCGATGGGCAGTTTGTGAGTGACGCGATTTTGTTTGGGTTCCAGCACAATCAACTTCAGCACTTGCGAAGCATGGGCACTACCATCGGCAATCGTAACCAATAGCTCATCACGCCAAACGCTCAAACCGGAAGTTTGAGGATCCAATAAAACACCGCTCTGAGTATCATCAAGCCAATAACTGCGTAGCTGCAGTGGTTCAATTGCATCAGCAGGATTTAAAGACTCGCCCGGCGACATCTGGCAGGCAGTAATACAGAGCGCTAAAGCGCTTAAACATAACGATTTATAGTTGAAGAGCATGCGACATCCTGCAGCAAAAGTTGTCCAAGGAGTCAGTTATAGGGGGACAGTCTTGCAGGGTCAAGTGACAATTTAAGGAAATTCAACTAAAGGCTAAGGATAAATGACGCATAATTGTAAGTATGTTTTCAAATTCTGCGCTTTTGGTTTAAGGTTTGGCTAAAACCCATAACAACTTTAATCACTATGAGCCGCGAAGAACAGATTGTCTTAGCTTTGCAAAAAGCCGATGGTATTTGTCCAGGTGATGGCGTGCCTATTGAAAAACATCAAAAAATGGCCGCCAATCCTTTTCGTTTTTTCCGCGGCTCTGCGGGATTATTCTACGATGATATCGCTGCGGGCATTCTCAGCATCCCCGAAGATTTAAACGCCCACCTCCCTGTAACTACAGTGCAAGGCGACTGCCATCTCTCTAATTTCGGCTTTTTAACCGAGGAAGGCTCCCACGGCGACAAAGTGATTTTCTCTCCCAATGATTTTGACGATGCTTGCCTTGGCTATGCCAGTTGGGATTTAGTGCGTTTTGGCGTCAGTATTCTGTTGGCCCAGGATTATTGTGAGGGTGTTGTCAGAGGCGAGTTTAGCTCGGAAGAAATAGAGTCTATTGAAGGATTACAAGCCACTTCAGCTGAAGGGGCTATACTGGCCGTCCAGGGATTTGTGCAAAGCTATATTGAGCAATGCCAGGTGTTACTGGAAGATGATAAAGCACGGCACAAGGTGGTGAACAAGTTCGACAAAGCACACGCCTTGTATCCATTTTGCAAAAAAGCCAAAAAACGCGCCTCCGGTGGCAAACAGTTTTACAGTAAGAGTGCCCTTGCCAAGGCCGTCGATTTAACAGGTCTGGTTCCTGTTTTTGATCTTAGCAGCAATAAATTTGAGGCGCTGGATGATGCCCTATATCGGGAAATTTTCGAGGTATTCTCTCCCTATGTGGATGACAACATCCTGGATATTGTGCGCAGATTAGGGGCCGGTACTGGCTCTATTAACATGGATCGTTTTTATTTATTGGTAGGGCCTCAAGACTACATGGATGAAGAGGATTTACAGTTATGCCACATTGTAGAAGTCAAAGAGCAGCGCATGGCCGCGCCACTGGCACACTTCGAAACCCTGTCCCCGGTTAATCGACTCAATCCCGCCCACTTAACGGTATCTTGCCAACGTCGTATGCAGCGCAAACCGGATCTTGTTTTAGATGAGGTAGAATGGCGAGACAGCCATTGGTTGGTGCGCTCCAGACATCATTCAAAAGTGGGTATTGATCCTGAGGATATCTGTATTTTGAGCGCGTCTCCCGATGAAGCACTGCTACAATATGTGCAAAGTTGTGGCAAAGCATTGGCGATAGCACACAGCCGAGGCGATCGCCGCTCCACGCGTTTTGAACACGCTGTTTGTGAGTATTTGCCGGAGCACGCCGATGACATTATGGATGTATGTCTGACCTACGCGGTACAGGTGCAAGAAGACACCCAAATACTAAGAGCATTAAATAAGCCGAATGACTGAAACTGCCCATCCACTTAAGTTAATCGCTGGCCCTGTTGTCAGAAAACTCGATGCCAAACAGCTGGTACTATGGTTTGTCACCGACCAATCTGTCACGATAGAAGCACAACTAAACTATGCCCAAGACATCAGCGATGAGTCCTCACAGGATATCGTCTTTATACAGCGACAACTGTGTCATCAGGTGGGTGATAGTGCCTACATTTATCATCTTACCGTCGATTTCCAAAGTCCGTTGCAAGTGGATACGGCTATAGATTACGATTTGCTATTCAGAACTACAGAAGCCCACTGCAATCTGGCTCATCTGGCACCTGATATTTGTTACCCCGGATTAACCTCACCCCGTATCTATTACCAACAAACCTTGCGCCAGGTGCTGCATGGCTCTTGCCGCAAACCCCATCACACCGAAGGTGATGCACTTGTCAGGGTGGACCAACACCTGGCAGATGCACTGCAAAGCAATCAGCTGCCCGCAGCCCTGTTGATGATGTCGGGCGATCAGGTTTATGTGGATGATGTTGCCGGGCCGTTTTTACAGGCGATTCATCAGGTTATCGCACAACTTGGTTTGTTCGGTGAGTCTTTTTCAGGCGCTAAAGTGAGCAATTTTGAGGAGTTGCTGCAGCATGAAGACTGTTTTTATCGACGCACTGAGTTACTGCCCCACAGTGACGAAAACGAAGAAGTGCAAGAAACCTTTTTTGGTGCGAAACGTAAACCGATTTTTACCTCCGTCAATGCCAAGAACCATTTGATCACCCTCTCAGAAGTGCTCGCTATGTATTTTATGGTGTGGTCAGAAACTTGCTGGCAAGACGTTGAGTTCGACAGCCAAAAAATAGCCAGCGCAGACCGGCAACAATTCGAAGACGAACTGCTATCCCTAAAACAGTTTATTAGCACCTTGCCGCAAATCCGCAGGGCGCTGGCTCATATTCCGGTGTACATGATCTTCGATGATCACGATGTTACAGACGACTGGAACCTGACCCGCGAATGGGAAGAGCTGGCTTATGGTAACCCTTTTTCCAAGCGCATTATCGGCAACGCCCTGTTTGGCTATTTTTTATGTCAGGGCCTGGGCAATGGGCCTGACCAATACAAAGGATTGCTGGAACATATATCCCCCCATATCACCAGTTCGGGGATCAGCAATCACGATGTGGTCATCGATCAGCTTTTTGAGTGGGATGACTGGCACTATCAAATCGCCACACAACCGAAAATGGTGGTGCTGGATACCCGTACCCACCGATGGCGCTCAGAAGAAGATGCGGGACAGCCCTCAGGACTCCTGGATTGGGAAAGATTACGCGAGTTAAGAGCGCAGGTAACCGGTGAAGACTCGGTGGTCATCGTGTCAGCCGCCCCCATCTTCGGGGTGAAAATGATTGAAGCCATTCAGAAGCTATTTACCATGATGGGACAAGCCCTCACGGTAGATGCGGAAAACTGGATGGCCCACCAAGGTACGGCAAAAGTATTACTGGATATTTTCCGCGAACCTACAACGGCGCAACAGTTCATTATCCTGTCCGGCGATGTGCATTACTCCTTTGTTTACGATGTGCGCCTGAGATTTAAAGAAACCAGTCCCAGTATTCATCAGATCACCGCCAGTGGCTTTTGCAATCAGTTCCCGGTAGGACTTCTTAGCAAACTGGATACCTTAAATCGCTGGTTTTATGGCCATCACTCGCCACTAAACTGGTTTACCAAGCGCCGCCGCCTGAAAATTAGTACCCGCTATCCCGACAGAAAAAACAAACGTCGTTCGCTGGTTAGCAAAAGTGCGGTGGGAATCGTGGATTTTAGTAACGACCGTAAACGCCCGGAAGCTCGCTTGCTTACATGGGATGGTGAGGATATCGAGTTTCGCTAACTTAAAACGATGCTAGCATTTTGCATCAGGAATAGTTTGCATAATTGCACGGCAAAGCTAATCTAATCATAACAGCAGCGATCCTGTTAATGGATATCGGAGAACCCTACATGCAGGCCAAAGCCTCTTCGGCTAACCCACTTCAAGACTTTCTCAACAAAGCCGAGGGAGCCGAGCCACAGCAACATAACGATTTACTCAGCGAAGCTGTGGCGATTATTCACCAACAACTTGCACCTCCGCCCAGTCAGATCCCCCCAGATAAAAAGGAAATCGAAAAGGTGTGCCGTGGCATTGGGCATGACTTTAATGGCATTCTGGCCAATATTCGGGGCATGGTGGAAATCACCCAAATGATGGTACCTGATGCGCCTGAAAACGTGCAAAACACCTTCACTAAAATACTTTCTATGGTGGAGCGTGGTCATCACGCCAGCGAGATGATCAGACTGTACGGCAAAGTACACGATTGCCAGAAAACGCAATTCGAGTTAGCCACCTTTTTAAAACGCTGTCTCAATGATATTCGTATCCGTCTGGAGCTACCCTTTGTATTGCAAGTACCGTCCCCAGATGCTACCCATTTACTGATGGATGAGATGCAGTTAGAAACCCTACTGCTGCAACTGGTGAAAAATGCGCAAGATGCCGTTACCGAGGTAAACGAAGAGAGTATTCAGGTAGCACTGTCTAAAACCGCTGATGGACAGTTACAGTTATCAGTGCAAGACCGAGGCGCGGGCATTTCCCCTGATGTGGCTGATGAGGTATTTCAGCCATTCTACAGTACCAAAAAAGCAGGTACTGGCATTGGGCTGGGATTGAGTATCGTCAAACAGATTGTCATGAATCACGATGGTAGTATCGCTTACACCAGCAGCAAAACGGAAGGGACACGTTTTACCTGTATCCTTCCGGTAATCGTTACTTGAGACAAGATTTAGCGTTTTTCAATCAGGTCCCATTTGTTGCCGAAGTCATCTTCAAATACCGCCACAATACCGTAGGGTTCTTCCCTTGGAGACTCCAGAAACTTGACACCTCTGGCCAGCATGGCTTTATGGTCGCGATAAAAATCATCGGTCTGCAAGAATAGCCACACCCGATCCGCCCCTTGTTGCCCCACCAGTTTTTGTTGTGCTTCATTACTGGCCTGAGCCAACACAATTTGCGTTTCTGTGGCACCTTGCGGCCTCACCGTCACCCAGCGTTTGCGCCCTTGATCTATGTCCTCAAGCAGCTCAAAACCCAGCTTTTGACAGTAGAATTCAATAGCTTTGTCGTAGTCGGATACAATAATACTGACTGCAGATAAGCACTGCTTCATAATCATTCCTTGCAATAACCAGGTTAAAAAGTAAGTCGATATAAATCGGTATCTTTGTCGGGATCAAAATGGGGTAAATTTTGTTTGAACTCAAATCCCAACTTGCGCAATAAGCCGATAGATGCTTGATTTTCTGGTGTCACCAGAGCTTCCAGATGTTGCCAATCGCCGTGTTTTTTCATTTGTTCGATGAGTCCCAGACAAGCTTCTTTGGCATAACCTTTTCCACGTGCCGCAGATAAAAAAGCAAAACCGATATCCGGTGAAGTGAGTTTTTCTCTCTGCAATAAACCGCAGGTACCCACAAATTCACCACTTTGTGCCTCTCTTACCGCCAGCACGCCAAACCCGTGTTGGCGATACATACGCATCGGCCCATTTTCGATGTATTGTTTAGCGCTATCAAGATCATATACGCCGCGATCACCGATGTATTTTTTCCAGTCGGGATCCAGGTTAAGTGCCAGTATCATCTCCGCATCGCCAATTTCCAGCGGTCTTACGGTTAAGCGCGGGGTGTCAAAGTACATGTAGGGGCTCATCGTGACTCCTGTCGAAATTGTAATATGCCAGCCTGCTCCAGCAACGCATCAATACGCAGATGCATATCGCTATCAAGGGCCGCTAAACGGGGATACCTGGGGTTATGGCGATCATTGATCCAATGGCTTTGCCAGCCTTGAGTGCCCTCGATAAAGTGCATTGCGAAATCAACACCAACATGCTCCACACAACCCGAAATACAAGTGTCCACATAGGTCTGAAAAATCGGGAACGTAGTACTGGCTGCACCGGGCTGCTCTACTTGACAGATCCATACCACAGCGTCGCTTAACTGTGCTTGCAATTCAGCCTCTTGTTCATCATGGTGTGCCTGAATACTTGCCAAATCGAGTTGTGTAAACTGATAACTTTGCTCTCGCTGTTGCAATTCCGGGGTTATTGCATCTACGGGCACGAGCATAGCATTAAGGGTTGCTGTTTTGTCACCAGGCAAGGCACCCACACAGGTATAGCGATTGTTTGGACAATTCATATTCCAGGCTCGTTGCCAGCCAGCAACATGCACCGGCAATCCCTCTGCGTCTATCTGACTATATCGCAAACGACTATCGTGACTCATTAAACTGCCGTAGCCCACCACATAATGTTTACTAAGAACGGTTTTTTTAAGAGCGTGTTGTTTTAAAGATTGTTGTTGGCCACTTTTCTGTTGCGACAAAAGGTTATCCACACTGATTCAATGTATAATGTGTTGCAGTAAATCAAATGCAATTTAAGGATTCAAGAATTCATGCCCTGGATTCAGTTAAAAATCGACGTTACAGAAAAAGATGCAGAAGCCGTATCCACCTTGATGAGTGGTAATGGCGCACAAGCCGTGACCTTTACCGATGCCAAAGACAGCCCACTGTTCGAACCCAAGCCCGGTGAGCTGGTGTTGTGGCCCAACACCACGGTTATTGGTTTATTCGAAGCCGATCACGATATGCAGGGCGTGATCCAGCGCATGGCACAGACTAAAGTACTGGGTGAAGACTTTGCTTATAAGCTGGACCAACTGGAAGACAAAGACTGGGAACGGGAATGGATGGACAACTTCAAACCTATGCAGTTTGGCGACAAACTGTGGATCTGTCCCAGCTGGTGTGACATTCCCAATCCCGAGGCCGTCAATATCATGTTAGATCCTGGTCTGGCATTTGGTACGGGCACCCATCCCACTACCTCGTTGTGCTTACAATGGCTGGATAAACAAGAGCTGGCAGATAAAACCGTACTGGATTTCGGTTGCGGCTCCGGCATTTTGGGAATTGCCGCCGTCAAGCTGGGTGCCAAGCGCGTTATTGGCGTGGATATTGATCCGCAGGCCTTAGAGGCCACTCAGGAAAATGCCCGGCGCAATGATTGTGAAAACGACTTCGAACTCTACCTGCCAGAGCAGCAACCTGACGAGCCGGTAGATCTGGTACTGGCTAACATTCTGGCCGGACCACTACGCGAGTTAAGGGAGCTAATTGCTGGCCAATGCAAGCAAGGTGGGCAACTGGTGCTATCCGGTATTCTGGAGAGCCAGGCCGCTGAATTAAACACCTTGTACGGCGAATTTTTTGATATGGATGAACCGCAATTTCTGGATGAATGGTCGAGATTGAGCGGTAAAAAACGATAAAATTTGATGTCAACCCTGTTGACGTCAAAAAAAAGTACAATTTGTTTAAAATCTAGCCTTTTCAAACGCGAAAAAAGTCCGTACACTTAGCGCCCTTTTGAGAACTTGGGTGTTTTTTACACAATTTTGTACACGAGTCCGGAATGCAAATAGCACAATATAAACTGCAAAATAATGTGTTACTTGCCCCGATGGCTGGCGTAACAGACAGGCCCTTCAGACAACTATGTCATCGTTTAGGCGCCGGATTAGTGGTATCAGAAATGTTGTCCAGTAATCCTGAAGTGTGGAAATCGCAAAAGTCTCAACAACGCATGAACCACGACGGTGAAACGGGAATACGCTCAGTGCAAATCGCTGGCTCCGAACCCCACCTGATGGCACAAGCGGCACAGTTTAATGTGCAAAACGGCGCGCAGATCATCGATATCAACATGGGCTGCCCGGCCAAAAAAGTAAACAAAAAACTGGCGGGTTCCGCATTACTGCAATATCCCGAACTGGTGGAAGACATTATCGCGGCTGTGGTTTCAGCCGTTTCGGTGCCTGTAACCCTGAAAATTCGCACGGGTTGGAACACTGAAAATCGAAATGCTGTTGAAATAGCCAAAATTGCCGAGCGCAATGGCATTCAATCACTGGCGGTGCACGGTCGAACGAAGGCTTGCATGTACAAAGGTGAAGCAGAGTACGACACCATCAAAGCAGTAAAGCAGGAAATTTCCATTCCCGTGGTGGCCAATGGCGACATTACCACACCGGAGAAAGCCAAATACGTACTGGATTACACCGGGGCAGACGGTGTGATGATCGGTCGCGGCGCTCAGGGTAACCCCTGGATATTCGAAGCGATTAATCATTACCTCGCGACAGGCAAACAACTTCCCGCGCCTGCACTGTCCGAAGTGAGGGATGTGCTCATTGAGCATATCCAAAATGTTCACCAGTTTTACGGTGAACTCATGGGAGCAAGAATTGCCCGCAAACATGTGGGCTGGTATTTAGCGGAGCATGATTCCAAATCATTCCGCCGGGCTTTCAATGCCATTGATGACGCAAATCATCAAATAGAGGCATTGCAGGCATTTTTTGAAGAGTTGGCGATTGCACAGTCAGAAGCAGAAAGCGCTTCGGTTGCAGCAACGGCAGCATAAACTAACCAGGAAAAGAGCAAGACGGTATATGTTCGATCAAAACGTTACATCTCCATTTACAACTACAGTAACTACGCCTTCTCAAACACAGGCTCAAAAGCCTTTGCGTGATTCAGTAAAACAGGCTGTTAACAAGTATCTTAAGCAATTAGACAACACCGACATCGACAACTTGTACGATTTGGTATTGGCTGAAGTTGAAGCACCTCTGTTAGAAGAGATCATGACTTATACTCGCGGTAACCAAACTCGCGCTGCGTTAATGATGGGTATCAACCGTGGTACTCTGCGCAAAAAGTTAAAGCAATACGGCATGAACTAAGTCGTATTGACTATACTATTTTAAAAAGAGCACCTCAGGGTGCTCTTTTAGTTTTCCCCCTAAGATTCCTGACTATTTAGTCAACCACAACTCAGTCATTAAGGTAGCTGTTTACATGGAAACACCTAAACCTATTCGTCGCGCCCTGTTGAGCGTTTCTGACAAAACCGGCATCGTTGAATTTGCTAAAGCGCTGGCAGAGCGCAATGTTGCTATTTTATCCACTGGCGGCACGGCAAAGCTGTTGGCCGAGAATGGCCTCAGCGTCACTGAAGTCTCTGAATACACTGGCCATCCAGAAATTATGGCTGGCCGGGTAAAAACCCTGCATCCCAAAGTTCATGGCGGCATCCTGGGCCGTCGTGGTCAGGATGAAGGCGTGATGCAAGAACACGGTATCGATGCTATTGATATGGTGGTAGTGAATCTTTACCCCTTCGCGCAAACCGTCGCTAGTGATGATTGCACTTTGGAAGACGCTATTGAGAACATCGATATCGGTGGCCCGACAATGGTGCGTGCTGCGGCGAAAAACCATAACGATGTGGCGATTGTGGTGAATGCCAACCGCTACGACGCCATCATCGAAGAAATGGACAGCAACCAAGGTTCGCTGAGCTATAACACCCGTTTTGATTTGGCGATTGCCGCCTTTGAACACACAGCACAGTACGATGGCATGATTGCCAACTATTTCGGAACCACTGTCTACGGTGAAGATAGCACCACTCAGTTCCCGCGTACCTTCAACCAGCAATTCATCAAAAAGCAGGACTTGCGTTACGGCGAAAACAGCCACCAGGAAGCGGCTTTTTATGTTGAGAGCGATATTCAGGAAGCCTCAGTATCTACAGCTACACAGTTACAAGGCAAAGAATTGTCCTACAACAACATCGCTGATACCGATGCCGCGTTAGAGTGCGTTAAAGAATTCGAGCAACCAGCTTGTGTCATTGTAAAACACGCTAACCCTTGCGGCGTTGCTTTGGGTGACAACATTCTTGAAGCTTATGATCGTGCCTTTAAGACCGATCCTACTTCGGCCTTTGGCGGCATTATTGCTTTTAACAAAACCTTAGATAAAGATACGGCTCAAGCCATTATCGACCGTCAGTTTGTGGAAGTGATCATCGCACCAGTGGTATCTGAAGAGGCCAAAGCGGTGCTTGCGGCCAAACAAAACGTACGTGTCCTGGAATGCGGCGAATGGCAAGGTCAGCTTACTGATGAGCACGACATCAAGCGCGTTAATGGCGGTCTATTGGTGCAAGAGCGCGACTTTGGCATGGTGGAAAAAGACGACTTGAAAGTGGTATCTAAAGTACAACCTTCAGAAGAGCAACTAGACGATCTGTTATTCGCCTGGAAAGTGGCGAAATATGTCAAATCGAATGCCATTGTGTACTGCAAAGACAAGATGACCATTGGTGTGGGCGCAGGCCAAATGAGTCGCGTTTATTCCGCGAAAATTGCCGGAATCAAAGCGGCCGATGAGAACTTGCAGGTGGCGGGTTCGGTTATGGCGTCTGACGCCTTCTTCCCATTCCGTGACGGTATCGATGCCGCTGCTGAAGCGGGCATTAAAGCGGTTATTCAACCCGGTGGTTCGATGCGTGATGAGGAAGTTATCGCAGCTGCCGATGAACATGGCATCGCCATGGTATTTACCGGCATGCGTCATTTCAGACACTAAGTATTTATCTAATATTGGCCGATCAAACCTGATCGGCCCTTATTGCAACGTAGCGCGTTGATGATGGCGCATTGCATCAAACAATCTCAGCAGTAACAACGCCACTCCCCAGGCAACCGCAAAACCTGCGAAAAACCACAGCGTATCCACTGAAAAAAAGTTGCGATAATCGAACCACAGTTGCAACCCTAAGAAAAACTCAAAAAGGTTCAACAGCAATACGGCGATGATAAGCTTGCTCAAAAAACGCATGACAATGCCACTCCAGAGTTTTAATTAAAACTCAGTTTAGCAGCATCCCAAAAGGGAATAAAGTTTACCTTTTGTAATTTTATTTGATGTGCTTGTTTAGCTCAACACGTCCTGCAGCCAACTGGCAATTTCCTGCAACTGCTGCATGTGCACATTGTGCTGCATGGGGTATTGTTCCCAGCGGGCGTTGAACCCAGCCTCTTTGAGATTCATGTACGCCGATTTACCCAGCGCAATGGGTACCATCTCATCGTATGCACCATGGGAAGCGAAAAACGGAGTGTCTTTGTTGCTATCTTGCCAGTCTTGGCGGGTCTGATCGGCATCACACATGTAAGTAGACAGTGTTAGCACACCCGCGAGTTTCTGTGTTTGACGCAAGGCCACGTAATAGGAGATCACACCGCCTTGTGAAAAACCGGCTAAGACGATGCGCTCAGGAGGGATGCCATTGGCAATCTCGCGCTGCAAAAGCTGCTCGACTTGCGCTGCTGAACGCTTCACCCCTTCCATGTCAGCCCTGTCTTCAAAAGAAAGGGTTTTGATGTCATACCAGGCGCGCATTTCCATGCCGTTATTAATGGTGACGGGAATAATGGGGGCATGAGGAAATACGAAGCGTACCGCCATGTCTTCGGGTAACCCCAATTGTGGAACAATAGGGGCAAAGCCATTGCCTGAATCGCCGAGTCCGTGTAACCAGATGACGACGGCATCTGCGGTCTTGGATGGGTTAACCTCTACATAAGGCAATAGCTCGTTAGACATAGTATTTTCCTTGTTACGCGTACCGGGCATGATATTTCTATTTCTGCTTTTTGGCGCTTTATTGTTATTATTAAGTGTTACACCGTTGCGTCATCTAAGATACGCACAGCAGAACTGCGTTGCAAATTATGCTAAGATTGCGCGCCTGTGACCAGTCTCAAACCCGATTTTTTTAAGAAAATACGACCTATGTCTAATACTCCAGGAAATTTATACATCGTTGCGGCCCCTTCCGGTGCAGGAAAATCCAGCCTCATTAAAGCCTTTTTAGAGAATCACGCCGATGAGCGCCACCCGGTACAGGTATCAGTATCCCACACCACCAGAAACCCTCGTCCCGGTGAACAAGATGGTAAACACTATCACTTCGTCAGCACTGAAACTTTTAAACAACTGATTGAAGAAGAAGCCTTTTTTGAGTGGGCCCAAGCCTTTGACAATTACTACGGCACAGCAAAACGCAATATCACTGAAACCTTGCAGCATGGTGTGGATGTATTTTTAGACATTGAATGGCAAGGAGCGCGTCAGGTAAAAGCGCTTTTGCCAGATACCAAGACGATTTTTATCGCGCCACCTTCCCGCGAGGAGTTGCGTAACCGCCTTAAAGCGCGAGGCCAGGATTCCGACGAAGTTATCGAAAAGCGCATGGCCAAAGCGGTGTCCGAGATTTCCCACTACAGTGAGTTCGATTATATTATCGTGAACGATAAATTTGATGTCGCCTTGGCGGAGCTGGAAGCCATTGTTTGTGCCAACCGCTTGCGCAAAGAAAAGCAAGTTATTCGCTACGAAGACTTGTTTTCTTCATTACTGGATGAAAATAGCTAAAAAATTGCTTAACAAATGAGCTTTACGCTTGGCAAAAGCCCGCCAAGCCAGTAAACTACGCAGCCTTTTTCAAAAGCTGAATTCGTTGAACAGGCTTTTGAAAAACAAGATTTGAATATGTCCGTATTACAACAATACGGCCCACACGGAGAAACCGATGGCACGTGTAACTGTTGAAGATGCAGTAGATAAAGTAGGAAGTCGTTTTGACCTGGTTTTGGTTGCCGCTCGTCGTGCGCGCCAATTGGCCACTGAGGGTAAAGAGCCTTTGGTACCTTCAGGCAACGACAAGCCAACCGTATTGGCTCTGCGGGAAATCGAAAAAGGTCTGATTGACTCAGACGCGATGGACCAAGCTGAAATTCAGGAGCAACAAGAAGCCGAGCAGGCAGAGTTCGCTTCTGTTGCCAGTATTCTTTCTGAGCAGCCTTAAGCGCCTGTTATCTCTGACTAAATGCTGTCACTGTACAGCATTTAGTCCATTTCCAAGAAGTATTTGCATCCTGCAAAAATCCTCGTATTCTGTGTTTATGTTCCATAACTAAATTGCGCTCAGTTGTATTTATTCGAGGGTTTAAAACAAAAAGTTGCCAATTATCTGCCACTCGATGAGGTTGAGCTGGTAGAGAAGGCTTATATTGCTGCCCGTGACGCCCACGATGGCCAGCAACGCTCCAGTGGTGATCCATACATTACCCATCCCGTCGCCGTGACTGGCATTCTTGCTGATATGCACATGGATCACGAAACCTTGATGGGGGCATTGCTGCACGATGTAATAGAAGACACCCATCACGACAAACAAAGCTTGTCGGAGCAATTTGGCGAAACCGTAGCTGAGCTAGTGGAAGGGGTATCCAAGCTAGACAAATTTAAGTTCAGCAGCAAAGAAGAAGCTCAGGCAGAAAATTTTCGCAAAATGATGATGGCGATGGTAGAAGATATTCGCATCATCTTGATCAAGCTGGCTGACCGCACCCATAACATGCGCACATTAGGTGCACTGCGCCCGGATAAGAGACGCCGCATTGCCAGAGAAACTCTGGAGATTTACGTTCCTATTGCCAATCGCCTGGGTATTCACGAAATTAAGAACGAGTTGGAAGATCTCGGCTTCCACGCCATGTACCCGATGCGCTATCGCGCCTTGCAGTCAGCAGTTAAACAGGCCCGTGGCAATCGCCGGGAAATTATCGAAAATACCCGGCAGGAAATCATCAGTCGCCTGGAAGAGAAGCAAATCAGTGCAGATGTTTCAGGTCGGGAAAAGCACCTTTACTCCATCTATCGCAAAATGAAAAACAAAGAGCTGATGTTTAATCAGATCATGGACATTTATGCGTTTAGGGTGATTGTCAGTACAGTGGATGATTGTTATCGGGTTTTAGGCTGTATGCATGGTTTGTACAAGCCCATTGAAAACCGCTTTAAGGATTATGTGGCGATCCCACGTACCAATGGCTATCAATCACTACACACCTCGTTAATCGGACCTCATGGTATCCCGGTGGAAATACAAATCCGCACCCACGATATGGACGAGATGGCCGATAAGGGCGTTGCAGCCCACTGGATGTATAAAGATGAAAGTAAAGCCACTCGCAGCACGGCACAAACTCGCGCCCGAAAGTGGATGCAATCGCTATTAGAGTTACAGCAAAGCGCCAGTAGCTCCTTTGAATTTATCGAGCACGTCAAAGCCGATTTATTCCCGGATGAAATTTACGTGTTTACACCAGACGGGCGAATAATAGAGCTGCCTATGCAGGCCACCGCGGTGGACTTTGCCTATGCAGTACATACCGATGTGGGCAACTCTTGTGTAGGCGTGCGGGTGGATCGCAAAACCTATTCCTTGAATAAGCCCTTACAAAACGGCCAAACCATTGAGATCATCACCTCGCCTCGTGCTAACCCCAATGCCAACTGGTTGAACTTCGTAGTCACCGCAAAAGCCAGAACCCAAATACGTCACTTCCTCAAGCGCCAGCACGCCGAAGAAGCCATTCAAATGGGTAACCGATTACTTCGCCACGCGCTGGGTAAAATTCGCCTTGATGACATCCCGGAAGAAGACAAAAACCGAGTTGTCCAGGAAACCCAGCATCAAGACTTTACCTCATTATTGGAAGACATTGGCTTGGGTAACGAACTCAGTGCCATTATTGCACGACGATTGATTGGTGATTCCCAGGATAGCGACATGCTTTCCGACAAAAACAAGAATATCGCCATTAAGGGCACCGAAGGCTTGTTAGTGAGTTATTCACCTTGCTGTCACCCCATTCCCGGCGATGAAATCTTGGCAGTACTTAGCCCCGGTAAAGGCATTTTAATCCATCAAATAGGGTGTCGGAATATCCGCAAGCTGCGCAAAGAAGAGCCACAGCGGGTACTCCCCATGCAGTGGGAAGACAATACCAGTGGCGAATTTAAAGCCTCAGTACGCATTGAACTGGTAAACCGTCAGGGCACCTTAGCAACCCTCACCAACACGGTTTCGTCAACAGATTCCAATATTATTAGTCTGCAAACCGAAGAAAAAGAAAGCAATATCTACTACATCGATCTTGAACTCACCTGCCGTGACCGTATCCACCTGGCCACCATTTTGCGCAAAATACGCAACATGCCAGAAGTACAATCGGTATCAAGACACAGCAAAACTAAAAGCATTAATTAAGAGAATTCACCATGTCCAGAGAGATTATCCATACAGATAAGGCCCCCAAAGCGATTGGTACCTACAGCCAAGCCATTAAAGTTGGCACTACAGTATACCTTTCCGGCCAAATTCCACTGGTTCCAGAAACCATGGAGATGGTGTCGGAGGACTTCGCCGAGCAAGCACAACAAGTGTTTAAAAACCTGACCGCCGTTTGTGAAGCCGCAGGCGGTAGTTTGCAGCAAATGGCTAAAGTGAATATATTCCTGACGGATCTGGGCAAGTTTGCCATCGTCAACGAGATCATGAGCCAGCATTTTGAACAGCCCTATCCGGCCCGCGCAGCCATCGAAGTGGCGGGTTTGCCAAAAGGTTCGCAAATTGAAATTGATGGGGTGTTGGAGTTAGTGGACTAAAACACCGCTCAAAGCCCGATGTTCAAGGAACGATACCAACGCATTAAGTCGGTTTTGCAAAAGCGCCAAACCGACCTTACGGTTTGCATGGAGCATGTGCACAAGCCACAAAATGTCTCTGCGATTTTGCGCAGTTGCGACGCGGTGGGCATTCACGAAGCCAATATCGTCTGGAACGAACACACCTATTTTCGACGCGGCACGGCTATGGGCACGCAGCGCTGGTTAAAGCACCGCAAACACAGCAGTATAAAAGCCGCCCACCAGTATTTTAAACAACAAGATATGCAGGTGTTGGTGACCAACTTGTCGGATAAATCTGTGGACTTTCGACAGCTGGATTACACCCGCCCCACAGCCATTATACTGGGACAGGAAAAATACGGGGCCAGTGACGAAGCCATTGCCCTGGCGGATCACGAAATCATCATCCCTATGATGGGCATGGTGCAGTCTCTCAATGTTGCCGTCGCTGCCGGTTTAATTCTTTATGAAGCACAGCATCAACGACAACAAGCGGGGCTTTACGACAAAGTCAGTATCTCAGATGAAGATCTAAACGCCCTGTTGTTTGAAGGTTGCCACCCTGCACTTTTTACCCAGTGCCTGGCAAAGAACCTGCCTTTGCCGAAATTAGACGACGCGGGTGAAGTCATAGCCAGCGATGACTGGTGGCGACAAATGCAAATAAGCAAGGATAGTGCAATTACGCAAACGGAAACAGACAGCTCCGCCCCCAAAGACGACCTGTTTTCTAATCTATAGGCGCGTCATACCAAATCCCGTATTTATCCCCTTGCCACTTTAACAAGCTAAATAGATAGGCGCTGGTCAACATCAACAAGCCTCCCACCAAGGCGGCTTCAAACCAAAACCCCAAGGCACAAAATGCAAAACCTGTAAGGTGGCAAAGCCACACCACCCTTACGGCAGTGCCGCGTTTTGGCTGAGGTTGTAAAAAGTTAAAGATAAACCAGAGTTTTAGAAAAACGGGTAAGCGTTGCCAGTTGTCATCATGCTTGTTCATTATCAGGGTCTCCTGTTGCAGAGTTTCAATACTCACATCCAAAGCTGCAGCCAAACACTTCATAGATTCTAAACTGGCATTTTGGCCACTCTCAATGCGCTGGATCGTTCTTACGTTGAGCCCGGACATCTCTGCCAATTGCTCTTGAGAAAAGTGTTTGGAAAGACGAAGTTGCTTGAGTATTTTGCACTGCATTAGTTGTGATCACTGATGATGACTTTGCCCTGATTCTACCCCTGTCAGTGACGAAATCATGCCGACATTTCCCCGACAACGCGTTTAATTGAGCGCTTTTCGTGCGAATAAGTGAAAAATGACTGATTTACAGTCAATCACAGTAAACCACTGAAAGATATCTGGCCTTTAGCAGGTCAAAGCTGGTTACCAAATGTAACAAGAAGTAAATTCATGAAAAAATTACTGACTCTGGCTTTTTTAACTTTACTGCACTGCACAGCTTCCGCCACGGATATTAATAAAATAGCCGCCACAGCTGACGATGTACGCCCGGTATTGAATGGGCAAGTGATCCCCGATGCCACCCTGTATGATCTGGATGACAAGCCTGTTTCCCTTAAATCCCTGGTGAGCCAACAACCTACAGTATTAATTTTTTATCGCGGTGGCTGGTGTCCATACTGCAGTGCCCAATTAGCAGGTCTCAAACAGGTTGAACAACAGATTATGGCTCTGGGTTATCAGCTGATTGCGATTTCACCCGATTCACCGGCAAAACTGAAAGACACCGCATTTGAAACCGACTTCAAAGTTAAATTGTATTCCGACAAAAATTTCGAAGTGAGCAGTGAGTTTGGCATTGGCTTTTTCCTTGCGGACAAAACCGCCAAGCGCTACCGCAACAAAATGGGCATTGAATTTGTAACCTTGGATGGCACCAGTAAAGTGGCGCTGCCGGTTCCTGCGGTGTATATCGCCGATACAGAAGGCTTAGTGCATTTTAATTACGTGAATCCCAACTTCAGAGTGCGTGTTTCACCTGAACTACTCTATCTGGCAGCTAAAACACTGGCTCTTTAGATAAAACTACTTGTCTGATTGGCTCATAATGCGTTCAATGGTGCCATCATGCTTTAACGTATTGATGGCTCCGTTGATAGCCTGCAGTAAACTTGGTTCCACTTGTTTATTAAAAGCGATACTGGTGGGTAGCTCTGCCAGCGTCATATGTATTTTCAAGCCTTGCTGAACTTCAGAGAGCTGTTGTAGCTGGTAGCGAATGATATCCACTGAATAGGCGATAGCATCAACCCGCCTTTTAATGAGCATTTGTACCAGTTCTTTAGAACTCAACACATGAACCAAATGTAACTCATCTGGCCCCATGTCTTTAAGCAATCGCTCACCAATATCATCTCTCACCACCCCGACAATATAATCTTCGATTTCATTGATGTCTTTAAACGTCAGTGGGTTGTCTGCCAGAGAAATTAAGGCGATTTGCTCGTCAAAGAGCGGTGCACTGAGGGCGAAGAGATTATCCCGTTCAGGCGTATAGGCCATGGTTAATAATGCCGCATTGGCATTATTACTTATTTCTTTTACGGCACGAGCCCAAGGAAATACATAGATTTGTTTATCGCTTTTAAAAGAGACTTCATTGCGGCGGAAAATTTCGTTCAAGATATCAATGGCGATGCCTTTTTTGCGTTTCCCCTCTTGATAATGGAAAGGGGGATAATCTTCGGTAATCCAAAAAACATCCTTCACTACTGAGGGCAATGTCATGGCCTTGTTTTCAAATTCCAAGCTGTTGCCACGACTGTTTGATGGCTCCACAAATGCGAATGCAGCACTAGTCCAGAACGCAAAGCTCAACACACTTGCTTTTAGCAGGACCACAAGAATTGCCACTGTTTGAGGCACCATTTTTTTCCAATAGCTAATTAAGAGACTTAATCAGTTTGGCCTGGAATCCTTTTTTTAACAAACAACTGGTTTTTTATTCAGTATTATTAGACACTTAACATCAAGTATTAAAGCCCGGAGTCGTCACTCTTCTAATGCAATCGCTTTCGGTAAAACCCGTTTCAGAGCTAAAAGGTGTTGGTGCAAAAGTTGCCGAAAAACTTGCCGCTTTGGGGCTTAAAACAGTCCAGGATGTGCTGTTTCACCTGCCGCTGCGCTATGAAGACCGCACCCGAATTTATCCCGTTACTGAGCTTAAGCCCGGTGTATCCGCGGCATTTATAGCGGAAGTGAAACGAGCCAACATCAGCTATGGCCGTAAACGCACACTGGTGGTCACTGTGGCTGACCAAACCGGCTCCATAACACTGCGCTTCTTCTATTTTTCCGCAGCGCAAGCCAAAAACATGACTGAAGGCACACTATTGCGCTGTTTTGGAGAAGCGCGTCCCGGCAAGCACGGTTTAGAGATTGTGCACCCCGAATATCGAATTCTGACACCCGAGTCTGAGAACAATGTGGAGGAAACGCTCACCCCTGTGTACCCCACCACAGAAGGCGTAAAGCAACTCACTTTGCGAAACCTGACCGATGAGGCATTAAAACTACTTGATAAAGGCGGACTGGCAGAGTTATTACCTGAAGGGCTGTATCCCAAACAGCTGAGTATGAAGACGGCGTTGCAAACCACCCATCGTCCGACACCTGACATTGCCGTTACCGAATTACTGGAAGGTAAACACCCAGCGCAAGAGCGACTTATTCTTGAAGAGCTGTTGGCACACCATTTAAGCGTGTTGAAAGTGAAACATCAGACTCAGGCGGACCCGGCTGTGAGTATCGACAAGTCTGAAAAATTGCTGCCCACTTTTTTGGGTAATCTGCCTTTCTCGCCAACAGGGGCGCAGCAGCGAGTAAGTGCAGACATTGAGCAAGATATGAAACATAGTCGCCCCATGATGCGCCTGGTGCAAGGTGATGTCGGTTCCGGGAAAACCTTGGTAGCGGCTATCGCGGCATTACATGCCATCGAGCAGGGATTGCAGGTGGCCCTGATGGCACCTACCGAAATCCTTGCTGAACAGCATTTTATTAACTTCAGCAATTGGTTTGAACCGTTAGGTATCTCTTGTGCCTGGCTGGCCAGTAAACTAAAAAGCAAAGAAAAGAATCAAGCCCTGCAAAGTATTGCTGATGGGAGTGCGCAATTGATAGTGGGCACTCACGCGCTTTTCCAGGAGCAAGTGGTTTATCAAAAACTGGCACTGGTAATTGTGGACGAGCAACACCGTTTTGGCGTACATCAGCGCTTGGCGCTACGGGAAAAAGGGGAAGTGTATGGCTATTTCCCCCACCAGCTTATTATGACGGCCACTCCGATCCCTCGTACCCTGGCCATGACCGCCTACGCCGATTTAGAAACCTCCATCATTGACGAATTACCGCCGGGCAGAACGCCAGTGAAAACCGTGGTACTGCCCGATTCCCGTCGCGGTGATATCATCGACCGTATTCGTTCTGTGTGTCACGAGCAAAAACGCCAGGTGTACTGGGTATGCACCCTGATAGAAGAATCAGAAACGCTGCAATGCCAGGCAGCCGAAGATACCAAAGTGATTTTGCAAACCGCGTTACCGGATTTAAAAATCGGCCTGGTGCACGGGCGTCTAAAACCCGATGAAAAACAAGCACTGATGCAAGCCTTTAAACAAGGTGAGCTAGACCTGTTAGTGGCAACGACGGTTATCGAAGTGGGTGTTGATGTACCCAATGCCAGTTTAATGGTAATAGAAAACGCGGAACGATTAGGCCTGGCACAGTTGCATCAGCTGCGAGGGCGCGTAGGTCGAGGCGGTGTGGAAAGCCACTGTGTGCTGATGTACTCCAGCCCACTTTCAAAAACCGCGCAGCAGCGCTTAGGTGTACTCAGAGAGAGTAATGATGGTTTCGTGATTGCCCAAAAAGACCTGGAAATACGCGGTCCAGGTGAGCTACTGGGAACCAAACAAACCGGCCTGGCTAATATGAAAATCGCCGATCTGGTACGCGATGCCTGGCTCATCCCGCAGGTACAAAAAATCGCAACTCATTTATGGCAACATCACCCGGCCAATGCCAACGCCATCATCAATCGCTGGCTACCTTACCGCGAGAAATACGGCAATGCATAACCAAACACATGCGGTAAATCCAAACAACCGCGTCGAACTAAATTTCAACCTACAATCACTTCTCTGTAGGTTCGGCTTGAGCTACAGGGAAGTAGTGAATGTCGATGTTGCCGGGAGCATAACATCGGCCAGCCGGACAACAGACCTGGACCAAGCCTCCAAACAAAACCTAAACAACCGTGTCGAACTGAAGTTCGACCTGGAAGGGGCATAAAAACATCATGATTATCCCTTTGTATACCCATGCCGAAACGCTGCCAGATTACTTGCAAAGTACCGATTTCAGCATTGTCGATTCAACTCCTGATGGTCTGGCACTGGTTTTCGAAAATGATGTATTGGGCCTAAAGGACTTCTCCCAACCTAAAGTGGGTGCCGTGATTGTGGACTTTACTGCTGATGCCATCGCCTATAGAGCCAGTCGTAGCAGCATCAAAAATGAAGCCATTGCCAAAGCCGCAGGGCTTAAAGGCAACACTGACACTCACATTATTGATGCAACCGCCGGATTAGGACGCGATAGCTTTATGCTGATGACCTTAGGCGCGCAGGTAACCATGTTAGAACGCTCGCCCGTGGTAGCAGCTTTATTACAGAATGGATTGCGCAGAGCAGAGGCATCTGGACAATTGGGGTCAGAATTTGCTCAACGCCTGCAATTCAAACCGGGACAAGCTCAAACCTTACTCACTGAGTGGCATGAAGCAAAACCCGATGTGATTTACCTTGATCCCATGTTTCCCCACAAGAAAAAGTCCGCCCTGGTGAAAAAGGAAATGCGCCTGTTCCAACAGCTTTTAGGACACGATGAAGATGCTGATGGCTTATTAGCACCCGCGCGAGCATTGGCCAAAAAGCGGGTAGTAGTGAAACGTCCAGACTATGCGCCGTTTCTAGCGGGTGAGACACCTTCGATGCAAATCAAAAGCAAGAAACATCGCTTTGATGTGTATCTTACAAACGCCTGAAACAAAACATCTTTATAGGCTATAAAAGCTATTATTCGCGCCCTCATGAGAATGCAGAACATGAGTGAAAATAGTTTGTGTTTGCGCAAAGTCCAATTGCCTCCAATCTCTTGGTAACGCGTCCTTTTCCTGCTCAGAAAAAAGATAAAATCCCATCTGCCAATTCGGAAACTGTCGCGACGCAACCTCCGACTCAGAGATTTTAGTGACATCTTGGTGACGAGAGTCTTGCGCAATCGCTTTATAAAGAGTTGTAAGTTCTGCTTCTGGTCCCTCCAAAATCTGTAGGAAGTAGTGCAGGTTGCACAGCAACAAACCTGTGATCTGCTTAGCTTCATTATTTTTGCGAGCCGTTTTCAGAATCTTATTGATTTCCAGGGAATCCTGAAAGCCAGGTGTTACCTTGCTCGCATAAATAAAGGACATTAACGTGGTCATAGTCTTAAGCCAGTCTCAAAGTAGCTGCTCACCATTTTTTTCACATTCTAGTACAAAAACTCGCACTTAAACTACCGATTCAATTATTACTCCAAACTTTGAGCTCTGTATTATTTATCACGTAACGCCAGAAATCCGTGATTTCTGACTATACTTAAATTAGATCGTCAATTTTATCGTTCACTCTATGAAATCGCGCTTAGCAACATCAATTAAACAACTTACCATCGTGGTGATGTTGTGCTGTATCGCTTCTCCAACCCTTGCAGAGCGCTCAAACTTCCTTGATTTGCAACTGGCTACTGAAGATTACGCCCCAATGAACTATTTTGAGCAGGGCATGTTCAAGGGTATCTCTATCGACTTATTAAACTTGATATGGCAGAGAGAGGGCATCACTAGTGAGCCGGAGATTGTGTTATACCCATGGGCAAGAGCCTATTTTGAATTAAAGAACCGTCCGGACTTTGTATTGTTTGCCGTTGCTCGCATTCCATCCCGCGAGTCATTATTCCAGTGGGCCTGCCCTATCGTAGACACCCACTATATTTTGCTGGCCAAAAAAAGTAGTAAGATCCAGATTAATTCAATTGATGATCTGCAACACTACACCATTGGCACGGTGCGTTCGGATGTCAGTGAGCAGGCGCTGTTGTCCATCCTCAATGAACCTTTCAACATATTGAGTAATACCAGTATGCGTCCCAATCTGGAACTCATGGACAAAGGCAGGATACATATGATCGCTTATGACGAGCTGGGTGCCAGTCAAATGCTCAATAATGCGGGTCGCAACCCGGAAGATTTTGAGAGTGTGTATACCGTCGCCGATTCACAAACCTGCTTCGCCTTCAATAAAAAAGTTGACCCGGAGATCATCGCCCGTTTTCGTCTGCATTTGCACGCCATTGTAGAAAACGGCCAGTATCAGGAAATCCTGAGCCGCTATTACGGCCCAAAACAACTATTGAACTAAAAGACTTTGCCCATAACTTACCTTTAGGCTCATTTAAAAGGATTACACTATGATTCAAGTTGGCGATACCTTACCGCAACACACCTTTATGCTGCGTCAAAAGGGCGAAGCCTCACAACCCACTACCGACGACCTGTTCGCCGGTAAAAAAGTGGTGATGTTTGCCGTACCCGGCGCTTTCACTCCCACCTGCTCGCAAGCCCATTTGCCCGGCTTTGTGGTGCAAGCCGATGCGTTAAAGGCAAAAGGTATAGACAGTATTATTTGTATTTCAGTTAACGACAGTTTTGTCATGGAAGCCTGGGGCAATGCCTCAAATGCTGAACACATCACCATGCTGGCCGACGGCGATGGCGCGTTTTCCGATGCTCTAGGGCTAGCCAAACAAACCGGCGCTTTTGGTGGTATTCGAAGTGTGCGCTATGCCATGGTAGTGGAAGACAAAGTCGTTAAGCATCTGGCCGTGGAAGAGCCTGGCAAGTTTGAAGTGAGCAGCGCCGAAGCTGTGCTTGCAGCGCTATAACAGCCCTTTAGTTATGGAAGTTGGTACCCACCAACTTCCATTAAAATACCAACCGGCCACTGTTGACCAAACCAATGAGCATGGCAATAAAACCGACGCCGGCACCCAATATCAAACCCAACCAGCCACTGACTGCACTTTGCGAATTACATTGAATTACCTTGTTTTTGATCAACTTCATCAAAGAACGTTGCTGCCACCATAGTCCGAAAACCAGAGCACTATAAACCGACACTGGAGCCAACCAGCCATCGTCAATTAAATAGGCCAGGGCAAACAATACACTGCACAACAAAACCCAAAGAGCTTGTCCCCGCGTGTGTTTTTTAATCAATTGTTTTTGTTGTTCATCGCTAAGCTTTCTTTGTGTTAACCAGGAAGCGAAAAATATCGCTACGATGGCCAACAACCCACCTAAAAGTGCCCCACCGCCAAGTGCTAGCAGCTTCATCACACCGCTGGATTGGGCTGCACTGCTGGAAGCCGCACTGGCAGCGGCTGCCGGCACACTCGTGGTAATGGCCGACGTTACCATAGTGGTAAAGCCCACCGTGGGAATGGTGGAAAACAGGTATTCCCCCACACTTTCCAATAACTCTTTTTTAACTTCATTGCGAATGCGGCTTAACTTTTGACGCACATTGGCTTCAGATAAATCCAATAAACGCGCAACCTGACGACTGTTTTGCTGTTCGCGATAATAAAGAATGAGAATATCGCGGCTTTCAGCGGGCAACTCACTCACCACATTCATCACCAGGCGATTGATTTGCTCAGCTTCTAACTTGTTCAGATCTGTTTCTTGCTGCTGAGCATTGACCACATCGTCATCCAGTTCAGCGTGCAATTCATGACGAGTGACCTTGTTATCTCGTAGATAATTCTTGGCTTTGTTGCGGGTGATCTGGCGTATCCAGGGCAAAAAGCTGTCAGGGGATTTCAGCTCTTGTAGTTGCTGCCACACCGCCACAAAGGTGTTTTGCGCAATATCCTCACTGGCCTGCACATCATGCACCACAGCAAGCGCCGTACTGGTCACCAGGTTCTGTGTTTGCGCCACGAGTGTTGAAAACGCCGAAACATCTCCCTGCTGTGCTTTGAGAACGTTTTCGAATAATTGTTGTTGCGCTAATTCAGTCATTTTTCTCTCCGATTTAAGTAGTTTACAACTGAAAGTCACCAGTACCAGGCAAAGTGTGACAAATTTTTTTTGGACCCGGTATAATCGCCGCGATTACAACAGGGGATTCCTTTGATACAGCAAGATGTGATAGTCATTGGCGCAGGCGCTGCGGGTTTGTTTTGTGCTGCTGAGGCAGGTAAACGCGGTCGCTCCGTGTTGGTATTGGATCACGCCAAAAAGCCCGGTCGCAAAATTTTAATCTCTGGTGGAGGCCGCTGTAACTTCACCAATATGTACGCATCGCCAGAAAACTTCTTATCGAACAATCCCCACTTTTGCAAATCGGCATTAAGCCGCTACACCCAATGGGATTTTGTGGCTCTGGTGGAAAAATATAATATCGCCTACCACGAAAAAACCCTCGGCCAGTGGTTTTGTGATGACTCCGCCAAAGACATCGTCAATATGCTGATGGCAGAATGCGACAAGGCAAGTGTAAAACACCAGATGCAGTGCGAGATTCGCCATATTGAGAAATCCGCGAGTGGATTTATTCTGGATACCAGCCATGGCCCTTACCAGTGCGAAAGCCTGGTGATTGCTACCGGCGGACTGAGTATGCCTAAACTGGGTGCCACTCCCTTTGGCTATCAAATCGCAGAGCAATTTGGCTTGAGCGTTTTGCCGACTCGTGCGGGTCTGGTGCCTTTTACCCTGCACGACAAAGACAAGCAGGTGCTGGCGGATCTATCCGGTATCTCCGTTAACGCCAGTGCAAGCTGTAATAACACCAGCTTTAACGAGAACATTCTGTTTACCCACCGCGGCTTAAGTGGCCCGGCCGTACTGCAAATCTCCAGCTTCTGGCAGCCGGGACAAAGGGTAGAATTTAACCTCTATCCAAATGGCGATCTGCATGAAGTGCTCAAGGAAAAACAACAAAGCAGTCCAGACGCGCAGCTGGCCACCGCACTGGCGCAAGTGTACCCCAAACGTTTTGTGCAAGCGGCCATCCCCTACTTTAAGCTCAGCAACAAACCCTTAAAACAGTTCCAGGGTAAACAGCTGGAACAAGTAGCGCAGGCCTTTGAGCAGTGGTTAATACAACCTAACGGCACCGAAGGCTACCGCACTGCGGAGGTGACACTGGGTGGCCTGGATACCAAACACCTGTCCAGTAAAACCATGATGGCCAAAGATGTAGAAGGCCTTTATTTTATCGGCGAAGTAGTGGACGTCACAGGTTGGCTTGGGGGCTATAATTTCCAATGGGCCTGGAGCAGCGCCTGGGTGGCAGGGCAAGAGGTTTAATCTTAGCCCGGCTTCCTAATCATACACCCCCTTGTGTACTACCAAACAGGTTTGCAGATGAAAGTCCTTCGAGAAGGATTCTTTTACTTCCTTCATAAACCGCTCTGAGGTTCTAGCAAATTCAGTGAGGACGTCTTGCATTCACTGCTCGCTGAAGCCAACTCTAAGGAGATGGCTGAGATAAATCAGTTCACACTGAAGGTAAAGCCACTGTCAGCGTTAGCATCATTCGCAATAGATCATTTTAACTACCATTAGTTTATCGCCAGACTAATAAATAGACCTTCACCCAAAAATAAATAAAGAAGCAAGTCAAATCCAAATAAAACATTTATTACCACTTATTCGACATTTAATTATCGCTGGTTGCGTAAGAGATTTAAAAGAGAAAGGATTTTCAACCTTAAATTTTATTTAAATTAATATCACCATAAAAACTGTTCAACATAAGCTTTGAAATCCCCTTATTTATAACACCACTGGTTGAAAAGTACGTGTTCTCACTCACGCTGCCCGGTGCAACACTCTGTAGTGGTGAGATTTCAAAATCAGAAGATAACTGCCCTTGATGGTTAATAATTTCCAGTAATACATCTGCAAACTTACTCATATTAACATCGATATCTCCTTGACCCAATGTAAAAGAGTAAATATTTTCTCTTTTGAAATGCGTTAAATTTGCAACGATTCTGCCATTACTCACTGTGGCAACAACCGAACCTTTAATATCACTAACTCGAAGCAATCCGGTTTTTGCACTTATCTCGACATTGCTTTCTAGCCCGGCAATCGAAAGCTGTTTTGCATCCAATGCGCGAAGCGTCAATTGTGTTTGATGAGGTACTTTCACGACGAGGGAATAAAAAACCTCGTCTTTCTTTGTACTTAGCTCGATAAACTTGTTGTTTTGCCTGACATTAAACATCGATTCCCAGCTACTGGTGCGATCACTTTTTTGCTCTGGAAAATTAGCAGTAATATTTATGCTATTGCCATCGTAACCGACAATAGAAATATCCCCTCGCGTAAGATTAACGATAAAATGTGATGTGCTGGTTGCAGGTGTCAGACTATGCGAAAGATCAGCTTCAGATGCTGTCACTGAATAGCTAAATAAAACAACATAAGCCATGATAACGTGGGTTAGAATTCTCATGATTAAACCTATATTACATTTACCTGTTTATCGCGTTTCAAAATAATGGCGTCATTTAACAGATTCGCATCAATATTTTGCATTTCACTTATCTTATTAGCTTCCTCTGCACTAAGAGGGCTGTGGTGCATCAGCACGTTTATTATTGTCATTTGTACCAGTATGCTGTTCTGGTAACGCAAGGCTTCAATAAGTTCCTTTCTGGCATAAGGCAACGCTCCCGCAAGGTGCTTCAACACAGCGAGACGAACACCATCAGATTCATCATTTTTCAACACCTCAATCAAATGCCCGGTCAGCTCAGAATCATAACTTAGCTTACTATCTATAAAATTGAAGGCCGTAAGTCTCTCCGGAGCTGACGATTGATTTAGCAAGGCCACTACCAACAAATTTTTTAAGGACTGTTGCTCAGCGTCTATTGCCGATGGCCCCTGTAGCGCTCTATCCACCACCACGCCGCTTGTGAACGCAATAACAATGGTCAGTAATTGGGGCGCAAAATTCACATTAGTGGTAGAGAAAAATTGAGCAACACTGCCCAACATGCGCTTCATTTTCGCAATCAACCCCTGATGACTGTCTGTCTTCGGGTAGTTGCTCAACTCTTGATAGAATCTTTGTTTTAACTGAGTACCTGGTTGTACCTCTTCGTCTAAAGTACTTTCAGCAAAAAATGCCTCCATAAATGCATCGTGCAATTGCATTTCAGCCGATGTAGCATCATTTTCAGCACATGCCTCTTCAATAAATGCCTTATTGATGACGTTTTTATGTGATTTAACCATGGTTATCTCCACTCAATTCATCATATTGCCGCTTTAGTGAGTTAATTGCGGCCCTGATACGAGCCTTGAGCGTATTGACATTGCAATCCAGCAACCTGGCAATCTCTTGATAGGGAAGCTGTTGATATCTGCTCAATACGATAATCTCGCGATGCTCAAAAGACAGTTGACTCAGAGCCAGTTTAAACCTGGATTGTTGCTCTTGATAATCCGACTCCTGACCATGACTGGAGCCTACTGCAATGTCATCATCCCAGTCGCAAAATCCAACCGAGTTATCAGGTTTCTTAAAATAATCCGACACTATATTTCTGGCAATTTTGTAGCACCAGGCCGAGAATGAACCTTTATCATCGTAGCTGTCTCTGTACTTGATAACACGAATAAAGGTTTCCTGTACCAGATCTTCCGCAGCACTTTTTGATACGCCGAGGCGCAGG
This sequence comes from Planctobacterium sp. AWM4_229, assembly GCF_056160305.1. Taxonomy (NCBI): domain Bacteria; kingdom Pseudomonadati; phylum Pseudomonadota; class Gammaproteobacteria; order Alteromonadales; family Alteromonadaceae; genus Planctobacterium; species Planctobacterium sp. AWM4_229. Next base: position 96,025 of record NZ_JBSWWX010000004.1, on the reverse strand, counting down.
AAGAAATTAAAAATGGGGAGGTGGTAACGTTCAAATAAAACGCCCACAAGCTTCACCTCGCCATTTTTTATTTCCTGCATCAACTGCTTTTCTTCAAGCATACTTTTATCATTATTATTAATCAGCTAATTCGCAATCTCAGCGCTTCTCAGAGTTTTACTTCTGACTGATTTAGCGCCTTTTAACTGCCATTATGTAGTTTCATTATCAGTCTGTAAAAAGTTTCAAAAAATTCACCATTAAACTGTTGCTCAATTGAAACATGGTCATAGAAAAACGTTTTTGCATCAAAACTTGAAACCTCGAGCTCTTTTATTTTGTTTAACATCGTCGAATCCAACGTCAGATATTGAAATGCCACAAGTTCATCAATGTGGTCGATTTTTACACCTAAAGCCTGAAACCGCTCAATGATGTTGTCGCTAAGATGGAATATTTTAATCTTGAGGGCGTCTTGTGCCCGGTCCATTGCAAGACCCAGTTTTCTGAAGGGACTAAGTTGTTCTTCGGTAATTTCAAAGTGGTGTAATGCCAGGATATGACGGGCAGTTAAGTCCTTAAAGCCCATCGCAAAATATGACTCCAGGTCTTCTCGATCCAGTTTTTTGGCGGCAAATGCGAGAAGTGTTTCTTCATCTGAATCGGGTAACATAAGGCTGTTGAACCAATTCACATAAACTTGATCCACCTGCAAGTGTTTGTACATCAGCACGGATTCGGTTGTATCAACGGTTAAGCCCATATTGCGATATGCTGCTACATCTTTAGCATCGATACCCGCAATCTTGAAGGCGATAATGTGTGACAGGGATACGTCGGTGTCAAAAGCTGCAGCTATAACTCTGGCATCGTCTAATGTTATTTTATGTACCTGCAATGCCGTTAAATTTTCAGCGCTAAGGTCTGTTATACCGACACCAGATAAGGCATCTTTCAGCGCTTCAACTTTAGTGCTGTTGTTGGCCAGCGCAACGTTACAAAGGCCAAACGTTAATAGTGCGCTGAGAGTTAAACCTTTTAAAAAACTGTGCTTAGTCATGGATATCATCCGTTTTAGTTATATTATTTCTTATCCACTAATACTTCTGATAACTAAAAAGGTTGTACCTGGCAAAAAATATTTTTAATTAATTAGCTTACCGTCTACTGTAACTAATTGATTAAAAGAAAAGGCATCAATTTTTCCAATACTAATGCCAAAGGACGGTGCAATTCAGGAAGACACATTTTGCCAGCGCCTTGTATCAAGGCGCACGGCGCTCTATTGGAATGACCGCCGTTCAGACGCCTCCACCAATCATTAGCTACAGGCTCATTTAGCCACCATAGCGGGAGGGCAGTGGTACTATGAAGATCTTGTTACCGCTATCAACGCCGGCCTTGGTGGCATGTCAGGGTCAAAATCCGGCCAGCGGGTATTGGGTTCATCGAAACTGGAGTCGCCTCCCGGATGCTGGATAGCACAAAAGAAGGTAGTATTATCTGGCGTAAAACAAGGACCACACACCTCAGCCCCAATGGGAGCGCGCAGGAAACGCTGCGCATAACCTCGTTTTGAACCTTCAGCTACCACCTTCCAAACGCCATCTGCCACGCCAAAATCCTCTGCACCATCGGTGGTCACCCAAACATTTCCCTGATTGTCGAAGGCACAATTATCCGGGCAGGCAAACCAGCCATTTTCATCGGTGTCGGGGTGATAAAAGGTAACAGCCTGCTCGTTCTCGCTTTCGGGATTCCCAGCCAGCACAAACAATTCCCAAGCAAACTTTTCGGCTGTGTGATCGACTTCTCCGGATGCGGTAGCGGGCGGGATCAGTTCGATAATTTGTCCGGCTTTATTATAGGCACGAGGATTAGGGCCGTTTAACTCATCCGGCTTGCGGCTATCGTTTTTGGTGAGCATCACATACACCTTGCCAGAAACCGGATTGATATCCACATCTTCCGGTCGGTCCATTGGCGTAGCCCCAAGTAAATCAGCGGCTTTGCGCGTATTGAACAACACTTCAGCCTGGGAGCCGAAGCCATTCTCAACGGTGAGCGGACCTTTGCCAAATTCCAGCGGCAACCAGGTTAATGCACCGTCTTCTGAAAACTTCGCTACCGATAAGGTACCGTTTTCCAGTAACTGCATATTGTGCGCCCGGCTGGCTTTATCGTTTCCGGGCTGATATTTATCACGACTGACAAAACGATATACATATTCAAACTTTTCATCGTCACCGCTGTATGCCACTGCGCGACCATCTGGCGCTATGGTCACATTCGCCCCTTCGTGTTTGAAACGTCCCAAACCCGTCAGCTTTTTAGGCGTACTGGTGGGGTCATAAGGGTCAATCTCCACGATCCAGCCCATATGAAAAGCTTCGTTTGGGTGCTTATTGAGATCCCAGCGTTCGAAGTATTTGCTCCAGCTTTTCTCCTGCTCACCAGAAAAATCATAACGCTTAAAATTTTCTTTTTGCGCCAGAGCAGCAATATCACCGCTGAAATACTTATCAAAGTTCTCTTCCGCAGTAAGCACCGTTCCCCAGGGCGTTAAACCACCAGCGCAATTTCCGTATGTACCTCGGGTTTGAATGCCATCAGCACTGAACTGTGTTTTGGCCAAGGTGTCTCCTGCGGCTTCACCAGTCAATACCATCGGCGTATCAGGGGTGATACGCCTTGTATACCTTGAGTCTTTAACCACCTGCCAACTCTCACCTTCGCATTTCACCTCCACTACACTCAAGCCATGGGCGGCAATATCCACTTTGGTTTGCTCCAGGTTTAACTGGCTATCTGAGGTAATACCCGCATGCATCATGCGGCCTTTAGTATGCTCGTGATTGATAGTCAGCAGGCCATGTTCACTATTTTTCGAACCTAGGGGCAAAGGTAAAAAACCCACATAATCATTGTTAAAGCCAAACTGCTCTGCCTGCTTTTCCCCTGTTTGTTGCATGGGGTCAAACTCTGGTGCTTGTTGGCTAAGCGGGTCCCCCCAACGCAGCAGCACCTGATAATCGTATCCTTCGGGCAAGGTTAAATGGGCATCCAGACCTTGTTTAACCGCATCAAACTGCCAACCACTGTTCTTAATATCAGTCTGCTCTACCAAATTAACTGCATCGCCACAGCCCGCCATTGAAACTGCAACCGCCCCTGCCGTACCACTCTTGATAAATGAACGCCGGGAATAACGCTGCTCTAGTAATGATTGAAAATCGAGAGAAGCGGAGAATTGCTGCAGTTTCATGGTGGGTCCTTGTTAAATTAGAGTTTGAGGCCAGCTAGAATGTCGCTAAATGCCACTATCTTGAAGTTTTGAGGTTGTGCTGGCATAACATTGCGCCCGTCTTGCACCACCAACATCCCTTCTGCGTATTGCCCACCGAAATTATGGCTGGACACTTCCAAACCATCGGTTTCCGAAGCGCCATCAATGCCTTGGGCTACATTAGCCGCAATCTGGAAAGAATCTACATAATCAAATGGCGCTTTCGCCTGATACAAGGCATAACTGTTATTGCCCTGACTGGACACCACCAGATAGTTGGCATCTTGTTTCAGATACAAAGCCAGTCCTTCCACATCATCTTTTAGGTTACCACCCACAGCGATGATTTTTTGTGGCTGCTGTGTTGTTTGTGCTTTGGCAGAGGTAAGCCAAATCCCTTCATCTTCGACACCAACAAACAATTCATGGGTAGCATCGTTAGCCACACAACCTTCTGGTTGGCCGCCGAGTTTAAATTCCCTGACTAACTCACCGCTTAAGTCACTGCGGATCAAATATTGCTGATAACGACCATCTTTATCGTTGATAAACACATAATGCCCTGATTCGCCTTGATACATACACAAGCCGTAAACCTCATCGAGATCGGTAGCAACTTCGCCAACCGTACTGGCGACACCCATATCATCTATAAGAAATAGTGTAATACTGTTGTTGTCACGCTGGCTGGCGGTGGCTAAAGTCCAGGCTTTATCCTGATATTTAAAACCATCCCGTAGGTCCACATTATTGATGCGGCCAACTTCCAGGAACTGCAGCTCCTTGCCTTGCAAGTCATAGACCGCCAAACCGCGCTTTTTATCGGTGCCCAATATCCGGCTCTTTTGTGGCTCTTTCGAGTTAAACCAAATGGCGGGATCGTCAGCTGCGTCACCATACTTTTGCATAGTATCGGTTTCTGCCGTAGCGCTGATTTGGGCAAATTTACTAATCGCAGTTTTACCTTCCAATGGCAACTCCAGGGTAACAGAGTGCAATGCATCAATAGACTCTCCCTGTAATACTTTCAGCTTTTGTTTATCCAAGTGCTGTATGGCGTGCGCTTCCGTCAGGCCTTTTACCGTCAACTCCTGGATATCGCCATCAGGGCGATGCAACACCAGCGACTGCGTCTCAAATTGCGCTATCGCCAGGGTGCCATCTGGCAACAACGATAGGGATTCGACACTGTCTTGAAGGTTTCCGAAAGGCTGTAACAGGCTCACCGCAGAGCGGCCTTTTTCACTTTCAGGATGGGCGCTCATTTGCCACACGCCAACACTTTCTTCGGCAAAATACAAAATTTCACGCTGACTATCGGTAACACAAGCCACTACTGCATCGGGCGCAGGCAATTGTCTTACGGCCTGGTTAACCACCTGCTTTTGCGCAGCGTGATAGATGATGCGCTGCTGTATTTCGGTGTGCTCCATCAATAAAAAGGCGTGAATATCTGAACTCACAGGCTCCTGATATAAGCACATGCCTTCCAGAGCCAGCAGCTCTTCTGATTGGCGCTGTAACAGTGTTAGCTGCTCGCCATTCCAGTTAAGGATGTCCAGACTGTTGGCATTTTGATTTACTGCCACCACCAGCTCGTTACCGTCAGCTAAAGACAGTGATTGCGTTTGCTCATATCGACCGGGAAATTCTGCGATTACCTGCTGTTGCGCATCCAGCACTTGCAAACCTTTTAGCGGCACGCTAGCCAGCCAATGATGTTTTTTTAATGGGCTAAGATATTCGAGTGACTGCACAGAGGTCGCACTAAGCAACCCCAAACACAGCAGCCCAAACTTTACTTTTAAATTATTCAATAACATGAGAATGTTCAAACCTTGCGAGACGCAGGCCCCGTTGGGGCCCGCTCAATTAACTTAGAAACTGTTCCAGCTAAACCCGATTTCCCAGGTTCTTCCGTAAGTTTCATACTGATAAGCATAACGACTGCTGTTGTGATAGATGTACAGAGGCTCGTCGTTCAAGTTCACGCCATTCAGGTACAGATGCATGTTGTCGTTGAAGTAATACTTCACATTCAAGTCCATCTGGTTGTGGGTGTCTTCATAGACGGGGGCATCCTGATCATCAAATTGATACGACTCACTGCGATGACTCCAGGTCAAGCGTGCGCTTAGCACATCGTTCTCATATCCGATGGCCAGATTGCCCACCGTGTCTGCCTGATTCGGTAATTCATCATCAGAATCAGTAAAAGTGGCATTGGCATTGATCAGCAAGCCATTTTGGAAAGTCTTCGCCCAGGCAAGTTCAATCCCGGTAATGCTGGCACTGCCACCATTAATGGGTTGGATCACCTCATCAAAGCCATCCCATTGACCGTTGTCCTGCACTTCACTCATTACAATGAAATTATCGATATCTTTGTAGAACAAACCTGCAGATAGCACTCCAATATGGCCCGGGTAATACTCAACAGACAGATCGAAGTTTTGCGACTCATAAGGGTCCAGATCGGGGTTGCCTACTTCCGCTTCCACTTTGGTTTCAATTTCACCATCGTCTTCTTCGGTTTCGTTAGTGATTAGCTGGAACGCCGCTGAATCTTCAAAGCTTGGGCGGGCAATGGTTTGCGTGTAAGCAAAGCGCGCCAGTAGCTTGTCATTGAAATCGTAACGCACATTCAAGCTGGGAAGTAAGTGGTCGTAATCCTTGTCCACATCCCATGCAGTGACGACGACTTCTTCAATATCTGCTACTTCATCCACAATCAACTCTACGCGATTCCCAGAAGTACTGAACTGGGTATCTTCATAGCGAAGACCAAAAATGATGTTCCAGTTGTTGATATCCAGATCCAGCATGGCATAGGCAGCAAAGATATCTTCGCTAGACTCGTACGACGCGCCGCTAGACTCTATGGTGGTGTCTAAACTATTGACCTCAAACCCGGAAAAGTTGCTGTTAAAGAAATTACGCAATTGCTGACGATCCATCCCCGGACCAAAACTGCCCAGCCCCCAATCCACTTCGGATGTGGCAAAATCTGCACCTGTGGCATCATTGAAACCACCATCAAATACCGTGATATCGGCATCGTTAAACTTGTTGCGGTTGCGTAGCTTTACACCCGTTTTGAAAGTCGCATTGTGATTGTTCCAGACAAAATCGTGGCTGGCGTCAAATTTGAAGCTGGTTTCATCATCTTCGCTGTTATTGTTTTCCCATACAATTTCGTCCATTTCAAAATTGCTGAGATCATGGGCATTAGCAGATTGGCTCAACGCAGGCGTTTCACCCAGTGAGCCATAACCCAAGTCAAAGCCCTCGCCTTTGAAATCGATGTCAACTCGACCCGGCTCTTCTTCACTGGATTTAGCATAACCAAGGCTATATTCCAGTGTCCAGGTATCCAGGCGGGTTTCACCGCCTAACACGGTTGACCAGATTTTTTGCTCTTCATATCTGCCTTTGGTATCGCGGTCCATCTCTGCCCCCACAAACTGGGCTGCACCGTCGCTAAAACTGCCAAGGTTGCCGTCAGAGAACTTGTACTCGTTGCGCAAGCGATATTCATCGTCAGAAAACTCACTGTATAGGGTACGCAAATAAAGATCATTTTTAGCCGATTGATAATCCAGATTTAACGCCAGGCCGGTGCGCTCGCGTTCAACCCAATAAGCACGCTGCTCAATTTCTTCCGCAGAAAATATTTCGGTTTCTTCACCTGTGGCGTCTACCTCAATATCATAGTTGCCCCAGCCACCATCGACTTCCATGTTGTCGGAGCCAAACTTGCGCTCAGCCCAACTAATGGCGGTCGCTAAAGCAAAATGATTGCCGTCGTTCAGATCCCATGCGGTGCTATAGCTACCCGACAGTTTCGGACTAGTTTCGTCCCGCAATTGGCTCTGGCTTAACTGGCCGGTGAGGCTGAAAGAACCCGCTGGACGATCCAGACCGCTTAAGCTTTTCACTTCAATTGAGCCACCGACCGCATCGGCATCCATATCGGGGGTAACAGTTTTACTCACCTCCAAACTATCAACCAATTCTGAGGGAATAACGTCCATCGCGACGCTTCGTACGCCACTTTCAGGAGAAGGGATGTTCACGCCGTTGATGGTCAGATTATTCAGATTAGGATCGATACCGCGAATACCCACAAAGCGGCCTTCGCCCTGGTCTCGCTGGATGAACATACCAGGCAAGCGCTGCAATGACTCGGCAACATTTTGATCCGGGAATTGACCAATGGCATCAGCTGAAACGATAGAAGTGACACGCTTAGCGTTTTTTTGTCGATTCAAGGCGCTCGCCTGAGAAGCCCGTTGACCCACAACAAGTAACTCTACCAACGCCTCTTCGCTTTTACCCATGGCAAAACTAGGAGTGATATTCTGGCCATTTTTAATTTCTATCGGGAAAACTTTTGACTCAGTACCAATGTAAGTCACGCGTACCTGATACACACCGTCTTTTAGATTGTGAAATCGGAAACTGCCATCGCGTTGGGTCACGTCTTTTAGGTTTAACGCCTCGATTTCTACCAGTGCGCCTTCCAGAACGACGCTACTATCTGCATTTGTAACTTTACCGCTTACGTCGCCAGCGGCTAATGCCGAGGTCGCAGAGAATGCCAGCGCGCACGCTACGCCAACGATACTTTTCTTAAACATTGAATGTTGCATTGTGTTGCCTGTGTGTTGTTGCGTTGTTTGCCCAATGGGCTGATTCAAAAAACGAGGCGCAAGGTAAGGTGAAATTATGACAATTTCTGGTAGAAATTATGACAATCAGGCACAACAGGGGCATTTTCCGAGCCAACAAAGACGCTTTATTGATGAAAATGAGCCAATCTGAATCTTTATAATTAATTATTAAATATCATACACTTACCTGCTCAACATAATCATATTTGATGATCCCTGAACTCACTAAATAGTGGGCTTAAAGCAACCAAAGACACAGATTGGTGCAATTCAATGAGCCAATTTGACCCTATTTATCAATCCTGCCTTAGCTTAAAATATCAGCGAATTACCCGAACGCAGGCGAACTATGAACTTTACCCTTTTGAAACTGCACGGTCGGCTTATTGCCCTCGTGCTGATATCCATTGCTGCTACAATCGTGTTTTCCGCCACAATCGGAGAAGTAAAGCCGACGGGTGAATTTGAATGGACGGATACCTTAGGCGAAGGTGGCATCACCCTGATGACCTTAGCCTGGATATTTTTTACCCTGATCAGCCGACCCGCAGGTCGTGTTACCACGCTACTTATTGTCGGGTTAGTGTTCATGAACGTAAGCATGTTATTGGATTTGCTGGACGAGTTTTTCCAATACCCGGAACAACACGGCTGGCTGACTGCGTGGGAGTCGATTCCGGCGCCCATTGGCATGATATTAATGACAATAGGTTTGTATCACTGGCACAAAGAACAGCTTACCGTGAACGAACAATTGCGCCGCAGAGAACGCATTTATCGCGAACATGGTTTGATGGATTACATTACAGGGCTGTACAGCGCTGAGTATATGAAACAACAAATCCAACAAGAATTGCACAATAGTAATCCCACCTTTAGCCTATTAATGCTGGATATAGACCAATTCGAACAGTTTAACCGTGACTACGGTGATGCCAGAGGCGACCAGTTTTTACGAGAGATTGCCGAATTCATCATGTTTGAACTTAAAGCCACCGACCTTGCCAGTCGCTATGCGGGAGATCGGTTTATCATTTTACTACCTGATACCAACAAGGAAGCCACACTTGTTACCGCCAAACAGTTAGAGAGCGCATTGCAAGCACGCAAGTTCAATCCATTATCGGAAGGTAATGAATTTCATTGCCAGGTTAGTGTCTGCGCACAGGTAGCGAAAAGTGGCGATAGTGCTGAGCAAATGTTGGCTGCACTGAATGAGCAAATGGAAGCCCTGAAACTGGAAAAACGCACCCGCAAAGCCGCATGACTCGATCCTGGTTTGAACTAAAAGACAAACAATTCGATTGCCAGACACTGGTGATCAAATTGCTGGATCTGGCGCGCAATCGCGGTGCCGACATTGAGCCTCTGCTGCGGGGTACTGGCATTTTCTACGAGGACTTACTCAATCGTCAGCATTATTTGAGCTTTGAACAATTAGAAAAATTATTAGCCAATGCGCAAAAGCAGGTTAGCAGTCGTGATTTAAGTTTTCTTTTGGGCAGGCGATTGTTTCCCAATCACGACCCTGATATTTCAGAACTCATTAACAACGCTCGCTCTCTTGGTGATTTACTGCGCTTGATGCAGTGCTATCAATATTTGATGTTTCCATGGTTGAGGGTTACCACCAAGCGCTACCAGGATAAAACCTGGCTGATCGTCAACAATGCCGTTGCTGAGTCTGATCAGCAGCATTTCTTGCAGGAAATGTTATACACGGCTATCAACGCCACCTGCAAATGGCATATCGGTCACCAAATTCCTTTGCACTTTTACTTTCAACAGAAACGACCGCGCAACATCTATCAATTCGAGGAAAACCTCGGGCATCGTCTAACATTTGATTACCCCATGAACATGGTTGCGGTAGAGAACCATTGGCTACAGAAAAAGTTGCTCAATAGTAGTGCCCTGGCAAGACGACATCATCGCCAGCGATGTGCTGAAACGTTGCGCAAGGTGCCACAAAAAACCGGACTTTTACAATACGCGACGCAATTCCTGCAGCACGAGGATATCTGCAACCTCGAAGAGCTTGCCCAAGGCATGCAAATCAGCCCTGCCACCTTAAAACGCAAACTCAAACAACACGGCACCAGCTTTCAGAAATTGCAGGATTTAAGTAAGGCGCAAACCGCATTGTTCGACTTAAAAGTGAAAAACCTCACCAATGAACAGGCAGCTCAGTCCCTGAAATTTGATAACCTTCCCAACTTCAGACGCGCTATAAAACGCTGGACGGGTATGACCCCGAGTGAGCTAAAATCAGGCCACAGTTAACATGTCAAAGTCTTTTACCTCTCGTCTAAAAATACTGAAAGTAAATTGCTATACTCGTTTCTCCGATAACTTTCCATATTATTTTTCACAATGACGCTATCAAGAATTCCGACCTTGGTTTTAGTCACTATTATGTGTTGTGCGACCGGTGTTAAAGCGTCGAATAATTCCTGTGAAAACCCAATAGTAATTGCCTCGACTAAGGTTCCACCACTTGTTTATCAATCGTCAAAGGGATTGCAAGGTACTGTGCAACAACCGCTGCAAAGCATGCTCACAGAGAGGAATTTGAGTTACGCCATAGAGTTTTATCCATGGGCGCGGGCGCTAAAACTGGCGAATGAAGGGAAAGTGGATGCTCTGATGCCCGCAATGCACTCCAAACAAAGAGCTGAGTTCCTGGATTTTTCACTTGAGCCCATAGGCAAAGTGGAATTAGCTGTTTTTACCCACAGAGACTATTTAGAGGATTTACCAGACAGCCTGTCATCAACATCCAGAGTAGCCACCATGCGTTCACTAAACTATTCTGACGAACAACTCAATGGCGCCAGTGTAGTTGAAACGAGTGACTTTGAGTCAGCACTGCTGTTGCTCAACGCAAAACGCGTCGAATTTTTGCTGGGAGTCAAAGCCATTGTAGAGCAGAGTCTGCGCGACAAAAATATCACGGATATCGTTAACCACCATGTCGTTGGTACCCAGCCCGTATATCTGGCTTTGGCTAAGAATTCTGACAACTACCGAAACTTACAAACTTGTTTTTAACATTGCTCTTTTACAAAACTAAGCATGCAATTAAAAGCGAGGAGCAATAATCGCTCCTCGACTCAGGTTAACATTTACAATGATTGTAACTTCTTGATATAGGCATCCGGGCTAAATTCACGCCCCAGGAAGTCGGCTACAAAATCCGCGGCAGGTTTGCTGCCTGCGGCACCTAACACCATATTGCGATAGTCCGCTGCCACTTTTTTGTTGCGCATGCCTTCTTTCTCGAAGCGCGAGAACAAGTCGGTGGCAATCGCCAATGACCACTGATAAGTGTAGTAATTGGAGCTATACCCGTTCAGGTGACCGAAGTTGGCATAAAAATGGGTACCCTCTACGTAAGGATAGGCCGCAAATTTATCTTGCATATCCAGCATCAGCGGATCCAACTCAAAGGAGTCCGGTTCCCGGTTGTAGTAGTTCAACGACAGGTTAGCGTAGAATATTTGCGTTGCCGTATTGGTGGCTAAGCCGAAGTCACGGGCGCGGTTCATTTTTGCCACCAGCTCTTTGGGGATAGTTTCACCTTTTTCATTACTGGCAAAGGTTTTCAAGGTATCGTAATCCCAAATCCACTCTTCCAGCATTTGCGAGGGTGCTTCAACAAAGTCGCGCTCCATGCTCATACCAGTAATGGCATACCACTTCTGAGTCCCAGAGAACATGTTGTGAATAAGATGACCAAACTCGTGCAAGAAAGTCTCCACCTGGCCGTGTTCCATCAAACCGCGAGGGAAGTTTTGCGCCAGACCCGACAATGGGATTTGCTTGCCTTTAATGCCTGGTCTTAATGTCCAATGGGCAGCATGCTTATATTTGTCAGCACGTGGATGATTATCCATGTAAAAACGACCTAACAGCTTGCCGTTTTCCATGATCTGGTAAGTTTCTACATCTTCATGCCAGGTAGCTGTTTCCCAAGGCTGAATATCCACACCAAATAAATCTTCCGTTAACTGGAAAATACCTGCACGGACTTTTTCGTAATGGAAATATTCGCGCACCTCTTTAGAGTCCAGGGCGTAATCTTCCTGACGGATCAGATTTTGTAAGAAACTAGACTGCCAAACTTGTACTTCTTTAGCATCAGGATTGATTTCCTGTAAACGCTTAAGTAAGACATCCAGTTCTTTTTCCACCGGGCCTTTCAGTGCTTCACCAATACGGGTTAAGAAGGCTTGGGCATTCTCCGGCGTAGCAATCATTTTGTCGTCCATGGATTGCTCAGCATGGTTTTTAAAGCCCAGGATATTGGCCAGTTCATGGCGCTTTTTAATTAGCTTTTTCAACACAGCTTCATTTTGGGGATAGCCACGCGAACGGGCTGCGATGCGCAATTTATGGCGCAAATCGTCATTCGTGGAGTAAGTCATTACCGGGCGGAGATCAGGATAGTCGGTAGAGATTTTGATAATGCCATTCTCATCCGCCGGACGAGCATCGATATAATCTTGTGGCAGACCGTCTAGTTGCTCGATAGTGGCATCCACATAGCGCACATCACTGCGGATGTTTTTATTGAATTCATTGCCGATTTCAGTGATTTCTTGCTGCAGTGCTCGAATCTTGTTGCGGGTGGCTTCGTCTTTATCCACACCTGCCCGTCTGAAATCTGACAATGCCGATTCCACCATAAAACGTTCGGTTTTACCCAGCTTGCTCAGATCAATCGCAGCAATGCGATCATAATAACCTTTTGACAACCCGGTTTGCGTAAAAAAGTCTGATTGTTTTTCACTACAGGCGGTAGCAGCATCGCGAACCGCCTCTTCTGGATGAACGGCACGGATGTGCCAAACATGTCTCACTGGCAACATGTCATTAATGATCTGATCAAACGCGCCAACCACGTTTTCAAGCGTGGCGGGACCTGTGGCCGATTCAAGCGCGGCAAAGCTGTTTTTCGCCTCAGCCAAAACATCGTCACAGAGTTTGGTAATTTGCTCGCCTGTCAGGTGGGGGTTAATGCCATCGGTGAGCATTTTGTGTTTGCCATGGTCGTCAGCATGGGCGCTAAAGCCCATTAACGAACCGGCCACGGCCAGTGATAAGAGTGCAGATTTCATCGTGTGTTCCTTGTTATCATTTTAAGCGGAAAATTTAAGCACAACTGTCTCAGACTGTCTAACCACAAGCTTCCCCTGTAACATTCTGCGACAAAAAGGTTAGAATTGAGCATCAATCATTCAGTATTAGTTCACATGTCAGCACCCGCCACAAATCACTTGCAGCGTTCCGACATCTTCTTTAATGATCGTCGGTATATCTATTCGGAAACCTTACAAACCCTGTGGAGTGGTTATGGCGAGATTGCTCGCTATACCTCGAAGTGCAACGGGTCAATAATTGTTAAACACATAACTCCGCCCGAAATACAACAGCATCCGCGCGGTTGGAATACACCGCTAAGCCACAGCAGGAAACTGCACTCTTATCAAGTTGAAGCCAGCTTTTATCAGCACTACGCACAACAATGTGACGGCGGATGCCGGGTACCTCTTTATTTGCAGGAAAACTCGCTTGCCGATGAGAATCGAATTTTATTGGAGGATTTGGACGCTGCAGGTTATAGCCTGCGATATACCGACGGCGACTACCATCGGGTAAAGTTGTGCTTGATATGGCTTGCCAATTTTCACGCTCAATTCATACAGGCTCAAACGCCAGAGTTATGGTCCCACAGTGGCTACTGGCACCTGGGCACCCGACCTGATGAACTACAAAATATGGCAGACTCGCCACTCAAACAGCAGCGGCCGCAATAGATAAGAAACTGCGCAGCTGCAGCTACCAAACCTTAAATCACGGCGATGCCAAACTCGCTAATTTTTGCTTTCACAAGGACCAGGAAACAGTTGCCGCGCTGGACTTTCAATATGCCGGTCAGGGACCAGGGGTTAAAGATGTGGTGTTGTTGCTGGCCAGTAGCCTCGATAACCATGCATTGGAAAACCGCGCAGATGAGCTGGTGCAAGAATACTTCAGGCAATTAAGTCTGAAGCTAAAAGCCCAAAAAAAAGGCGTGGATTGCGCAGCCCTGTGCCATCAATGGGCAGAGTTAATGCCCTTCGCCTGGGCTGATTACCAGCGCTTTCTGGAAGGCTGGAAACCGGGGCACACTCGTATTTCACCTTACATGCAAATACAGACAGCACAAGCACTGACCAAGTTCGGATAACCTCTGAAAAGGGCACCAATTTATCCCTAACGAATTCTCATTCGAGTTGAGGGCGAAATATGATTGAACAGGCATTTTTGCTCATCTGGATCATATGTCACAGCAATTTCTCGACCTCCCATTAAAGCTGATAGTGCCATTGAATACATATCGTCAGCATCTTCATTTTTCACCTCCTGACCATTATCTGCCATCTCATATCGTTTCCAATAGAAATTTCCAGTTTTGGTACAGGTCTGGTTTGATATATTGGTGTATACGATATAAGTGCCTTCATGAGAAATCACTTCCGTTACCGTTCCCCAATCCGTCCAATTAGCGACAGATGCCGCGGAATAGAAAAACAAAACACACGTTGAAATATAGCTAATAACTCTCATTACTCTTCCTCAAAACTATTAAACGGTGCCTAAATTAGATTTTCCCTGTTCTTTTGGCAACCACAAATACTCTGAGACCTTTCAAAAAGGATAAGCCCCTTTTTATCTGGAATTGATGCCCTTCGCCTGGGCTGATTATCAGCGTTTTCTGGAAGGCTGAAAACCGGGGCACAGTCGCATTTCACCTTACATGCAGCGACAAACGGGTACAATATTGTAATCAGAGCACCGCGATGAGCCCAGCGGTGCCCTCTCCTTTAATACCAATGGTCCAATAAGTTCCGATAAATTGATTGGCCCTTTTGCGGTGTTGCATAACGTTGCTGCAATAGCTTAGTCAAATCAGATGTAATTGCAGCTTTACTTGCTCCAGATTGTGGTTTCAAATCATTGCTCTCAAACCGACAGTCGTGGTAAATCACATCTGCGCTCGTGGTTAAATGAAGTTGCTCAAGGTCCCAACAAGACAGATCATAGTTATAGCTAAGTATTACCCTTTGCAGCGCAGGCAGGCTATACAGGGGCGTAATATCCTGAATATTATTGAAATACAGATACAAGCGCTCCAGCGTACTGAGAGCTTCGATGCCTGTAAGGTCAATAATATTGTTATCTGAAAGATCCAATGCTTTGATGGGCAAATGGCTGATTAATGCGCTCACATCAGTTACCGAGTTCAGTCCGCTATCGTTGAGCCAAAGTGTCTCTAGCGCGGTTTGTTGCGCAAGAAATGACAGGTCACCCGTGGTTAATGCGATACCACCAGCACCAATCAGCTTCCAATTGTCTCTGGTGCTAAATACCGCAAAATTATCGATACTGGTACCCGACAGATCCAATCCGGTTAATGCTGGTAACGCCAGAATCGGGTCAAAATCAGTCACAGTCGTAACGCCAACCAACAGCAGTGTTTCCAGTTGATTCAAGGGACTCAGAATCTCACCATCACTGAAGCTGGTACCCGTCAAGTTTAAGTATTGTAAGCTGGTCAGGGTACTAAGTGGTTGAAAGTCTTCAATTGCCGTCCACCTGAGGTGCAATGTCGTCAATGATTGCAATCCTTCGAGAATTTGAAGATCAACAAAGCTGGTATTACTCACGCTCAACCACTGCAAATTACTCAAATTGGCAATAGCACTATAGTCATCAACACTAGAGTATTGCAGAGATAATGTTTGCAATTGTGTCATGTCGCTTAGAGGACTCAAGTCGCTGATTTCGCCAGAGATTATCAGTAACTCGGTGAGACTGTTCAATTCTGCCAGTACACTAAAATCATCCACCACTGCTTCAAGCAACACCAACCTTTCGAGGTTAACTAACTGCTCTAAACCTGCCAACGTTGAGATGTTGCGAAAGTCAAAACAGTCTAATTCTGTTACCCTTTCAACGGTAACAAACATTTGACCCACTTCCTGTTGAATACAGTAGGCAAGGGTGTTATCGCCAAATAGTTCAAAGTCTATGAAGTTATTGGCCACGGCAGGGTCGTATCCTGCGGCAACTTCATCGCCATCTGAGACCCCATCGCCATCTGAATCTGGGTTATCAGGATCCGTGCCGTAAGTAGTTTCTTCATCAAGCGTCAAACCATCTTCGTCAAAGTCTGTATTGCCCCAAGCGTCATAATCGGACAGATCCACTTTTTCCAGCATGTTAATGCGCGGCAACATCAAATAGCCCGTTTCGTCAGCCGTAATTTCACCGTCATTATTAGCATCGTACTGATAGATGGAACGCTCCATCACTAGTGTTTTGCCATTACCATCGACACCTAAGATATCCCAGGTGCGATAACCAAGGTTTTCCGGTCGATACATGACCAGTTGGTTATCTTCGGTGGACAAGCTGTAAGTCCAACTGGAGCCGAAATAAATGTCTGGTACTTCATCGTAATCTTGATCGTAAATACCTATGCCTCGATTTACTGTCTCAGCATCAACAAACTGGTACCCAAACAAAGATGATGCACTGTATACCCCCGACTCCCAATTATCGACATGCCAACCGTTGATGGTGGAAGAATAGATTTCCGGGATCTCTGTAAGTAGATTATCTGTAAATTGGCTGCTATTGTCGCCAGCCTGTACCATGTTACCTACGACATATTGAGTCTCGCCATTTGCTTCAAGCTCCAGTAGCGTATAGAACTCATTTTCATTCTGCATTATCGGTCGGTAAGTCAGAGTGACATTCTCATCACTCAATCGCAGGGCACCATCTGCGGTAATTTCCCTGTCATAGCTAACCTGTGCGATCTTGGTTTGCGCCGTCGCACCTTCAAACTCGAACAAGTCCCAATACAGGGCCGCAGTGGCATCTTCACCATTATTAAAGTAACTCTGGAGCGTATAGCTATGTGCCAATGCCCATTGATTCTGCAGCATGGTTTCACTAAATGGCAGATAGTCTATTTCATCAATATCTCGCAGTGCCGCATCAGAGGTGGAACGATGTGCAAAGGCATAGCGCTTAGCTTCGCCTTGCCAGCCATTGCCGTATTGATTGATATCGTCGATCACATGTTGCAAGATCTCAATGGCTTCAAACCCGATGATGGAACGTTGAGTCAAAATCCCCTCGTCCGTCTCGCCTGCTTTGGACAATAGATGAGACCAGTCGCCACGGGAGGTAAGCACATCCAATTCGTAGCCAATAAGCCCTTGATGATAAGCTTCACGAAGTTGCTCTGCTAAATCCCCACCCCATTGCTCTTCAATCTCATAAAAAGGATAATAATAAGCCACATAACGACTATAAGTAGCATCGTTTTCAAAGCCTGAAACTTCGATATAACCGCTGTCGTCCACGGTCCAGCTCAAATCAATTACCCGAGAACCACCACTTTGCGAAGTCTTATGAAACTGCACTGAGCCATCGTCCTTAAAATCATAAACTTCGCCCAACAATGGTACGTATCCCGTCTGAATATTTTCTGACAACTGAGCAAATAGCAAAGTCTGGTTTTGTACATCAGCTTGTGCAAAGTTACCCACATTATAGGTATTGGGATCAGTGCCACGGATAATCTCTTGCTGGTCAGTCAGGCCATCTTCATCAGAATCAGCCAATAATGGGTTGGTTCCATGGGTGATAACCTCATCATAATCATTAAGGCCATCTCCATCGGTATCGGCTAAATTCACGTCGGTGCCCGCTTCTGCTTCTTCAGCATTGGTCAGGCCATCTTCATCAAGATCCAGGCTACCCCAAAGTTCGCCGTAGCCACTTAAATCAACAGTTCTGTTGTTATTGATACGAGGTTGAATGAAATATTTGCGTTCTTCTTCGTCCAGTTCACCGTTGTAGTTGTAATCTTCCGAATACCAGGAGTACTCCAGATAAGACATTCTGTTTTGACTGTCAACGCCCAAAATGCGCCATACGCGCTGTCTGATGATACCGCCATTCGTATATTCCATAATAAGCGTATCGGTGCTTTCATCAATTTCGTATTGCCATTCATTGCCGAAATTCAGTTGCGCTTGCTGATATTCAGTTTCATCTTCGATATAGATACCGCGCTGCAAAGTACCATCAGAAGAAAACTGATAACCGAACAAATAGGGCGCGAGTGGCACATTGTCAGACAGATAACGCTCAACATTCCAACCAAACGCATAGGACGCTTTTATTTCGGGAAGCTCTGTAACAAGCGACTCTTCAATGTTCAGGTTTTGTCCGTGGTAGGTTTGTAAGGTACTGGTAAACCAAAACTGCTGGTCTTCGTTATCAACAAAACGTGCCGTCACCAGACTTTCATTTTCTCTGGTTTTCAACAACCAGTAGGTATGAGTCCCCTGTTCGTTGGTAAGTGTTAAGGTGCTTTCATCAACACTCCGGCTTAACGACATTCCAGAGATCTCACTGTTAACTTCGTCGCCATCAAAGGTAATTAGATCGTGCCGAAAGCCCGGGCCAACATAAGCATTGAGCAAGGTTCCTGTTTCTTCCAGAGAGTAAAAGAGAGGTAGAGCCCAAGTTACCGATTGATCTAAGTCGCTCCATTGCTCGCTGCGATGCTCCTGCAATTGGCGCATAACATGGGACACTTGAGTATCGCTACTTTGCACAAACATCTCTTCGCCAAACTGCTCTTTAACACTATCGGGGACTAGTAAAGTCTGTCGAGTGGAAGTGGTCTTCAGTAAGCCATAGCCCCCATCTGTGCCACCAATAGCCTGATAGCGCTGCTGAGTGATCTCAGTCTCGATGTAAGTCGAAAAGTAATAATCGATATAGCCGAGGTCATAGGCGCTAAGCAAGCTGTCGGCCACCTCGTCACCCCAAGTATTACGGACATCATCATAAGGGTGCCAACTTTCATAATAACGCTGTCCGGCTTGAAATCCTGTGACAGTGATATCGCCACCCGCGTCTGCAGACCAACTCAACTCTTGTCGCTGTGTCGCCCCCATTGAAGCACTAACATCAGAAACTAAGCTGCCATCTTCAGCAAAGTTTAGTACCGTTAAGTAATCTGGGAAAAAGCCTTCTTTTACTTCGCTTTCTGGCCAATCCAGTATGATGGTGTCCTGAACCACGTATTCCGCCAAAGTTGCCGTAATACCTCCGGTGGGATCAGTACCTTGCTGTACTTCATCACCATCATTAACCCCATCGTTATCAGTGTCAGCGAGCACGGGATCGGTTTCATAAATGTGCACTTCATCGTAGTCAGACAAGCCATCACCGTCGGTGTCCGTGACTGTTGGATCAGTGCCATAGACCTCTTCATCATAGTCACTGAGGCCGTCAGAATCGGTATCCCGGTTAACAGGACTACTCTCCACCATCGCCATAATAACGGACATAGGGGAAGCCACCGGAATATCTATCGCAAGCCCCGCTTCAATACGCTCAATTCGGTTATCTGAGCTACGGCGAATGTAAACGAAATTATTACTGACACGGCGCACTGCGGGATCTGCTTTACCATCACCGTCGTAGTCAGCCACCATGGGAATATCGTCGGCTTGCAGACCAAATCGGATGCGGATAATTTCGCCGCTAAGAGAACTCTTGATATACCACATGGAATTGGAAGGTCGGCGCACAGCGATGTCGTCTATACCATCCCCATCGTAGTCGGCTGGTACCGGAATATCCGTGCTTTGCAAGCCAAATTTTATGCGCTGAATACCATCGTTGCGCGACGAATTATAGTTCACTCTGTCACCCTGAGAATTCAGGATGTACCACATCGAGCTGGAAGGACGTCGCACGGCAATATCGGTAATACCGTCGCCGTTGTAGTCTGCTGGCACCGGGATATCTGCCGAATTCTTGCCAAATTGGATGCGCTGAATTGCATCATTACTATTGCTCGCACTGCCGGAAGAATTGAGGATATACCACATGTAATTTGATGGCCTACGGACGGCCACATCGGTAATACCATCGCCGTCATAATCCCCTGTTACCGGAATATCGGTACTCTGTAATCCAAATTTAATGCGCTGGATACCGGCATCACTGCTGTCGCTGGAATTCTGGATATACCACATAGCATTGGAAGGTCTGCGCACCGCCACATCAAAGATCCCGTCGCCATCAAAATCACCGGCAACGGGAATATCTGTGCCTTTCAAGCCAAGTATGTCTTGCTCATTGGTACGGTAATTGATGAAGCTAAAATCTGAAGGTCGCCGCAGTAAAACATCGGCTTTCTCGTCGCCATTGTAGTCAAAACTGACCTGGGCAAATATTGGGAATGTAGAAGTGCAGAACAGCACAACCAATAAAATTGCTCGACGGGCAAATCCATCTGCAGAATAAAACATGATGCTTCCTTTATCAAAATAGTAAAGAAAGTGTAAATTTTTAGCGTGAAATAGTCCACATTAGTGCTGCACTTTTACATAATTGTCATACAACAATTAGTGTCAACTGACACATTTGAAATACAGCACCTGGCAAGGCAAAAACACCCTCAAAGTTTCATTACTATTCTCATATTATTGCCGCCCCAGAGCATCCGAGGCAGCAAAATCATGAGCAAAAATTATCGCTTGGCTAATACAAAATCCAATGCCCCGATAATGGCTGCCGCTTGCGCTTCCATGCAGTTTTGCGGGTCGGTTTTGGGACTGTCAGGATAAACCTCCGTGGTGGTGACATATTTGGCATCAGTCATTCCGGCACAAAGCCCGGCTTTTTTGCAGTCGTATTCGATGACGCCATTCTGAACCACTTTATCGCCGATAATATTGCCATTCTCATCTGCTGGCGCAATGTGAGTAATCTTGGCAACACTATCAATGATGGCTTTTTGAAATGCGTCTTCTGAGCGCTGGGTATCCCCCACCAGATAAAAGCCATCCGGAATATCCCAATTGTCATGGGTAACGCCATCTCGCGCTGCCAGAGCAGGGCGAAATTCAGAATTATCGGTATCTGTAGTCTCGTGCAAGTCAACATGCACCAATGGCGCAATGTGATTGTCTTTGATGTACTGCATTATCGCCTGGGTTTCTTCGGATGGTGCACCAGATTTAAAAGAGCGATTCGGATCCACTGCTTTGGGATTCCAGCGATTAATAGTTTCATAACCCCAAGGACTTAAACAGGGGGCAACCACCAGATTTACCTTACCATCATAATTATGGGCAAAATGCTGCAGGAAAAATAACGCGCCTTGCACACCACTGGTTTCATAGCCGTGCACACCACCAGTTATCAGGGCCACAGGGAGATTCGACTGCCAATTTTTACTGCGCAGCACAAATAGCGGATAACGTGACGAGTCATAACTTAAAGCACCATACTGCTCAACTTGCCAGGCAGCAGAGAGCTGCTCAATTTTGCTCAGCACTTCCTCTTGATAACTGCGCTTTACCGCTTGCATTGCATACCACTGGGCTTTCTCTGCTTCCCCCCAAGGTTTTCCGGGAACTCCAACGGGATAAGCGACTTCAGAACGATCAATTTTGGACATAAAACGGCTCCTTTGTATCTTTTGCGCGACAGTCTATAGTAATTTTAACTCTCTTGCTTAGAACGTTGCGAATCTTCATATTGTATGTTTTCCAGTATGGTTTACGCTTAAATCATGACTGTTTTCTCTAAATACATAGTTGCTATCCTGTCTGTATACCTTTGGCTTTGCGCCAAAGTCTGCGCTGCAGAGGACTATTTGATTTATGGCATTCCTAATTATCCCCCCTATTCAGTATACGAGGAGCAAGGATTCAGTGGCCGAGATGTCGAGCTGATCAATACGCTTGCAGAACAGATGAACATCCAAATTCAGTTCTCACCCTGCGATTGGATACGTTGCTTACAACTAGCTAAATCAGGTCGTATTGATGTACTCACTTCTGTCAATCGGGTCAAAGAAAGAGAAGCTTTCCTGCACTTTATTGAGCCGGCATACAGTATCAGTAACATCGTGTTCGTAGTGCGCGAAAATGAGGTCTCGCACTTCGATTCATTACTCAAATTTAAAAACTCCATAATAGGAAGAGAGAAAGGGGCTCGACTATTGGATCAAGTAGATAATGATCCAGATATTGAAAAATATGAGTCACCTGACATTGGAGTGCTGTTTAAAATGTTAGTATCTGAGCGTCTTGATGCTGTCATGGGAGGCGATGTAGCACTGAACGCTGCGTTGCAAAACAGTGATTATGGCAAGCAGCTTGCTTTGGCTGTCTACCGAGTGCAAGTGCCTTCGGCCTATCTCGCAGTAGCCCGGCACTCAAAAAGAGCAGAAAAACACTTAAATAATTTACGTGCCGAAATGACGAGACTACAAATGACAGGGAAATTAGCCCGCTTTTCACACTGACAGGAGCCAAACAACTAACACTTCACTTAACTGGTCGGACATGTTAATTTCTGATTAATTTCATTTGAGATAACAAAGATGTCTGATAATTATTTAATGCGTTTATACAAGCGCTTACAGAAATTCCCAATGGGAGATCGTATTTTCTCTTTCGTCGCTTGCCGCAAAGCGCCTTACTTCGCCACTATAAAGCCCAAGATCACCAAACTAGAGCCCGGTGAGTGCCATTGCTTCATCAAAAAGCGTCGCTCTGTAGAAAATCACATTCGCACCGTGCACGTAATCGCTATTTGCAATGGCCTGGAAATGGCAATGGGGTTTATGGCGGAAGCGTCTATTCCGAAACACTTGCGCTGGATACCCAAAGGCATGACGGTAGACTATACTGCCAAAGCGGGTTCCGATATTCGCTGCGAAGCAGTTTTGCCAAACAATCACTGGCAAGAAGGGGATCTGCCAGTAGAGGTTACTGCGTATGACAAAAATGACGTGGTGGTAGTGAAAGGCACGATAAATTTGTGGGTATCTGCCAAAAAGAAATAACGAGCTCGTTACCCTGGAATTAAATGAGAGAGACGATGGAGCAGTCTGATATTGACAATTCGGTAGTGGCTCAAGAGCGCGTATTGCAACTGATGCAGCGATTAATAGACAGCTCTTCAAATGCTTGTGCCAATGCCGGACTAAAGAACCGCTTTCTTACTCTGGCTGCAGCCGATGTTTGTGGCAAAGGGCTGCAACAGTTCATTCAGATGCTATTAGAATGTCAGGGTCAGCCCCTGCGGCTTTGGCAAGCTATGTCGCAGTGCCCAAATTTTTGCTCCTACAGTTTTAATCTCATGCTCAGCAGCTGCTTTGACACCACAAGCACTTCATCAGAAACAATATCTGGCCCTTTATCCAGTGAAGACTTAAAACAGTGGCGAGAGCAGGGCTATGTTGTGGTAAAGAGCATCATCGAGCGTGAATCTTCTTTAGCCATTGCCGAACAATTGATGAACGCGAACCGAACCTCATTGCAAACGCCGGACTCCTGGCATCGCGCCTACGGCGGTCCCTTTTTTAGACAAGATTTTCTCAATCCCAAACTCGACATCGCACGAAAATCCTCGAAAGCCCGACAAGCATTTCAACAAATATGGCAACAGGAAAAGCTAGTTGTCTCCCGAGACACCTATAGTCTTAATTTTCCCGAAACTTCAGGCCATCGCTTTCAAGGCAGTAAACTCCACCTGGATGTAGACTTTCACTTACCTTTACACTTTGAAACCCAGGGAATTGTTTATCTCAACGACGTGGCAGCCGAACAGGGCGCATTAACACTGTGTACGGGTTTCCACATGCAATATGTACAGTGGTTAAACACCCTGCCTCAAGACTTCAACCCAAACGATAGCGATTTCGCTCAATTTCAGCACAAATCCATTGCTGCCGAAGCCGGTGATTTAATTATCTGGCACCATTGGCTACCCCATGGTGCCTCTCCAAATCACCATCAAGTACCGAGAGTGGCGCAATACCTGGATATGTATTCGTTGACTCCTCGTCTTATCGAACCGGGAAAGGCCTTTTGAACAATATCACTTTTCACGCATAGTCATTGCGCTGGGCAATAATATCACTGTGATACTGCACAAACTCCACCTCAAAACCATCCGGATCGATATAATACAGGTTGCTGCGAAACTGTGTATCACTGCCCAACTTTGAAGGTTCAAAGCCAATCGCTTGCAAGCGTTGCCGCACTGCTTCCAGGTTAGCTACCACAAAAGCAAAATGAGCCAGCCCAGGTGTGTGTCCCGTCAGATCGCGATTTTCACCTTCTCCGTGATCCGACAACGCCAGATATTGATTGTCATCGCCAAAATGAATCCATTGCCTTGCCTTTCCATACCACTCATCTTTGCCACCACCGCGCACTTTCCAATCTGGAAACGCCGAGCCATAAAAACGCAAACTGCTATCGAGATTTTTTACCACTAAATTTAAATGCTCAATGAACATCCTGGTTCTCCTTATTTTCTGCTACTGGTTTGTTGAAAAGTGGGGTTTTGCCATAACAGCAGTATTGTTCGTCCAAATACCGTTACTGCTTGGCGAAAGCTGCTTTGTTGAATTCTGGTTTTGTAACTAGTCATTTGTTTATCCTATGTGTTAACTTGTCACCAGCTTAAAACCTCAAGTTAAGTTGAGGTAAAGTGTTTTTTTAAACTTTTTATTGGAGAGCAGATTGATGGTTGAGGAGGTTCTTTTAGCACCAGGCAAAATCGCCAAAAGATGTGGTGTTGCTGTATCGGCACTGCACTTTTATGAGCAAAAGGGACTAATTAAAAGCTCTCGTAATGCAGGCAATCAAAGGCGTTACCACAAAGATGTAATGCGTCGCATTGCAGTCATCAAAGCCGCGCAAAACTTAGGGGTAAGCCTGGAAGAAATCCGTCAGACACTGGCCACGTTGCCAGAATTACGCACACCTAATCAAGAAGACTGGCAACAACTGGCCAGTCAATGGCGCAGCAAGTTAGATGAGCGCATACAAGCCATGACAGCACTGCGAGATTCCCTCACAGGTTGTATTGGCTGTGGTTGTCTTTCTATGAAACACTGCCCTATGTACAACAAAGACGATGAGTTAGCTGTTGCCGGCCCAGGTGCGGTATTGTTACAGCGAAAAATGCGCAGCAAGAAGTTGGATTAATTTTTAACGCTTGTTTATGCTTTACCATCAACCTGAAATGAGTTTGTTATGCCAGCTTTTGAAACCTTAAACTTTGTCCAATCACTGCCATTTGGTCGCACTTTACGCTTCGAAGTGGAAGGTAATCGCGATGTGCACATGCACTACAAAAGTCTGTTCAAAAGCCAATCCCAAAGCTTTCCCTTAGATCTGATTAGCTCTCGCCCGGGCGTAAACAAAACGATTAATTTAGGCGCGGGTATTGCAGCACTGGTGCTGTTACTGATTATTGGTTTTTGTTTGATCGGTTATGGTCAAAATCCGGAGCGTTTTGGTCAGCCACTCATGGTCCTGACTCTGTTATTTTTGCCACCCGCTTTAGTGGCACTGTGGTTTTTTAATGCCAGCTTTACGCCCGCTTTGGTGTTTTTTCGCGCCGATGATGGTGATGAACTATTTAAAATCCCACAATATCCCAAAGACAGAGCCGTACTCGAACAATTTGCCAAAGCCCTGTCAGACCGAATTGAATCGATTCGTTATCCGGGCACCTTAAGCCATGCCGAACAGGTGGAACTGTACCAAAAACACCTGGATTTTCTGCTCAACGAAAACGTATTAACCCAATCAGAATACGATGCCGCACTGGCCCGCCTGGAAAAACGACGCAGTAGTGGCAACGTCTTCAAGCTTATCTAATGCCTGAGCAACCGGGCAAACTAATCCAAATAACGTCACTGGCGTAGCAATATATTTACGCCAATGTTCTAATAAGCAATCAAAAACTATTTTGGGTTTTAGCCAGTTGCCGCTATCCTCCACCCGCTCTGCAAGCCAACGCTTTTTAATGCTACAGAGAATGCGACTGAGGAGAGTTTGTGGCAACGCCTTTCTCCCGCGTCACGGTCAAATGCAACGCTAAAATTGGGGGTATAATGTTAGTCAAAGACGATCTCTCTACCAACTGTCAAATCAGACAAACCATTCGTGATTTTTACCGCATCGATGAAGAGCAAGTAATCGAACATATTTTGCCCTTAGCAGAAGTTGGCGTAACCGCCCGAAGTCGCGCCTGGGAGCGCGCTCGTCAGATGGTGCTTAACATTCGCAAAGCGGAAGATGGTAAAGGTGGCGTTGACGCATTATTAAATGAATACTCCCTGTCCTCCGAAGAAGGCGTAGTACTGATGTGTCTTGCAGAAGCTTTGTTGCGTGTGCCTGACAAAAAAACCCAGGATTCATTAATTCGAGACAAACTTTCAAAAGGTGAATGGAGCCAACACCTTGGCAACAGTGATTCCCTGTTTGTTAACGCATCCAGTTGGGGCCTGTTAGTAACAGGTAAAATGGTTAATTACTCGGACAAAACCAAGGCTCAGCAATTTGGCATGCTGAAACGCACAATGGGTCGTTTGGGCGAGCCAGTGATCCGTTCTTCGGTACATTACGCCATGAAGATCATGGGCAAACAATTCGTGATGGGCACCAATATCGAAGAAGCCATTGAACGCGCCAAAGAAACCGAAACCAAAGGCTATGTGTATTCTTATGACATGCTAGGTGAAGGGGCACGTACCATGGCCGATGCACAGCGCTACTACGACTCTTACATGAACGCCATTCACGCCTTGGGCAAAGCGGCTCAAGGCCGCGGACCAGTAAAAAGCCCGGGTATTTCCGTTAAACTCTCTGCCATTCACCCGCGCTATGAGTTTACCCACAGCGAGCGGGTATTCAACGAGCTGGTGCCTAAGTTGAAAGCCCTGGCGATGGCTGCCAAAGAATACGACATTAATTTTACCGTGGATGCCGAAGAAGCGGATCGTTTAGATATTTCGTTAGATATTATCGAAACGGTATTTGCCGATCCTGATTTAGGCGACTGGAATGGTTTTGGACTGGCGGTTCAAGCCTACCAAAAACGCGCTATTTTTGTTATCGACTGGTTGGAGGCCCTGGCCCGTCGCGTTGGACGCAAAATGATGGTGCGTCTGGTAAAAGGCGCTTACTGGGATACGGAAATTAAAACTACCCAGGTAGACGGTTTGGATGACTTCCCGGTATTCACCCGTAAAGCCACTACCGACGTGTGTTACAAAGCCTGCGCCATAAAGCTAATGGCTGCGAGAGATGTGATCTTCCCGCAGTTCGCTACCCACAATGCCTATACCGTGGCCACTATTCTAGAGCTGGCTAAAAACGACAACCAAGGCTACGAATTCCAGCGCCTGCACGGTATGGGTGAGTCTTTGTATGACCAGGTTGTTATTAATGACAAAGTACAGTGTCGGGTTTACGCACCAGTAGGACAACACGAAGATCTGTTGGCTTATCTGGTACGCCGCTTACTGGAAAATGGCGCAAACTCTTCGTTTGTTAACGCCATCGTGGATGACACTAAGCCCGTTGAAGAATTGCTACCGGATCCGGTGGAAAAACTGCAAGATTTGCGCAACAAACGCAACACCAATATCACTATGCCCATAGCCATTTATGGTGAAGAGCGAGATAACTCCAAAGGCATGGATTTGACGGATATCAATCAGTTGATGCCGTTAAAAGAAAATCTCGATGCCTGGGTCACAGATAACATCAAAACCGCCAGTGCCGCGGAGTCGGACCTGGTGGCAGTATTAAACCCCGCCAATCACTCAGAGCTAGTGGGCCAGTTAAAATACCACACACCTGCAGAGATGCAGGACATCGTTTCACGTTCCGAAAAGGCGTTTTCTGAATGGTCACAGACCCCGGTGAACGAGCGTGCCAATCTGCTGCGCAGAACCGCTGATATCCTGGAACGCCATCGCGATGAACTGATTGCCATTTGTATAAAAGAGGCGGGTAAGCTTACCCAGGATAGCATTGATGAAGTGCGTGAAGCCGTGGATTTCTGCCGTTATTACGCTGCGCGTGCGGAAGAGCTCGCGCAGGACGAACGCATGGAGCCTCGTGGTCCTATCTTGTGTATTAGCCCCTGGAACTTCCCGCTGGCCATCTTCCTCGGTCAAGTGGCAGCAGCCATTGTAACCGGTAATACCGTAGTAGCTAAGCCCGCAGAGCAAACCAGTTTGATCGCCATCCGCACACTCGAGTTAATGAAGATCATTGGCATGCCGGATGATGTGGTGCAATTGCTGATTGCCCAAGGTAAAGAAGTGGGCGAAAACGTGGTCAGCGATGAACGTATTCAGGCGGTGATGTTTACTGGCTCTACCGCTACCGGCACACTCATTTCCAAAATTCTGGCAGAACGCGGTGGCCAGCAAGTGCCACTGATTGCTGAAACCGGAGGCCAGAACTGCATGGTGGTGGATTCCACAGCTCTGCCTGAGCAGGTGTGTGACGACGTCATTAAATCCGGATTCCAAAGTGCCGGTCAGCGTTGTTCAGCGTTGCGGGTGTTGTTCTTGCAGGAAGATATCGCCGATACCGTATTGAAGATGATCACCGGCGCCATGAAAGAGTTAACGGTGGGCGATCCGCAATTTTTGTCTACTGATGTCGGCCCGGTAATTGATGCCAAAGCATTAAAAGCCTTAAACGACCACGTCGAATATATGCAGGACAAAGGGAAGTTGCTATTCGAATGTCCGCTACCGGATATGGGTGAACATGGCCATAACCTGTTTGCACCGCGTTTGTATCAAATCGACAACCTGTCGGTATTGAAAAAAGAAGTCTTTGGTCCGGTGGTACATGTGATCCGCTTTAAAGAATCTGAGCTAGATGATGTCATCGAGCAAATCAATGCGACCGGATTCGGTTTAACTATGGGTATCCATACCCGTATCGAAGACCGAGCGGAAGACTTAGCGGCACGGGTACGCGCCGGGAACATTTATGTTAACCGTAACATGATCGGCGCTATCGTAGGTGTACAACCCTTCGGTGGTCGCGGTTTATCGGGCACAGGTCCGAAGGCCGGTGGTCCCAACTACTTGTCTCGTCTGGTACGCGAGAAACACACCCCTGATGAAGACGAGATTAACTACCAAACCAAGGCCAATATTGACATGGTGGAGTTGGGAGCAGCCCAAGAGCATGTGGATAACATCATGGAATTGGCGGTAAAAGCGGAGCGCATCTGGCGCATCACGCCACTAAATGATCGCATCTCGGTAATGCGACAGCTATTAGCCAAAATTGCCACGGTAGACATTGTTGAAGAGCTGGCAGACGACTTAGCCAAGTCGCTATCAGATTCTCGTGCACAATTAACCCGTATCGAAAAGATGCTGAAAAAGCCCAAAGTGCTACCGGGACCAACAGGGGAATCCAATCTGTTGTATCTTGAGCCTCGAGGCTGCGTCGTGTGTTATGCCGATAAAGATACCGTTTTCAGCTTCTGGTTGATGTCGATTGTCTCAGCACTTGCTGCGGGCAACACCGTGATCACGGCCGTCTCCGATCTGTTCTTCGAAGAAGCCAAAGCGATTCAGGACAAACTCATGTTGTGTGGCGGCGCAGAAGGCATATTGCAGGTGGTTAAACACGATAAACTCAATGCCCTACTGCATCACGATGGTATTGCAGGCACAGTTGTAGACAGTAACAGTGCGCGTATGGGTTATTTCAGTAAGCAGTTGGCAGAGCGTGACGGTGCAATACTGCCAGTGATCAGTGCTGAATATAACGATACCTTGATACAGCGTCTGGTGACAGAAAAGACCATCAGTATCGATACTACAGCCTCTGGCGGTAACACTTCGCTGATGACCTTGGCGGAAGACGACGAATAACCCGTCTACCCTTTTCATTCCACAGCAAATAAGGCCCGTTTCGGGCCTTATTTTTAAACGTCCTTGTAAAATATTTCACATAGGAGTATATGTTTTTTATTAAACTTTAAGCGCAATTAAACTCTCTTTATCTGGGGGATACCATGCATCGCCAAATCAATCACAAAACTATGCGTCTGATTATCGGTTTGATAGCCGTCCTGCTGGCACCTGTGACCTGGTGGCTGGCACAAACTCCACTGCCCTCTATCAGCGGCTCCTATTGGACGGATTCCCGAGATATCTTTGTCGGCTCACTTATTGCCGTGGGCTTTTTCTTGTCGGCTTACAATGGTTCAGGCGGCGCAAAAGATTTGGAATTTTATTTAAGTAAACTGTCCTGTGTTTTTGCCATTGCCATCGCACTATTCCCCACTATGGGCAAAGGCAACAATCAAGCTCCTCCAGCCTGGACTGAATCGCTCTCAGGTGTGTTCGGTTTGATCCCGGATGAGGTGCACCTGGGTGCATCAATTCTGTTGTTCGCTTGCCTGATTATCATGATGTGGTTTTTTTCCATGCGAGCCATGAAAAAAGGGAAAACAATGAGAGCCTGGATATATCGCGGTATCGCAGTATTGATGGCTACAGGGATCATACTACTGCAAATCATCGGCAACCTAGCGGATTGGCAAAAGACCACTTTATGGGTTGAAATTTGGGGCCTGACTTTGTTTGGTATCGGCTGGTTAGTCGCAGGTGCCTACAAGACAGAAGTCCCCTCAGCGGAAACATGATATAATCCCGCTATGCTTTTGTTTTAATATATTAATCCATGCTGGAACGTGCTGATCTAAAAATTATTGATGCTATTGCGCGATTAGGCACTGTGACAAAAGCGGCTGAAGAATTACATCTCACCCAATCAGCTATTAGCCATGCCATCAAACGCCTGGAAAACACCACTGGGGTGAAGTTCTGGCAAAAATCTGGGCGCAATCTGGCTCTGACACCTGCAGGTAAAAGGTTGCTGATTCACGCCAGGCGCTTACTTCCACAATTTGAGCACATCGAACAGGAAATCAAAGGCTTTGCGTCTGGGCTGCAGGGCAAGTTGCGCATCGGCATGGAGTGTTATCCCTGCTTTCAATGGTTATTGAAAATCGTTGCGCCTTTTCTCAAAGCCTACCCACAGGTGGATGTAGACGTATTAAAAGAGTTTCAATTTGCAGGTCTCGCCGGTTTATTCAATTACGATATTGATATTTTGGTAACCCCCGATCCGGTGTTCAGGCCCGGATTGGAATTTATTCCTGTGTTTGATTACGAGCAGGTATTAGTTGTGAGTCCTGAGCACCCTCTGCAAGAAAAACCCCATGTTGTAGCTGAGGATCTGTTATCAGAAACCTTGATCACCTACCCTATTGAAGCCAGTCGGTTGGATATTTTCACCCACTGTTTGCTGCCCGCCGGTGGCAGCGTGCAGCAGCATAAAAAGATGGAAAGCACGGAGATGATCTTGCAGATGGTGGAAGCCAATCGCGGTGTAACTGTCTTGCCCAAATGGTTAGTAGCAGAACAAGCAAAGCAGTTTGCCATTAGTGGAATCCAGATAGGTGCTGAAGGGTTACACAAACAGATTTTTCTGGGATTGAGAGAAGACACTGAGCGCCCCCAGTACCAGCAAGCCTTTATCGACTTGGCTCTGGGGACGCCTGGTTTAACAGCTAGGGTTGGTAGCTAACCTTATAAATACCATTGCCATCAGTGCCCAGATACAAATCACCGTTTGGATGCACCGCCATACTGCGCAATCTGCCAATGCCTTCGAACCATTTACTGTGGCCTTTTACCTTATTGCCATCAAGTTCCACCAGCACCAGGTGCGCAAACTTCAACGATCCAACTAGCAAGTGACCTTGCCAATGGGGATATTTCTCACTGGTGATAAATTGCATTGCGGAGGGCGCAATAGAAGGCGTCCAGTGCCAGATAGGCTGCTCCATACCCTCTTTTGCAGTTTCGTCGGTAATAGGGGTGCCGTTGTAATTAATGCCATAGGTAATAACAGGCCAGCCGTAATTTTTTCCGGGTTTGATCATATTGATTTCATCACCACCTCGAGGGCCATGCTCATGCGCCCAGATATCCCCCGTCACCGGATTTAATGCCATACCTTGCGGGTTGCGATGACCATAGGAATATATAGAGGGACGCGCATTTTCGGTTTTAACGAAGGGATTTGACTCAGGTACTGAGCCATCAGAGTGAATGCGGTGCACCTTGCCCGGATCGTGGTCGAGTCTTTGGGGATGAACATCGCGCTCTCCGCGATCACCCAAGGTAAAATACAGATATCCCTCTTTGTCGAATTCAATACGCGAACCGTAATGATACACAAGCTCAGTTTTTGGATAACCATGGAAAAGTAATTGCTGATCCACCAATTCCATGTCTTTCAACCGCGCCCGCATAATAGAGGTGTTGTTACCTTGCCCTTCGCCTTCATAACCTGAGAACGACAGATAAATCCAACCGTTATTGGCATAATCCGGATCAATCTCCAGATCCAACAGGCCCCCTTGGTTTTTAGCGTGCACTTCCGGCACACCTTTAATAGGTTCGTTTAATAACTTACCGTCTCGGATCAGGCGCAAATCACCAGCGCGGTTACTCACCAGTAATTCTTTGTCGTTCAACCACACCATCCCCCAGGGAATTGCAACGCCTTTGGTGACCAGCTCTAGTTGATATTTTTCCGACTCGGGCGCCTTCGGAATCGTTTGCTCCTGAGCGTGACTCATCGAAGCGGTAGTGACCATCAAACAAGCCATCATCATCTTTATTCTTTTGCTCATCATTTCCTCTGGATTTGAATCTAATCATAGGTTTAGCATTAGTGTTTTAAACGAGCAACAGCAAACGATTGATCACAGTCAACACGGATTATTGGGCGCTGAGAGTTTCCCGCTCAATCGCCTGTCCTCTTAATATCACAGTATCGATGCTATTGTACGCCTCTACTTCTAACAATGGATTATCGTTGAGCAACAATAGATTAGCAATCTTACCTGCCTCAACAGTGCCATATAGATGTTCCAACTGAAAACTGCGAGCATTGTTAATGGTGGCCGCGGCGAGAATATCGGATAGTGAAATACCGACTTTCGCCATGTGTTTGATTTCCGCAAAGGTGGAAAATCCGGGTTGCGCGGCAAATGTAGGAGAAGATGGCGTATCACTTGCCAACACCATTGTATGCCCCTGTTGATATAAGTACTGCAGCACCCTTTCTCCTTGGTTTATCACCTTATCTTGAGTTTCGAAAATAGCTTGAAGATTACCACCGCCAAATTCGGCGTGCATTTCCCGAGCAAACCAACGGCCAGCGTCTGTGTGGTACCATTGATAAACGGCTTTAGGTATGACTTTTCGATACAAGGGATTCTCTAACACTTCTGGCACCAAAACCCCTTTGATGCCGTCCATGACATTAAATGTAGCCTGATACACCATGCTCTGTTTTATTACCTGATCTAAAACATCCTTAATGGCATCTGGCAGCCCACCCTGTCCGTGATATTTATGCCAGTTCCACATTCCATGAGCCATGACATCCATTTCAGATTTCACCGCTATCTGCTGCATATCGATTGCGTTGGCATGGGCAAATACGGGTAAGTTTTGATCTCTAGCGGCCTGTCGTATCCATCCAAGTTGTTGTTCAGAAACCAAGGGCCAGCCAGTTTTCATATCGAAGCCATCTTCGATAAACACTTTGGCGCAAATAGCTCCGTCTTTAACCATGCTGGCGATCTGCTGCTCAATGTGTTGCTGGCCATCGTTTTCGTCAAGTAAATAACTAAAAGTAGCAGCCGTCTGCTCTTCAGTTGACCACATAGTAGGGTACCCTTTTTTGATTGGCATTGCCCCACAATGGAAAAGATCCGGCCGTAGTGTTTGCTGCTTAAACGCTTTTATGGCGTGTTTTGAGTTGGACGGATCCAGAATTTGAGTCACACCAAAATACAGGTAACTTCGGGGTTGTTGTTTATAATACAGGGCTTTTAGTGCCAGCATTTCTGCCGAGTTACCCGTTTCGCCAGGCATCGACGATATATGTACATGAGAGTCCATCAACCCCGGAATAAGAAACTTTTTTGAACCATCAATTACAACTGCGTCGATTTTGGGCTCAAAAGGCGAACTGGATACGTTAGCGATACGTTCATTGCTGATGTGCACGAACATATTGCTCTGCACACCTCCTATGTGAGGAGAAATCACATTAACATTATTGATGATCAAATCCTGAGCACCGCACCATGGCAGTCCCAGTAAGAGCAAAATTGCGATAAGTGTTTTTTTCATTTAATCTGCTTCCCATCTCTTTTTGTTGAAATTGCATGCCCTGATCATTCTGGCGAGCAAGCTAAATGAATACCTTTCAGATATCTAAAATTAATCTGATTTTTTTCTCAAAATGGAAAAGCGGATAACAACTTGTCACGGAATACCCAATTACAACTCGGAAAATGGACGATAGAGCCAGCATTAAATCGCATCTCCGATGAAAAACAGGAAATCACCTTGACACCCAAGGTGATGAAGGTATTGCAGTTATTAATTGAAGCTGCAGGGCAACCCGTAAGTCAGCAAACATTACTCGATAAAGTATGGCCCGGACAGGTGGTATCCGACAGCTCGATTTACCAAGCTATCGCTCAGTTACGCAAAGCCCTGGGAGACAATTCACAAACGCCTCAATTTATCGAACGCGTTTCAGGACAAGGTTATCGACTCCTTGTGGAAGTAAAGCAACCATCGAAGGCTACAAATATCGCCACTCACAGTATTCGCCACAAAAAATCACTGGCACTAATAATACTGCCTATTGTTGTGTTATTGCTTACCGCTTACCTGTTAATTGCAGGAGGAAAAGAGCCACGTCCGGAGACTCCAAAACCGGTTCGCAGCATCACAGTAGTACAATTTGATTATCCAACTGACTTGCGGAATACCCCAGTTAGTGCCTTATCCGATATTCTAATGACACAACTTAGCCGCTATAAGGAACTGGTAGTGGTGTATTTACCAGACTCCTCGCAGCCACCGAATACCGATGTCGTACTAAGAGGTAAAATCACAGCTTCAGAAAGCGATTTACAGCTATTTCTGAATATTAGTTCAGTCGCTTCCAAACGGGTTTTATGGAGTCAGATATTCGAAGGCGGGCCTGACAGTCTCTACGAGTTGCAGCAAAACATACTGAAAAGTCTGTCCACTTACCTTGAGTTGCCCCAAGTTGCGTCAGGCTTAAACGTTCAAAAAATTCAATCACGCAGCTTTGAACAATATCTTTTGGCACGGCACTTATGGCAACAACGTACGCCATTGTCTTTGCGTCAGGCTGAAAATATCTACCAAAAAATAGCAGATGAAGGCCAATTGTTTCCTCTTGCAGCGGTTGGTTATTGTGAAAATTATTATTTTTTACACATCTACTCAGACTTTCCCGAGCAGAGCTTATTGGAGAAGTGCCAACCTCTACTCGATCGAGCCCTTAGCGAGTCGCCACAAATGGGGGAAGCACTCGCAGCTCAGGCTATTCTGCATAACTTACTGGGCGAAGCCGAACTGGCTGAGCCACTATTTAGAAAAGCAATTGCTAACAGCCCCGGTCATGCCACTGGATTAATGTGGTTTAGCCAGTTTTTACGAGATTCCGGACGCTTTGATGAAGCACTACAAATGTCAAAGCAAGCTTTTAAACTACAACCTATGTCAGCCGTGATAAATCGTTCTTTGGCCTATTCTCACCTGACGCTAAGCCAATTGAACGAGGCAAGGTATTACTTTGAACGCGCCCTCACACTGGATCCTCGGTATTTTCTGGAACCCGTACAAAGCCTCGACTTTTTGCCTCTCAATATTACTCGGGCACGCGACTTTTTAGCCTGGCAACACAATTACCCGGAACATCTGGAAAAAATGCCTTATACAAAAATGACTTCCGTTCAGGTAGCACTTGCGCTAGGTAAACTAAATGAAGCGAAACTCAGGTTTCAAAGCATAAATAAAAACCAAATTAACCCGGCTTTCCTGGTGTATATGCAGGCAGCAATGGCCATCGCAGAAACTGACTATGAGCAGGCGGAACAATTACTGGCACAGCGAATGACCATGCACCCCGATAAACAGAGATTTGTTATGCCCTATGTATCACTGCTGGCTTTTTTGGGTAAGCATGATCAAGCTGAACAAGTTTTTTTAGAGTTAATGCCAGGAGCACAATCAGAGATTAAAATAACACAAGACAACCATAATCTGCTGCTATTCTACAGCCATTTGCGCCGCCAGCGCGGTAAACCACTGGAAGAGCTCGAGCAGAACTTACTGCAATGGTTTAAGCAACATCCGGGAGACAACAGCTTTTTGAGTCCATTGTATTACCTGAATGTATCCAAGGAGCAAGCTAAAACCGAACTAATCAACTTAATGCAAGATGGTTGGCTTCCAGACTTGAATGATGATTTACTTGCAGAACAACACATGGAGCAAATTTTTGAGGAGACAGGGACAGGCAAACAGCAGTTCCAACGACTCCTCAATCACAATCGAAAACAGGCACTTAACTTTCAATAATTACAACTGTCGTAGAAGCCTATTTGAGCTCTTTACGCACAATTTTCGCCCCCTCGCTCAACGCTTTTAATTTGCCTCTGGCAATGTCTCGCGACAAAGGTGCCATACCACAGTTAGTGCAAGGATAGAGATTCTCGGCATCCACATATTTTAGCGCCTTGCGTAACGTCTCGGCCACTTCTTGTGGTGTTTCTATCCTGTTGTTGGCCACATCAATAGCTCCCACCATCACTTTTTTTCCTCGAATCAACTCAATCAGTTCCATAGGTACTCTGGAGTTATGACACTCCAGAGAAATCAGATCGACACTAGATTGTTGCAACTTGGGGAAAATCGCTTCGTATTGGCGCCATTCATTGCCCAAAGTACCTTTCCAATCGGTATTGGCTTTGATGCCATAGCCATAACAAATATGCACTGCGGTTTCACAACTCACCCCCTGCATCGCCTGCTCCAATGCCGCAATGCCCCAATCATTAACCTCATCAAAAAAGACGTTAAAAGCGGGTTCGTCAAACTGGATAATATCCACACCAGCAGCAGCTAATTCTCTGGCTTCCTGATTTAATATCTGTGCGAATTCAAAGGCCAGCTTTTCCCGGCTCTGGTAATAACCATCATACAAAGTATCTATCATGGTAAGTGGACCCGGTAAGGCCCATTTGATTGGTTTTTGTGTTTGTTGTCGCACAAAACGCGCTTGTTCAACAAACACCGATTTCGGACAACTCACCGCGCCAAAAACGGTGGGCACACTGGCATCATAGCGATTGCGGATCTTAACGGTTTTGCGCTTGCTAAAATCCACTCCATCTAGATGTTCAATAAAGGTGGTCACAAAATGCTGTCGGGTCTGTTCACCATCGCTGACAATATCGATGCCCGCCTGTTGTTGTTCATATAGGGTTAGTCGCAATGCATCCTGCTTGGCCAAACGCAATTCTTCGCCCTCCAGTTTCCAGGCAGACCAGAGTTTTTCCGGCTCCGCCAACCAGCCAGGTTTAGGAAGGCTGCCCGCCGTTGAAGTGGGTAATAGTGTTTTCATTTTTTTACTCTCTTATTGGAATTTAACGACAACTTAAACCGGGCGACAACTCAAACCGGGCAGTCAGCCCACTGCTCCAGTACGCTACGATAAGGTTCGATAAAGTGCTGCCGGGCAAACTGGCCTTGCTCTTTCGCCAACCGGCTGCGCTCTTCCCGGTCGTAAACGATTTGTGTAAGGGAATGGTCGCGATTGTGTAAATTCGGTTGATAGCAACGGCCAGCAACGGCATTCGCATTGTAAATTTCAGGTCGATAAATTTTTTGAAAGGTTTCCATGGTGCTGATGGTACTGATGAGCTCCAGGTTGGTGTAATCATTGAGCAGGTCGCCGAAAAAATAGAAGGCCAACGGTGCCACACTGTTAGGCGGCATAAAGTAACGCACTTTTAACCCCATTTTTTTGAAATACTGTTCAGTCAGCGATGCTTCATTAGGCACATATTCAAAACCCAAGACCGGGTGATGATTGTCACTGCGATGATAAACCTTGTTGTCTGATACGCTCAGACATATCACCGGTCCCTTGTGAAAATGAGCTTGATAGACCGTTGAATTAACAAATTGCTGGAACAGCTTTCCGTGTAATTCACCAAACTTTTCCGGGATGGTAAATTTGCTACGCCCCGCGTTATGTTTCAACAGCAAGACACTAAAATCATAGTCACGTACATAAGAAGAGAAGTTATTACCCACCAGTCCTGCAATTCGTTGCTGAGTTTGAGTATCCAGAATGCTGGATTGTAAGATCTCAATACCGGGGAAGCGTTCTGTATTTTCCTGATTGGCAATTTCGATATCTACCGAAACTATTTTTAGCTGCACCTGATAGCGATTGCCGTTGGGATTATCCCAATGAGCGAGGGCGTTAAAGCGATTGTTAATCATCTGCAAGGCATTGCTTAAGTTCGCCTGACGGCTTTCGCCTCTGGCAAGGTTGGCGAAATTTGTGGTAATTCGAGTGTTTTCCGAAGGCTTGTAGTTCTCGTCTAACTCAATAGTTTTTAGGCTAAAAATAAAATCTTGCTCACTCATGTTTGGTCTCCTGTTTGCCCATGAGTGAAATTTATACCGGGTTAATTACATGATTAAAAATGACCTTTTTTCACCAATTCATGAATATATTTAATGATTTATCAGCAGATACAAACTGATACAATCGGACAATAGCCGTTACGACTTGGCTTGCAACCTTTGCGTAAGATTGACACAACTAAAATGACACAACAGAACACACATGACACGCACTACACTTATTAAAGCCGCTTTAATATTGCTGGGGTTTAGTTTCTTAAGCCCAGCAATATTAGCGGATACCGCCTCAGAAGAGACTGAGAATGGTCTTGAGGCCTTTTTTGCCGTCAGCTTGATTGCTGGCGTTACAGAATCAAATTGGGTGAACCTGGATTTCGAGCGCGTTGATAAAACGGAAGAATTTCTGAACATCAACCTTGAAATGCAATTGCGCTGGCGGGGATTCTTTTATGAAAACCCGGGTAATAGCCAGGAAAACGTCGATGGTTTATTTTCTGGCGATGCCATCGGTTACAACTTATACAACAACCGAAACTGGGCGCTGGATATCTATGCGGTACACGCTTTTGGTGATGCAGAATACGTTTTCGACTGGCCCCACCCGATCGTTGACGAAGAAGGAACGATTATCGATTACAACGTAGAGCGACTGCGTTTTCCACGGGATGACAACTACCGATTGGGGCTAAGAGCCACTGGCTATTTTGAAGACTATTTAGCACAGTTTATCGCCACGCCTTTTAGCTTCGAAGATGAGATTGGCGGTTTTAACTTGTCAGCATCTGTGCGCCGTACCTGGCTATACAAGAATTGGAACTTCTACGGCACAGTGGGCCTGAATTACCAAAGCAGTGATATTCTCGATTATTACTACGGCCTGTCAGACGCCGAATCTGCTCAGATTGAAGCCCACCTGCGCGCGCCTGACAGCCCCTTCAAGCCTTATAAGGCAGGGGATGGCTTATTGGCTGTCGGCCAGGTAGGCTTTGAATATCCGATTTCTGAAAGCTTCGTATTTGGTGGTTACTTCACTGCTGTATTGCGGCCCAATGCCATAACTGACAGCCCGCTGAGCATCGAGGGGCGCCTGTTAAGTACGGCGGGTTTATCTGTGACTTATGTGTTTTAAGGAGCAGATGATGAACTTACAAATAAAAAATACACATCGCTGCATTCAAGGCATTTGGCTGGCAATGAGTTTGATATTCTGGTTCCTGTCAGTCCCCGTAAGCGCCGAGGAAGCAACCCCCTTTACGCTGCAACTCTCTCCTGAAAAATGTGTAGCACTGCGTCAGGGCCAGGATTGTTATGTGGACATCCAGCTCAACTGGAGTGCCCCAGAAAGCGGTCAATACTGCATTACCGCCTCGACTCTGGAAACGCCATTGCGCTGCTGGTCAAATCAAAATCAAGGGTCACTGGAGCTGGAGTTTTCCAGCAATCAAAATACCTGGTTTTACCTCAAAAAAGGCGAACAGACATTGGCAAAAGTAGAACTCAAGATGGCGTGGGTGTATAAAAGCAAGCGTTCCTCAGTAACCTGGCGAGTGTTCTGATGACTGACAAAATAGAAAATACCATCTTGTTGGTTGAAGACGATGAAGAACTGGCGCAGTGGACGCAAGAATATCTGAGCAACAAAGGCTTTGTGGTTACCGTCACCAGTTCCGGCAAAGAAGCCGCGCAGCTGATCAGCAATAACCCTCCCGATCTGGTGCTATTAGACGGCATGCTGCCAGACCTGGATGGCCTGGATGTTTGTCGCCAGGTGCGACCTGAGTATCACAATCCCATTATCATGCTCACCGCTCGCGATGAAGAAATAGATGAAGTGCTGGGCCTGGAAGTAGGTGCTGATGATTACATTACCAAGCCCGTACGCGCTCGGGCGCTACTGGCGCGCATTCGTGGTCATTTACGGCGCAGTCAGGCAACAAATAAGAGTGTCGCTGAACCTGCACCCGTATCACAAATTCAACTAAATCAGCTCATCATTGATAAGCAAAACCTATCTGTGACGTTAAGAGGCCAGCCAATCGCTATCACCTCAGCGGAATTTGACGTGTTGTGGCTGTTAGCCGAAAAAGCCGGTGAAGTGGTGTCGCGACAGGAACTCATCAACCAATTACGCGGCTTTGATTACGACGGTTTTGATCGCTCCATTGATTTACGCGTTTCCCGCATCCGTAAAAAATTAGGGGATGATCCTAATGAACCCTATTTGATCAAAACCATCTGGGGCAAAGGCTACCTGTTCGCTAAGGAAAGTTGGTAATACCAATGAGTATATCGGAGTCACAATAAGTGCGTTGGCTGAGTATTTCGTTAATTACAGTAGTATTGGTTGCCACCATTGGCCTGGGTTGGGTGTTTGATGTGGTATATCAGCAATATGCGGGAGAGGTTCAAAACGACACTGCGGACGAGATCCGCCACGCCGAAATACTCACTAAGCAAATAGCAGCAACGCTTGCCGAACGCGAAAATGCCCAACAGTTTGTTGACCAGTGGCAGAACTTTGAGGGCTATCAGTTGCGGCTCTTGCCCTTGTCAGAGCTGGTTTTGCCTGAATCCTTACTGTTGTCGTTAAGTGCGGGGAATACTCTAAATCTGGAATCCGACACTGATATCAGTATTCACAGATTACTGCCCAATTCGGATTCTGTGTTAATATTGGAAATTCCCAGTCTGGAAGAAACGGCGCAGCAATCCAACAATCGCTATTGGTTTACCTCCTTGTTTTATCTTCTGTTGATATTGCTGTTTTTACTTTGGGCACAGCCCCTTATTACCCGTTTGCTGCAGCTGCGCAAAACCGCCCGCGCTTTTGGCAAAGGTGAGTTATCACAGCGGATTGACGTCGGAAAGGTATCCTACATTAGCGATTTGGAAACCGAATTTAACCACATGGCACAGCGCATTGAAGATCTGGTTTCCGATGTGAAACTCTTAAGTTCGGCTGTATCTCACGACCTCAGAACGCCTCTGGCACGTATTCGTATGGGGCTGGACACCTTAAGTGAAGAAACCGATCCAATTAAACGCCAGGCCTATGAAGATCGCATCAACGAACACATCGACGACATGGTGGAGTTGATTGAAACCCTGCTGGGATACGCCAGGTTAGATCAAGCCATGCTGGAGCTGGAGAAAAAGCCCTTAGATATCAGCCAACTATTACACAAACTGGTGGAGAAAAAACAACAGGCAGATAAATCTATCACTCTTAATAACAACGATAAAGTAGCGATGGTTTCAGGCGATCCCACTTATCTCAAGATGCTGTTCAGCAACCTACTACAAAACGCACTACAACACGCGCAACACAGAGTACATATTGAAATAGGAACCTCTGCTGGTGCGTTGGTTATTTGGGTGGCAGATGATGGTCCCGGCATCGCTGCAGATATGCAAAGCGATGTATTTAAACCTTTTGTACGCAGTCGACACAGCAAACACAAAGGCCATGGCGTAGGCCTGGCTATCTGCAAACGCGTTGTAGACTGGCATCAGGGCAATATCACAGTAAAACATAGTCAAGAATTAGGCGGGGCTGAATTTTTGTTAACACTGCCAAAAACTGAAAATTAACCTAACAGTCTGAGCCATAAAACAGTATTGAAGGTTTATCTCCACAGTGTTAGCTTCACGCCTACTCATCTGGTGTAGATGTACTTGAGACTCGGAAATGTCAAATTTTTTCAGAATGTTATCTTGGTTAAAATGTTGTATGGCAATGCTCGGACTAATATGGCTTAGTCATCCAACCTATGCAGCACAGCAAGACGAATCAAAAAACTTTGACGAACTCACATGGCAATTGGACTTAGGAGCTTCGATTCAAAACTTCAGTGGATTGATAGACAGTTTAGACAGGCAAGATAGTGAGCTAAGTATTGGCCTGTTACTTTCAGGTGGTATCTACTACGACAAATTTTTTCTTGAGGCATCTCCGTTTGGGCGTCAACCTTTGACTTTGGGTTATACCCTACGCAAAACGGTCAATTCACAATTCAACCTCGTCGGCTTATCATGGTTTCGCACCATCTCTGAGGCCGAGCAACAACAAGGCAACCTTTTAAACGGTCTAAACTCCCGAA
Source organism: Planctobacterium sp. AWM4_229 (assembly GCF_056160305.1). Classification (NCBI taxonomy): domain Bacteria; kingdom Pseudomonadati; phylum Pseudomonadota; class Gammaproteobacteria; order Alteromonadales; family Alteromonadaceae; genus Planctobacterium; species Planctobacterium sp. AWM4_229. Next base: position 53,467 of record NZ_JBSWWX010000004.1, on the reverse strand, counting down.
AACAATCCGCTGAAATAGGACTGGAATACATCAAAACATGGCGCAGCTCGGATGTTCGACTGAGGGTATTAAACGATGCGCTGGGAATACATGATGGCTATGTAATATCGCTCGATTATACCCGCCCCATCTACACCACTGACTTTTTGATACTTCCGTCCATTGGAGGCACTCTAATTTCAGAAAAGAGTACCGATTATTACTACGGAATAAAGCCTGACGAGGCCACATATGAAAGACCAGAATACCGTGGCAGAGCAAGTTGGGAATTAACCGCTCGACTGTACATAGAACATCCTGTTTCAGAAAATCTGACCCTGTTTGGCTTCGCTAGTTATTCTAAATTTAGCAAAGGGATCACTGACAGCCCAATCGTGTCCGCAAAAAACGGCACACACACAATTGCGCTAGGTGTGTTATGGGGTTTCTAACGCGGTTCGTCTTTATTTTGCTTCTGGCACTATTCAGGACAATGGTACTCGCGGAGGATGCGGATGATCTAGGGATACGTCTAAAAACGACAATTCCAGTTCTCACTGCCAGTCCGAATATTTGTGAAGTCCCTAACGATCAACGTGCCTGCACGGCCACTGTGGCACTGGTTTGGGAAGTGCCTAAAGCGGGAAATTTCTGTCTCTATCACGCTTCTCAGCAACAGCGATTGCAATGCTGGCAAAACAAATGGTCAGGGGTTTTTCAACTTTCTTTCAATTCAGGGGAATCCGAAATTATTTACTTAATTCGAGAAGAATCAGATGTCATTGTTGCCGAAACGCAAATTAACGTAATAGGAACGATAGAACAACAAGTGCGCGCCCGCAGACGTAGAGGCATTTGGCGCATTTTCTAATTGAGTATTTATGCACCAACTTTGACAGTTTTTGACATATTCCCCACAAAAGATTACGCAAAGCCAAAAGATTCATACCTTTTATCTCCCTAATATACGCCTAAGACAAAACATCAATACGAGGAATTCAATGATGAACAAGCTGGTAATTTCAGCGATTGCAATGGCGATATTTAGCGTTTCAGCTTCTGCAAATGAACTGAGTAAACAAAATTTAGTCGAACGCTCAACGACCCTTAAAAGCGGTGAATTGCAGCTTTTTGGTGCGCTAGTATATGGTGAAACCGGTAAAGCAGATAACACCAATTTTGTTCCTTACATCGCTTATGGATTGACGGATGATTTAACACTGGGCTTGGGCAACGTCCGCTATCGATTGTTTGATAGAATGAATGATGGGCAGGGTTTTGAACTATCCGTCGGAGCCGGCCTTAAAGGTGCTTTAGAACAGGGAAATGAGGACATTTTGGGTTACGGTGCGGATATCTCTGGAAAATATGTACTTTCGTCTGATTTCGCTTTTACTTACGGCGCTGAATACGTTTTTTGGAACTTCCAGGGTGGTGATAATGGTAAAGAATACCGTTATTCGATTGGCACACTTTACCAGCCAATTGATGATGTCACGCTCTCCTTGGGATATACTTATAAGGATTTGGACGGATTTACACAAAACGATGCCTATACGGTTTCGACGAGAGCCAACTACGCACTCAGTAAAAACATGGATTTAGGTCTGAGCTTATCCTACAGTGACTTCGACCCAGCCCAAAATGGCTTCAATGTTGATTCACAACACAGACGAAACCTCGCGCTGTATGTAAACTACCGATTCTAATGCCAGGCGCCGCAATTTAGCGGCGCACTTTTTGGAGATGCCAAAATGCATTCAATTAGCGTTGAATCTTCTGATATTCACGTGTTTTTAGTCGAAGATGATGAACGTTTAGCACAGTTGGTAAAGGATTACCTGGAACTACAAGGTTACTCTGTTACCTTGGAAGTGCGAGGCGATTTGGCCAATCAACGCATTGTGCAAGAAAAACCCGACATCGTGATCCTTGATATTATGTTACCGGGTAAAAATGGTTTAGATATCTGTCGGGAATTGCGTGCACAATCCAATATTCCAGTCATTATGCTCACCGCTCGTACCGATGACATTGATCAAGTAGTTGGCTTAGAAGTGGGGGCAGATGATTATATTTGTAAACCCGTGCAACCGCGGCTATTGATGGCGAGGGTCAATGCCTTATTGCGTCGATACCAAATAAACAACGATAACCACGCTGAGCAAAGTGACGATGACCTTCGATTTGGCCAATTACAGGTACTAGCCATTAAACAAGAAGTGTATTTTGCTGGTGAGGCAATTGATTTAACCACCAATGAAACGGATTTATTGATTCATTTTTCAAAAAATGCGGATAAGGTGTTATCGAGAGATAATCTCCTGAACCAATTACGAGGCTTTGGTTATGATGGCTTGGATCGCACAATTGACATGCTCGTCTCACGCCTACGGAAAAAACTAGGTGATGATCCCGTAAAGCCCAAACGCATCAAGACAATTTGGAAGAAAGGCTATCTTTTTGTTTCTGATGCTTGGGATTGATTTGCTATACGCCACTGCTGAATAACTTTCGTTTTAATGAAAAACCTATTTGCTCGATTATATCTTTTACTTCTGCTGACATTTGTCGGTTTCGGCTGGAGCGTGGATCAGCTTTACAATCAGTTTGCCAATGAACAGCAAGTTGTCACTGATCTCGATCTTCATCGCGGCACACTTTATCTCCTGAACCATGAATTAGCGCGTTTGCCTGTGGAAAGTCAGCAAGAATACATAAGAGTTTTATCACCCAGTTTTGGCTATCCTGTCGCGCTCGTAAATGAAACCGAATTGCTCAATACCTTGGCGCAAAACGCGCAAACGCTCACAGAGCAACAGAAACAATTTCTGCGTCAGGGCGGGCAAGTGTCTGTAATCGATGACAAAACAGGTTTGAGTTGGTTTTTACAAGCTTACAATAATAGCAATAACATCATCTTATTGGGGCCGATAAAACAAGAAACTTCCGCAGCCAATACCCTATTTAGTGCAGTTTTTCTGTTAATTCTGGCATTAATTGTTTTTATTTGGGTTTGGCCTCTTTCTCGAGGCTTAGTCACACTTACCAGTGCAGCGCAACGTTTTGGCGAAGGCGATTTCTCCACTCGTGTCACAATGGAAATTGCACGTCCTTTGCTGCCTGTAGCACAACGCTTTAATGACATGGCAGGACGCATTCAACGCCTCATACGCTCACATAAAGAACTCTCCCATGCCGTATCACACGAGCTGCGGACGCCTATCGCTCGGATACGTTTTGCAATGGAAATGACGCGCGAACTATCCGATGCAGAAAAACGCGAAGTTTATTTTGCTGCTATGGACAGTAACATTGAAGAGTTAGATGGTTTAGTGGATGAACTACTCACATACGCACGTTTCGACCGTGATGAGCCAAAGTTAGATTTTTTGCCTGTCCACTTGTTACCTTTAGTACAAGAAGTGGTTGCCAAGTTTGAAATGTTAGAAAGCCATATCGAATTCAACATTGATTGCCAACATGGCTCCTCCGTCGAGGCTCAATGCGACAGAGAAGGTATCAATCGGGTGTTAGATAACTTATTACGCAATGCCATTCGATACGCCAAAAGTGCTATTCGCATTCGAATAGACAGCCGGGATAAAGACGTGGAAATTTGGGTAGAAGATGATGGTCCGGGCATTCCACAGGAAAACTGGCAATCCTTATTTGATCCCTTTGTCAGATTAGACAACAGTAGAGATAGAAGCTCTGGTGGAATTGGTTTGGGATTGGCGATTGTGCGCCGTTACATGGAATGGCATCATGGCACGGTTAGGGTGGAGAATGCGGAACCGCAAGGCGCTCGGTTTATCCTGAATTGGCCACTGCACAGAAACCAGCACAAATATTAGGCATCAATCTCCAGCCACCACGTTATACCCCTTATCTTGCATACAGGAAATAATAAAATCTCTTTGTCTTTTTTTTGTGTACAGTGCGCCACCTGCAGCGCCGACAACAGCTCCCACCACAGTATTGCCAAGCTCTCCATTCCCAGACAATGCACCGGTTACGGCACCCAATAATCCCGCTTCAGTGGAAACGTCGAGTTCATCGCTTTTTGCAGCTTGCTCTCGGCAGGTTTTCAAATCCATTTCATAGTTGGCAAGATCAGTATTGCTCACCACAGGCCGATGCTCTAGCCCGGTAGAAGTGCATCCCGAAACCACGAAAAGTAAGGCGGGTGCGAAAAACTTAATGTCAGATAAAAACACTATCACAAATGGCAACAGATTAACTTAACGCTAGTATCGCACAAACCCGTTGCAAAGATGTAACGTTGTGTAAAAAAGCCTCTTTAACCTTGACAAAATTTGACAGTTATTCAACACATTAAGACGGATTTGAACGCTGTGCTTTGTCATGATTTATCGGACCCAATCAATGAGAGAATTAATATCATGACAACATCAAGTATCAAACGCAGCGCCCTTATTGTGACAGCCTCACTGCTCTCTATTCTCAGTGGGTGTGCCACGATGGAAAACGGTGCCAACTATCGCCCAATCGTAGATGGTGGTGATCTAACACATTACGAAGCAGACCTTGCTCAATGTCAAGATGTAGCCCGACAACGCGAATACCTCAATGACGAAACGAAAGCCGATGCAGCCATTGGCGCGGCCGTAGGCGCACTACTTGGTTCAGGTGGTGACCGCGGAGACATTATAGGTGGCGCCCTCATCGGCGGAGCGGTAGCTACGGCTGACGGTGCCTTTCAAGCCAGAACAGAACGCAAGAATATCGTTATCAATTGTATGCAACAGCGTGGCTACAACACCGTCGAATCCACCTACATTATTGAATAAATGTACCTTATCTACACCCATCAACACCGTGTTAAAGGGCCACTATTTGGTGGGTGTATTGATACTTTCACAATAGACATCACAACCCTCCCTTGGATTGGCGAGCAGCTATACGTCGATAAGGTGGACTAGTTCTTTTGCGGCCTTGCTCGGTAGCATTTCTATCACTTCATAGCTGGCCAAATCTTCCCGATGGAAAGGATCATCTGCCAATACCTCGTTCAGCTTCTCAATATCACTCATGTTAGCGAGAATCACGCCCCCGGTTCTGGGTTCTTTTCGTCCGGACAAGATAAAGTGGCCTTTTGCATACTGCGCATCTAAATACTCGATATGCTCTGCCAGAAATTGTTCGACGCACTCGAGTGGCACTTTGTAGGTTAAAGACACAATAAACATAAAAATCCCTTGATAAATCTCTGAATAAACCAGGCCAAAACGGCTAACGACATTCCTGCTGCCACCAAAAAATCGCAGCCTAACACAGATATGTGCGCCAAAATGAAGATTATTTCCCTACAACAGGGGGCCACCAGCGAATTTTCATCGCTCTTAGACACAATTACTCTCCACGAAGTGCTGACTTCCAATTCGCGGATTAGCTGACAAGCCAGAGCCATAAATAGTATCGTTAAACCACTAAGCGGAGATCAGCATGATGGTTTTTATTGGTATAGATACTCACAAGTCATTCATGTGGTGGCTTGATTGTAAGACAGATATCAGGGCAGCATTGAAGACAAAAAGTAACGGCAAACGGTAGTATGAAGGGTAAATTTACTATACTATATTTTCGTAAACTGAAACAGGCGCTTGGTTATATCGGCTATGGGAAAAAGGATTTTTATGCGACTCATTTTTGTATCTCTTCTTATTACTATTATTAGTGCTTGTGCCACTACAGGCCCCTCTGAGCCTTACCTGAATCAACCCCCCATTACTCAATACGAGTCTCTCAGCGACTATTGGTTGTCAGATAAAAAAGTGCAACCTCTGAGGTATTTAACGAGAGAGCAATATAGGCTCATGAAAGGGAAGAGAATTAAAATCGAAGCAAAGTATTTGATTGATTCCAACGGCGATGTTCACAATGTTGAAATCCTGAAATCAAATATCGATATCCCGATGGAGAGCTTGGTTAAGAAGGCGCTGCAAAAACAGGACTTTTATCCAAGTCAGAGTAACAGTTCAAAACAACCGATCGTCGCTTTTGCGGGATTAGAATTTGCCTGCGACTAAAGCATTTAGCTAAATCCCCTTGCCAAAACGGGTTGGTACTCACCATTTGATAGTAGTCAGACGGTTCTGACGAGTTCGCATTAGGGGTTTTCACCAAACGTGTTTAAAATTTGTTTATGAAAGCCCTCAACGCCGATCCCGATTTTTCCAGACAAGTGGTAGAAGAGCTTTATCGTCCAAGGCCCAAATACCTATCTATTGCACTGCCTTTAGCGATAGTGTTTGGTTTGATTGGCGCGCACCGATTTTACCTCGGCAAAACCTTTACTGGTGCATTGATGCTAGTGACGGGCGGAGGTGGAACAATATGGTGGCTGATAGACTTGTTTTGCATTAAAAAAATGGTGTCCCAGTACAAGCAAAAACAGCAACAACGCCTGGAAGCAGGACAACCTCCATTAGATCTAGTCTTCTTCCCGGAGAAACAGGAAGTTTTAAAAAACGAACTCCCCCACTGGTTCCCCCGCAGAAACTCTAAGGGAAGAGTTTATGGTAGCTTATTTTTGTTGGGCCTCATTGGATTCTGCTTAGGAGTGATCACTGGGCCAACAGGAACCTATGAACCCGCCATCATACTCATTGTATTCATCATCGCTTCACTCACCGCCGCTCGATTACAGCTAACTCACAAAATTCCAATAGTGGCCAGTTTAACCCGCTGGGTGCACAAACTCAGGCTCTATTACTACCATGTGGACCCCGGTAATATCTGGCTTTTGGGCTTACGCCCGCTTTATGGCGTATTCATCGCACCATTTCGCCCCAAAGCACGGGCTGAAGTGCGACTTTACTTGGAGATGGGGATTGTCTTTGCGCTACTGTTTTTTGTGTCTGATCTCATGGAAATCGCCCAGTATGATTCCCTGGCGGAAGGCCTGGCTTTGGCCTTTGCAGAGTTCATACAAACACTGATTTTTACCTATATATTTGTCGCTCCGGTTGGCGCTTTACTTACCACCCAGATACTACTATCCCGCAAAGATTGGGTGATTTGGTTGCTAAGTGTTGCCTGTATAATTGCTATCTATGTTGGTTTGCGGGTCACGGGTGGTATTTGACAAGCTATGTTTAGAACTAGTTTTATGGGGCATCCCGGCATGCCCCATTGCTTGTCATTATCAAAATCGCTATTCAATACCGATGCCCGTGAGCACAGGCTCGTCTTCTACATACTTATAGTGCACCGAGAGCGTATAGGTCGCGTTGTTTGGTTTAGTTTTGATCACCAATTCGGCAATGCCGCCATTGTCAGCTTGTAGCTCTCTGAAGCCGAGAAACTCGTAAGACTTAAATTCCTCGTGCAGCATAGTATGGGTTTGCGCATGCTCCTCCATCGGTGCCATAGCTAAAAACGCTGGATGCGCAGAATTCGTTAGCAGCGTTTTCCAGGTATCACTGCTTTTTTGTTTTATTGCATCGAGAAACGCCCGGGCCAATTTACCTGTTTTTGAATCTAGCGGGATTGTTGGCAGTGTGGTCGCATCAGAAACCTGAGGTAAAGGCTTGCCTCGTAAGGTTGCCAGTAAGCGACCGGTTGCTCCGCTTTGCGTCATAGGATCATTGCTGTGTAAAATCACCACCAACTCTTGCTCGGGCAGCGTATAAAAATCGGTGTAAAAGTAGTTATTGCCGCCATTGTGCCAGTGCATTTTGCCCAGCACCGGATCTTCCTCCAGTACGATGCCATAGCCATAATGGGACATAGCACCTGCTTCTTGAACATAAGGTTGCAACATAGTTTGATTGGGTGTTTGAAGCATCATCCGCCCCAATTGCACCAGATCAGTTGCAGTGGAGATCATGCCGCCATTGCCTATCAGGTGCCACCCCGGTTTTTCGCCGCCCCATGAGGCTTGCGCCAGTATGTCTCCATCCATATTACTCTCGGCAATTAGCGGATTGTATACAGAGGCATACCCAGTATTTTGCAATTTCAGTGGCTTAATCACCAAATCCTGCAACCAGGTTTGATAATTTTGTTGAGTGATTTTACTGATTATGGCCGCGACGAGACTAAACCCAACATTGGAGTACTCATAGCCGTTTCCGGGTTCAAATAGCAAAGATGAATTTAACGCCAGTTCGACGAACTCTGTTTGGTTAACAAAATTATAATCCCCACCCACTGCGCCGGGAAATCCAGCACTATGGGTCAATAACTGATGGATGGTGATAGATGCTTTATCCTTTGGCACATCAGCAAAATACCAACTTAGTGTATCATTGGGGCTCAGTTTTCCGACATCAATCAGTTTAGTGGCCGCCAGACCAGTGAAAGTTTTACTGATAGAACCTATATCAATTTGGGTGTTTTCATTGAAAAGGGTCTGAGATTCAACATTGGCCAAACCAAATGCTTCTTGCAACAATATTGAGTTTTTATCGGCAATCGTCACGAAACCAGAAAACTGCGATGCCTTCAGATCACTTTTAAGCTGTGAAACATGCTCTGGGTCGAGGGAGTATTTGCCAACGCCTACCGCCGATAGGCTGTTGGAAAGAAACAATAAATTGAATAGTATGAATAGAACTTTGTGCATTTTTTATAACCCTATAGCTTCGATAGTGCTATTCCAGATCAAAACGAACATCAATGCCTGACGAAACAATTTCCAAACATATTGCAACATTTCCCAAACTCTATTTTGGGCAAATACAATACCTTCGCAACGAACGTGAATTGCTTGTGCAAGGCGAAACTATCCGCCTCGAGCCTAAAGCCGCTGCGGCACTTGAGGTATTGATCGAGAATTACAACAGCGTGGTGACTCGTGAACAATTACTGGATGGGGTGTGGGGTCAAACGGGATCAGATGAAGCCCTGACTCAGGCCATTTCGCGTTTGCGTCGCTTATTCGGGGAAGCCATCAATATTAAAACGATCCCCAAAATCGGTTACCAGCTACTCACTAAACCAGAGACAACCTCCAAGGTTGCCATAGTTACACCGGAGCAACCTGGGCAACCTGTACCGGTAAAGCCATTAATCGATACCCCGTTCAAAGGCTTTGTATGTGGCTTTTGTCTGGCAACGCTGATTGCACTACTTATCGGCTTGCTAATGACGGATATTCAAATTTCTGTTGAAGAAGAAGAATATGACCAGAACGGTAAAGTCTCGGGCACCACTACAATCGAAAAGTGTCGGGAGGATGATTGTAGTTGAAGTAACAATTAATTGAATTAGGTTCAGCTATATGGTTACTTACAGAGTTAGGTGTTTTTTGCCATCACCGGGATCCACCAACGAATTTTCATCTCTTTTAGTGGCCTGAACGGAACAGGAAAATAAGCTGCGATATCGGGTTTATTACCATCCCGCTCAAAACTATTTTCAGCAAACCACTTTCCATAAATGGCTTTATTAGTTTGTACGGCTGTGTAATAGGTACAATGGAATTCTGCATAAGTGGCAGCGGGGATCTCAATAAGATTAAATTTATCAGGTGCCGTATTAGCGTCGACCTCAATCGCGAGCGTATCGGTAAATTGTTGCCTGTTGCCAGATTCATCCGGTTGATATATCGACATCAAAGGTGCTTGCGAAACGATGCCGGCGCGTCCCTGAGAAAACGTCATCAAATCCGAATATTCCTCTCCGGCAACATAATCCTTCCAATATTTTGGGGCTTTTTTAGCAAAAGAATCAAATTCAAATGACTGAGTCTTTCCCAACACCTTAAACGCTGGTTTATTGATGAGTTGATATTGCATGGTGATCTCTCCTTCGAATGGCAGTGCTAACTGGTGGCGATAAAAGCCCTCGGCCAGGAATTCGTCACTACGAGCCTGATTAGGGTTCACCCCGTGAAACTGCCTAAAGGCACGGGTAAAGGCGTTGGGGGAATCAAAGCCATACTTTGCTGCGATAGCTAATACCGTTTGTTTTGAGTTTTTCAGCTCTTCACAGGCCATGGTTAGTCGCCGGCAACGCACATATTCGGCTGGAGTTATTCCAAAGGCACCAGAGAATACCCGATGAAAATGATACCAAGAGGCACTAGCCCGTTCGGCCATAACGTCTATTTCAATGTCGCTATCCAGATTGGCTTCGATGTAGTCCAGTACTGATGAGAGCCGCTTTGCCCACGTCATTTATACACCTTGAGTTAGATACACAGTTTATCTACTACTAAGCATACAAAGCCCAAGGCAGGTTCGTCTCACCTTTTTTGCGCTTTTAAACTATTTTGTATCCATCAGATACATTTTGAAAAAGTCCGGTACAAGGGCATACAGCATTGTCTTTGTGCAAACCATACACTGCCTCCTGTCAACACTCATTACACAGGAAGCAGCATTATGTTGAAACAAATAACACTTATCTCGATGGCCGTACTGGGCCTTTCCGCCTGTGGAGGCGGTTCTTCAGAAACACCAGTCACCCCCGTAACTCCACCGCCGCCACCGCCCACTCAGCCCACCTCGGAGTTTGCCGCGGTGGCTGAAGCTGCAAGAGCAGAATTACAGAGTAACCAATCGGCAGCGGTATCCGTCGCTATCTACAAAGACGGTGAAGTGGTTTACGCCGAGGCCTTTGGCAATAATCAATGGCAAAATGGCGATCCGGTTAATGCCGATACCCTTTTCCAGCTTGGCTCCACGACTAAGATGTTCACCAGCCTGGCCACTATGCAATTAGTGGAGCAAGGTATCGTCACGACTGAAGATACTCTTACATCTACGTTGCCCGATATTCGCTATCTGGCAGAGCAGTCGCAAAGCTGGAATGACGTCAATATTCACCATCTGATGACCCACCAAAATGGCTTTCTGGATGACTATCAAGCCATGTCGGATAACAGCGAACTGATGCGCTATATGCAGCAACAATACGGTAATGCCAACCCCAAGATGGTGGCACCGGGCAAGTTCTTTAACTACAACAATCCAGGATTCTCATACCTGGGGGCCATTCTTGAACATGTCGAAGCGCAAGATTTTCGCGATGTTATGGCGCAATCGGTATTTGAACCGCTTGGCATGTCGCGCACCACCATGCATCAAAATGACGTCGGCAACGATGGTAATTTCGCCTTAGGTGTATACAGCAATGAAGACGGCAACCCTGTGGGCTACACCAGTTTAAACCAGGTGCAAGACTGGCTACCTATCATTCCAGCGGGGATATACACCTGGTCGACCCCCACTGAATTGTTGCAAATGGCCGACTTTTTGATAAACGGTAATAACGATGTATTGGCCGATGAATACCGCACCGAAATAACCAAAGCTCAAGTGTCCATGGAGCAAGCTGGATTGCCGCTTAACTACGGTTACGGTATTTTCATTGATGAAGGCTTTGCTTATAACAACCGTTGGTATCCCATGACTGTATGGCAGCACGGTGGTAATACCGAAGGTTACACCTCTATGTTCTGGGTACTTCCAGAGGAAAACATCGCGGTATCTATTATGAGCAGCGGTTACTCCGACTACTACATTGAGACCATGGTGGCGGCCCTGCAAAGTGTGATGGAGTTACCCACACCACAAGCCATGCCTTACGGTGAGATTGATACCGACAATTTTGATCGACACGTGGGTACCTATAGTACAGGAGCCGTTACTATCGAGGTAAGCAACAAAGATGGTGTACTTCACGTCAACGTACCGGAAATGAACGCACAAAACGTGCCTTACAGCCCCACATTGCAAGCAATCGGTGGCAACACCTTTTTGGCCACGGCCGATGGCGACATTACCGATTTAACTTTCTTTGCCGACGAGGTTGATGGCGACTCTAACTACATTCGCAATCGCAGCTATGTGGCTATTCGAGTAGGTAGCGAAACCTCCGAGCGCCCGGCCGCAGCCAAACAACTGAGAACCACCTCTGCCACCAGCAAGATCATTCTCGACTAATAACTAAAAGTCAAAGCAGATTAATGCCAGTCACAGGGATGTGGGGGCATTTTTCTTTTGTTTTGTAATGGTCGAACTTAGTGTCCACAACAGGTATGATTTAACTATTCATTGCTCAGGGACGCATTGTTAATTGAAACGCCCACTTGTCTTGCTTTTATTGTGGTTAAATTGCACGCTCAGTTTTGCTGATACCAAGCAAACTGTCACCACCTGCACCGACTACACGCCTTATCATCAAAACGAAGCGAGTGAGCTTGTCTTTAATGGCCGCAATATTGAAACCTTGTACCGGGTTGTAGAAGGTCTGGGATTAACCTTAGACATGTCCGTTCGCGCTCCCTTCGTACGCTGCATGAAGTTGCTGGAACAACAAAAAATTGATGTACTGGCGGGTTTGATCTTCACCGAAGAAAGAGCCAGTAAATTCACACTGATCCCCTATCGACAAAAAACACCGCTGGCGATTTTTTACTTAAAAGACGACTACCCGATTTTTAATATCTCCAAACTAGGCAGCACTGAAGTTATCGGCATGCATCGCGCTTTTGCCTTGCCGGATGATGTAAAAAGCACTGAACTGGAGAGCCGATTAACCCCTATCACTTCAGTGGGTGTGGGGTTTGAGATGCTGGCCAGACATCGCTTAAGTGGCGTATTAGCCACCACAGAAACTGGCAAGCTGGTGCTGGCCGACTGGCCAGAGATGCAAGATAAAGTCAGTTACCAGCTATTGCCTTCTCAAGACGATTCGGTTTACTTCGCCATAAATCCACAATCACCATTAATGCAACGTGAAGCGGAGATACTGCAGGTGCTTAAGCAATTGGCACAAACACCTGCCTTGCAACATTTGGGTTTATAACACCCGAATCATCGCAGGCCCAATACCACATCGGATATCAAATAATTACCATTGTAGATAGGATGTGGCTCACCTAAAGCGTCCATAGCAAAGTAGCGCTGCTCTTCTTCCGACAGACCTTCATAACCGCCAATCACCTGATACAACCAGGCTTCGGGGTCAAACTCCAGCTGTTGCTGGTGATGGTAATCCAGTGCCGTAATATAAGCGCCGCTTTCGATCACCTCACAGAAGTAAGCATCTACCGCTTTACTCAGCTTATCCTCATCCAAGGCCACTTCCTGTTGCTCTTCAATCTTAATATTGCGGGCCGAACGCTCTGGCTGGGCTTTTTTAAGATGACGGAAATCCCGGATACTGCTAACAATGGCCTGTAAATCCAGTTCGTGTTCGCTGTTGTGCACATCCACCGCTGCAGGTTGAATCATACTTTGCGCCACATTAAACAGTGCAGGGACCGCGCTCATCTTAGTGTAGTCAGAAGGCACAAAATCTGGCTGTTGTTCATTGTGCAGCAAAAAGCCTTTAAGCAGGCGGGTACGGCCGCGATACTCGCGAAAGCGCCCCAATAACTCTAATAACTTGGCCTGAACGATAGCCAGTTCCTGAGTGCAGCGGGCAAAACTGTTTTGTAAAACCACCACCAACAAATGACGCAAGTCACGATCACTGCCTGCTACTTGAACCAGCTCATCAAAGCGGATCATTTCCAGCTGGTTCAGCAGGTCGCTCACCTGAGACTGCGCTAGTTCGTTTTCACGAATTTTTGCATCCAGACTATCCACATAACCGAACTCGTTATTGATGCGTCCGAACAACACCCGCACGCCATTACTGAGCATGTCAGTGAGCACATACACCTGTTCAGTAAGGTTATTTAAATGGGCCTGGGCCTGTTCAAAACGCTGATTATGCAGGGCTTCTTTGTAGTGCTGAGAGAGAGTCGTTAATGCCGCAATAGCGCTACCGATATTGGCGTTAATGTGGCGGTTGCGCTCATCATTGAGTCCCGCCTCCAACAGATTACGCACCGCGCTTTTCAGACGCAGGTCAGCATCCGGTTCTGGACGCCATAAAATATTAAGCGTTTTTAGCTGGTCCAGTACTTTTGGCGATACCTGTGATTCATCGACACCACCCGTCAGGTAAGCCTGCATAATGATGTCGGAGTGGCGACTCAAGGCATTGAGCAGCCGCACGCCCGCTTGCTGCAGATTCTTACTCACAGCAAGCTCTCCTGTTTTGCCGCCATTTCTGCTTGCTGAGACAACGACAGATTCTCGGCATCATCGATAAAGCGCAATACTTCAAACAGATAATCAATTTTTCCGGTGGCGATAAAAAGCTGTTTTTCCGGATTGGGTTTCAGCAGATACCCCAGGTCCACCAGGCGTTTAAACACCTGCTTGATTTGGCCATCCAAAGTGGTACTGGTGGAGCCAAATAAGCGATAACGAGAAATCTTCTCAATCTGCTCAGCAAATGCAGGTGTGTCCTCAATCACGCTTTGCAATTCATTGAGTCGAATCGGCAAGCCACGACTCACTGGCATATCGCTGCCGGCTGCTTCTTGCACCAGCAATAACCACTCCACCAGCGGCAACAGATTATTGGCAATATCCTGAAACTGACCACTCAGTACTTTGCGCTCTTTGTCCGCCAAATCCTGATAGGCAGCGTAATACACTTCGCCCTCGGCAGCCGTGGCCAGGGTGCGGTTTAACAAATTGAGTTGAGTTTCAATTTTTTGTGCGTTGCTTTCACCACTCAAGTAACGCCAGGCTTCTTCGTCGCTCACTTCACAAATAAACTGACCGGATAACAACTGCTCCAGCACCAAACCTTGTTGTGTCATCATGCTTGTGTCTCCTCAGTTTTAGCGTCTATTTGGCCGCTGTTGCTTTTATCCTGGTTCTCATCATCTAACATACGCAAAGCGTTTTTCGCTTTCTCCTGCAGCTTTTGCGAAATGGCGCTGACTTTGGGCTGCACCACCTGCAAACGACGTTTGGCTTTATCAATAATGTAGCGATTTTCAAACAGCGCCAGCACGTCGGAATCCGGATTCGGGAATGCACCGAGTACATGAATGTTGTTCTTCTCGCAGGCGTCAAAGATCTTCTTCACGTTGTTGTGGTGCAGTGTGCCTAATTCATCGATAGGCCAGTGCACCGTGGCCGCCGAATGCCCCCGCAATAAACGGGTAAAGGCCAACAAGAACTTACATAAAATCAGGTAGGCCATACCGTGACTGGAAGACTCATTCAGTTGCCTGTCAGTGCGGATCACCAGGTCGCTGTTACCTTCTTTTAAGCGCAGCTCAATGTCTAACAAGCGGCTAATGCCACCGGATAAGGCTGCACGGCCTAAGATATCCAGCACCTGACGCATGCTGGCCCCATAAACCTCATCCGGTAAACTGTCGGCGCCGGTACTCATCCATTGCTGATGTAGTTCGTTAAAGCGGGTGAGTTCCGGCCAGAATTCCAGCTCAGTAATGCGTGAGCGAATTTTTACCGCTGAGTCGGAGACACCATCCAGGAACAGCTCTTCGTCCACCTCACGGGTGATGCGTTTACTTTGCCCTAAAATGCGCTTATCGATGTCCGCCAAAACGTGGAAGTACTGAGTCAAGTCGGCACCAAAGATACGCCCCTGCTCTTTCAATCCGTTAAGTTTTTGCGGCACCACTTCATTGAGCAACTGATCCAGATGCGTTACCAACTTGCGGTATTCCACCACCGGCGTGCCTTGCTCAGATTTATAACTACAGGCTTCGCGGGCGTGCTCCCAGATATCCGATAAGCCCGTGCCCGATTGGGCGGCGATCAGGTGATCAAAGTGTTCTACGTGGTGTTTTACCGCATCAGCCAAGCTACTGAAGGACGCCAACAACTCATCACTTTCACTGATGCGCTGGGCAACACTGCCTGCCATACCCAAGGCCTCGCTATCCGCCACTTTCGGTAATGGCAGTTTCACCAATGCCTTGTGGATGCGCTTGGCATTATCGTGTTGTTCCTGTTGGGTACGCAGTTGTTGCTCAGTGTCGGTCTGACTTTCTTTGCGGGCCTGACGCGCCGATTGATAGCTTTGCTGCTCCTGCTCCAGATTGCGCTGGGCATCGGCTTGTTGCTTTTTGGCCTGAGTGAGTTTTTGCTGCCACTGCATTTTCTGCCCAGTGAACACGTTTTTGTACCAGCGCTGATACTCTTCAATTTTGTGTTTGTTGTTCACCGTGTACTGAATGTCTTTTTTCAGCTGCTCCAATTGCTTCTTCAGGCTGCCAATTTCATCCACATCCACGCCGCGCTTGGCCATTTCGTCTTCCAGAAATTGCTGACAGGCTTTTTTATCTTCTTCTGCCTGTCGCTTAGCCGAGGCCATTTGCTGTTTGAGCTGCTGGATTTTTTCATCGCTGGCATCAATCAACTGTTCCCAATGGAATTTCTGCTCTAACTCTTGCTGAGTCTGACGCTCGTTTAATTCTTCGATCGCTTCGGCTTCAGCGTGATTGAGCTTGCTGAGTTTGTCCTGAATTTGTTTTACGGCTTTTTTGCTGTTGAGTTTGCGCTCAGACAGTGCCTGGCGATATTCCGCCAACAATTGCTCTTTGTCTTGCTGCGCCCGCTGACGGTTAGACTGCGCAGTATTCAGTTGCGCTTTTAACTTGGCTTTATCCAGCTCCAGCTCGCGAATTTCTTCACTGGCTTTAGACAAACGCTGCTCAATGGCACTTTGCTGCTCAGATAATTGCGACAACGCGATCTGGATCACCTCCAGCTTTTCCCGCAAAGCTACCTCGGATTGGGCGTATTCCGGAAGGGCAACGGTGCTGAGATCCAACTTCAAGCCAAACAATTCATCGGATTGCGCATTAAAGTGGGGTTTTAAATCAGTGCGATTTAACAGCTCCGGCTGCACCACTTTACCCAAGGTGTCTTGCCAGTCTGGCATCTGTGCTCGCAGGTATTCCAACAAGGAATGATTACCTGGATACAACAGCCCCTCTACTCGCTTAAGTTCCTGCTCTTTCGCTTGGTATTGTTTGCGCACTTCTTGCAGTTCAGTATCGATACTGGCGCGCGCTTTTATACTGCTTTCCAGCTGGTTATCGATGCTGGTTAATCGCTGACGCACCGCGTCTTCCGCTTCAGACGCTTCTCGGGTGGCGGCGTCTTGCAGCTCTAATTGATTCTGTTCAAATTCGGTAAATCCGGCACTTTGCAGACGAGTAGTAGCTTCCGTCTCCTGAATTTTTAGTTGTGCTTTTTGCTGGGCATAACTGTCTTTCAGTTCGTGAATCTCTTCACGGCACTGGCTCTGAATGGATTGTAGTGCCAGTTGCTGATCGGATTTTAGCTGGGCTTTGTGTTCGCTTTCCTGCAACTGTGCCTCGCCTAATTCATCCAACTGGGCACTGAGTTTTTCACTCATTTCAGCGATACGACGGTTGTAGGTGGCTTCGATATCCTGATGTTTTTCAGTGAGTAATGCATAGCGGCCACTTAAGGTGCTTTGCTCATCCTGCCATTGTGGTAACTGTTGCAGATTTTGTTGCAGGGTATCGATGTTCTGATCTTGCCAATTATCATATTCATCTTCGATTTGATTGAGGTCCCGCTCAAACTTTTGAGTATCGGCTTTGGCTTCCGATAACTGCTGGTTCAGTTCGTCACGAAGCTGTTGCCACTGGGCATCGGCCACCTTATTTTCCGCGATTAAGCCTTCCAGCTTATCTTTCAGCTTTACCAGGTTGGCGGCGAGAATGGCCACGTCCTGATCGATCTGTACTTCAATGGCCCCAAGGCGTTGTTCGGTTTGCTGTAACTGCTGCTCGGTTTCCTGCAATTTGGCAAATTCAGGACGAATAGCATCAAATTCCTGAATCAAACGACATTCGCGGATCCAGTTATCCACATGGGCGGGTTTTAAACTGGAAACCGGCGGCTGTACACCGTCTTCTTCCAGGATGGCACCAATCATGGTTTTGATGGTTTCCATCTTACCTTCTTTGGAATGCACCGCGCGCGCCAACTTCTCAATATGGCGCATGTGCTGACTAGCGGCACATAAACTGAAGACGCGAGCGTAACCCATCAGATCCCGTGAATCGGGGCAGCTATTCATCAGGGTGCGATCATTTTGAATGACACCGCGAAACGCTTTGTTATTCATCAGGTTAGACACCAGAATATTCTGCTTCTTAAACTGCCTGCCCAGCTCCGACATGGTGAGCGAAGTGAATTCTCCCGGCTTGTGCTCAAACACGTAGTCGTCCAGAGCAAAGGGCTTGGCCACTAAACGATATTGCACTCCTGTGCCGTTAGAAGACAAAACCAGCTGACAGACGTTGTCTTCGTGCTGACAATATTCATAAATGATAAAGCTGGATTCACGGGGTAAATACCAACGCTCAAAACTATCGCGAGTGGCTGGTACCACGCGGCTGGGAGATTCGCCATAAAATACCGGAACCAGGCGCTGTAAGGTGGTTTTACCAGAGGCATTGGTACCACAAATATTGGTGTGGCCCTGCAGTTTTAATTCGACGCGCCCGGGCAGGTGCGTATCGATAAGAATAATTCGTTGTAAACCAGGCATAGGTGTCCTAAGAAAAGATATGCGGAACGGGCGTTTTCATTGACGCGCTACTGTTTTCTAAATGGAGGTAATTATGCCAGGTTTCAAGGCACTTGTATGCCCGGATTTACCTTTGTTTATTGTATATTTTGGCGCTCTGGCCGGTCCGGGCATCCGTCGATCCCTGCCACTCATCCCAAGAGGCTCACTATCGGTGGCAAGCAAGTTAAACACCTGTTTAAATTTGAATCAATATCTCGTACAGTAGGGGTAATTTGCTCCCCTTGATTTATGGAAGAGTCACTTGCTAAATACCAATAAAAACTGTCAAAAATTGCCATTGCGGCGGACCTTTCACCTTCTGTTGGCTGGTCTGATTTTGTGCAACTCTAGTCTAGCCCTGGAGGCCTCACAAGATACAGCGGCAAAGAGCATGGAACAAGAAAAAGCCATTTTGGCAGAAACCCACGCAAGCCTGAGTGCATCACAACAAACGGTGGAGCAATTAGACAATGCTACCCGCAAGTTACTGCAAGAATATCAGGACATCATGCAGCGCAACGACTACCAGCAGTATTATCAGTTTCAATTAGAACAACTAGCCACAGAACAAAAAACCGAGATCGCCAATCTTGAGCAGCAGCTAGAAGAGCTGGCTTATCTGGAGCTCACCCTAATGCCTCTGATGCAGAGTATGTTGGTGGCACTGGAGGAATTTGTCGCCGTCGATTTGCCCTTCAAACAACAGGAACGGCTCGCCGGTGTGCAGCAACTGCGGCAACGTGTGAATAGTAGCAGTTTATCTCTACCGGAAAAGTACCGATTACTGATGGAAGTATGGCAAATCGAATACGATTATGGCCGCAGTATTGAAACCTGGCGCAGTACCATAAATCAAACAGACGGTGAGCGAGCAGAGGCTGAGCCACTAGCCGTGAACTTTTTCCGGTTGGGTCGGGTGGCCTTGTATTACCAAACCCCTGATGGTGCCCAAAGTGCTAAGTGGGATCAGGAAACTAAAACCTGGCAACCATTAGCGACACAGTTTAACCGTCAAATCCAACAGGCTATTCAAGTGGCCGCAGAACGCGTCGCTCCCGATTTGCTTGCCTTACCACTGCCAACACCCAGGGCAAAACAAGGGAGCGCACAATGAAACAGCGACTAAAAACTATAACCTGTGTCCTGTTTCACCTTGGCTTGTCAATACCCGCGCTGGCGCAGGACAACAGCGATACCCAATCATTGCTACAAAAGGTCATCGAAGAACGACAACAGGAAAAACAACGCATTCAAGAGCGCGAAACACGCTTTTTACAGGCTAAAAACCAACAGGCGCAATTGCTGGCACAAGCCAAAGCCGATTTTGAGCGCTTTCAACGACAAAACAATCCGCTGAAACAAACTACCATGGCCAATGAACAACGCATTGCCGAATTGCAAGCACAAATCCAACAGCGCAAAGCAGAGATAGGCGACCTGGACAGTGTATTCAGACAAATGGCAGGGGATTTCAGTAGCGCGCTGAATGCCTCACCTATCAGCATGCAACTTCCTGAACGCCAGAAGGTATTGGAACGACTTTCCGGGGCAAAAAACGCCAATATTGAGCAGATGGAGCAGCTGTGGTTGCTGGTGCAAGAAGAGATGACAAAAGCAGGCTTAATTCAGCAATTCGATGCACCTGTAGTACAGCCCAGTGGTGCAATTACCAATGAGTCTGTTATTCAGGTGGGCAGCTTTAGCAGCTACGCAACTGGCCAGTTTTTGCGCTTCGTACCCGAAACTCAGGAGCTGCTGCTCACCGAACAAGATTCAACGCAATCCCGTCAGAACCAACGCTGGTTTACCGCTACCCAAACACTGGATACCCTGTATGTGGATCCCAGCAAGGGTGCGCTTTTGAATTTGCTGGACTGGACGCCTGGCTGGCAACAACGTCTGGAGCAAGGCGGCGTGATAGGCAAAATTATCTTGTCACTAGGCGCTTTGGGCTTGCTTATCATTCTGTGGCGCAGTGGGTCATTACTTTGGCAACAGCAGCTGCTCAGCAAGCAGCTCAAAGCATTGCAAACACCGCGTTCAAACAATGCTCTGGGGCGCATTTTATTGCGGGTATTGGCACTAAAATCAGATAAGCAAAGTCAGGACCAGGCCAACGACTTTATGACCATGGCGCAAGTACACCTGGACGAGGCAGTACTTACAGAGGTCAATCAACTAGAAAAGGGGCACAACTTGCTCAAACTACTGGCAGCTACCGCGCCTTTGTTGGGGCTTTTAGGTACCGTAACGGGTATGATTGTGACTTTTCAGAGCATCAGCTTCTTTGGCAGTGGCGATCCAAAACTAATGGCCAGTGGTATTTCGCAGGCGCTGGTTACAACGGTATTAGGCTTACTTGTAGCCATTCCTTTGCTGTTCGGCCACAGCCTGGTGAGTAGTCTGGCAGAGCGCATAATTCGTCGCTTAGATGAGCAAAGCGCAGGGTTATTGGCGCAATACCTGAGTGAAGCTCAAGAACAACCTTTGCCCTTAAAAACGTCAGCAGGACAGTAACATGAGCTTGTATAACAGCTTAATGAGCTTTATGGCCCAAGGTGGACCAGTACTCTGGGCCGTCGCTGTCACCAGCTTGCTGCTGTGGTTGTGTATTTTTGAGCGTGGCTTTTTCTACCGTTTTGAATATCCTAAAGCGCGAAGCGCCAAGGTACAGGCATGGCACCGATTACCCGCTCACGACTCGCCACCGGGACGGGCTATTCGGCAACAGTTTTTATGTGATTTATCCCTGCTGTTGCACGCCAGATTAAAGCTCATCAATACCCTAATCATGCTCTGTCCACTGATCGGGTTAACCGGCACAGTCACGGGCATGATCAGCTTGTTCGATTCCATCGCCATCAATGGCAATAGTGAGATAAAAGCCATTTCCGCCGGCATTTACCGCGCCATTTTACCCACCCTGGCGGGATTAGTAACCGGACTTTCAGGCTATTATTTTGCTATGCGATTTAGCCAAAAAGCGCAGTTGCAGGAATTGCTTTTGGCGGAAGACCTGGTGGCCAACACACAAGCGGAGCAACAGCGATGAGTTATCACCGACACAAGCGCCAAACTCAACAGGCCGAGCTGGATATGACGCCGATGCTGGACATCGTATTTATCATGCTGATCTTTTTTATCGTCACCACCTCCTTCGTAAAAGAATCAGGTGTGGAGGTGAATGCGCCACAAGCCCAAACCGGCACCACTCAAAACGCCAATATTTTTGTGGCCATCACTGCCGAAGGTGATGTCTGGATTGATAAACGGCTGGTAGATTTACGCTCAGTGCGCACCATAGTGGCGCGCCTACACGCAGAAAATCCGCAAAGTAGTGTGGTGATCCAGTCAGACAATCAGGCACGCACCCGCGAACTGGTGAGTGTAATGGACCAAATTCGGTTAGCCGGCATAGACAACGTCGCGATTGCCACCGACAGCAGTAACCCGCAATAACATGCTAAGCACACTCAAATATAGCAGCAGCTTGCTGGCAGCCCTTGTGATAACCACATTGCTGTTTTTATTTATTCAACGACTGGTGAACCAACCTCTGCCAACATTACCTGAGTTTGACTATGCAGGTACGCTGGCGCTGTTCCACATTCCACAAAGTGAACCACCAGACAAAACCGAACCACCACCACCAGAAGAAGTGCTGGAGCCGATTATGGAAACGCCCGTAGTTAATTTGGCTCAGGTGGAGATTGCAGAACTGACATTGCCGGAAGAGTTTGTCTTTTCCAACAGTAGTCCTGATGCGCTATTTGCCACTGACGCCGGGCCTGCTCAGGTGCAAGTTGCCAGTGAGTTGTTAGCGGAATTTGGTGAAGACACACGCCAGGGATTTATCGAAATTACCCCCTTCGCCACCCGCAAACCCAATATTCCGGAAATGGCCTGGCAACATCAGCTGAACGGCTGGGTATTAGTGGCCTTTAATGTTTCTGCCGCAGGTAAAACCCGCAACATTAAAGTATTAGATGCCCACCCCAAGGGCGTGTTTGAAGCCGAGGTGATCCGCGCCATTCAGCAATGGCGCTACGCTGTGAGTGACCACATCAAAAACGGTCAGGATCTGGTATTAACCCAAAAGATAAACCTGCTATGGCAGGATTATCCACAAAACTTACCCTACCCGGAATGATTCGTTTTCAGCCCATAAACACAACTAAGGCACTCAGTAAGCGATCTCTGAGGGGGTTATTGTTGCTGACGCTAGTATTGGTGTTACTTATGGCGAATACCACAGAAGCACGGCAGTATAAAAGCAAGCTGTTTGAAGACAGTAATCAGGATTTGAGTAGTGCTGAGAGCTTGTCTGTCAATCAGCTGGAAGCGCAACTGGCCAATGCCAGCGATCCCTGGCAAATTGCTTTAAGTGGTCAACAACTGGCCCACCAATATGTGCTCAAACAAGAATTTGCCAAAGCCGCCCAGGCATACCAAACCGCATTGGCGGCGAATGCACTAGCAGCCCCCGTGGCCCGTCAGTTGCGCCTTGAATACGCGCAAGTATTGTTGCAACTGAAGCGTTTTTCCGAGGTGAAGGCACTGTTGAAACCGGAAGCACAAGAGTCAGAAATGCGCACTGTAGAACGGTTACTGCTGGCACGCGCTGCTGTGGGCCTTGAGCAATTCCACGAGGTAGTAGCGCAGCTATCCCCCCTATTACCACGACTGGCTTCACTGTCAGATAACCAGCTTAAACAACTTGCACAACTCAGTTACACAGCAAAAGCCTGGCCTGTAACAATTGATTTTCTATCTGAATACCTGCAACGACACCCTCAAGAACCCGCTATAAATCGCCAGCTTACCGGACTTTATATACTCACCGAACAGTATGACGAAGCACTACAACTGTGGTCATTGGCTAACACCCAAAGATTGTTTAGTCAGGAGCAGGATTGGTTGTTATTGGTGGACCTCTATAAGCGGCAAAATATGCCCGACAAAGCTGCCCGAGTCCTTAATGACGCACTACAACAAGGCAACATCCTGGACTCGGCTGAGCGCTGGTATCAGCTGTTTCAACTTTGGTACCAGGCCCGTGAGCTAACATCCGCCCGGGACAGTCTGGCGCAAAGCCTGGTGCGCAACAATGATGTGCAACGCGCCTTGTTGCTTACCGAGTTGTATCAACAAGCAGAACAATGGCAAGCCTCACTAGATACCCTTACCCAGACCTGTGAACAGATACTGGAAGAGCGATTTGTGGGTAAAGCGAACTTACTATTGGGCATTGCTTATCACAAACTCGCTCAACCGGAAAAAGCCCGCAGAGCCTTCATAAACGCCACCTTGTTGAGTGGCGAAAAGGTCAAAGCCAGAGAATGGCTGACATTCATTGACGCGACTCCAGCAAGCCGTGAGGAATCGCAGCAGTTACAAGGTTTGTGTTTACCTGCAGATACTCAGATTACGCTACCTGACAGCAGCGCAAAACCAGCTGAGACTGCGGATTCCAGAAGTGAACCAGCTATTGCCGATGCCGCCGAAAATACTGCTCAACAGTCTATACCACTGACTAAAAAGCACCTGGCAGCGACTCGTTTTTATGGTACAAAAGTGAAAACCACTCAAGCAGCGCTGCAAACCGTAATTAAAAAGCGCACCTTCGCACTAATTAAAGCATTGATGCGCTCTGGTGGCAGTTTGAATGGCAATATGCACTTATTGATGCAGCAGACGCAAACTACAGAGGAATTAGACATCACCATCGCCTTCCCCTTTTCAGGCGCACCGCGCAACAGTGGTGTTCACCGCATTGTTAACGCCCCAATCCAATATGCTGTAAGTAAAGAGTACCAAGGCCCGACTTCCGAATTAGAGGCACAATGGACAATGCTGGTAATGCAGGCAGTGCAAGAAGGACATCAACTCACTGGTCAGTCGCGAATGATTTTTTTATCCGATACCAGCGGCAGCGACATGGTGGATGTGGAACTGCAGTTAATAGTTCTCGACCCAATCATGACCAATTAAAACCATCATTGAGCACAATGAAAAACGGGGCTTTTGAGTTTTCAGATTTCAATTTCAGCGGACAAGGTATCGATGATGGTATTGATAAGTTCATCCCGACTGATGGGTTTCGCAATATGAGCTTGCATTCCAACAGCGAAGTATTTTTGCACATCATGACGCATTACATTAGCGGTCAGCGCAATAATTGGTAACCTGGCAACAGCTGACTGTTTCAGAGAGCGAATCGTTTTGGTGGTCTCGATACCATCAAGCACAGGCATTTGAATATCCATCAGTATCGCATCATAACTGTGATCTTTTTCCAGTACTCCAAGACATTGAACCCCATCAGAAACAATGACCGACTCTGCTCCAGCGGATTTTAGCATATTTTCGATTACAACTTGGTTAATATCATTGTCCTCAGCCACAAGAAAACGCAATCCAGCTAACGGCAGTCTTTGTATAGTATGCTCTGCACCATCGGAATGTGTTGTTTCTAATTCCAAGGCGGTTTTTAGTGATGAGGTGGCGTGCCGATGACTCCATTTTATGTACATAGTCTGCTTGAGTCTCATCCAGTTGAGTTTGCTGAATGAGTTGGGTAAAGCCAATCACGCCGTTGAGTGGCGTGCGTATTTCATGGCTCATATTGGCCAAAAAATCTGATTTGGCCTTTTCCGCGTGAAGGGCTTCATTGCGCGCCTGTATCAATTCCTGCTGCTGCTTTTTTAGCTCGGTAATATCCCGCCAGCTGGCGAGATATGATGGCCGCCCGGAGATGGGAACATAAGAAACGCTCACGGAAACCAAGAACGGAGTGCCCTTCAACGTTTCATGCATCCATTCAAACATCACCGTTTTCTCTTGCTGCAAGCGTTGCAATATCTCTTGGTAATAATCCTCGGAAGACTTGCCTACATGAGTTTGAAAATCAGGTGAAAGTTCTAATTTACTACAACCTAAAAGCTGCGACTTATCGCCTTGCATAATCCGCTCAAAAGCAGGATTGCACATGGTTATGCCCCCGACTTCGGGATCAATGACAAAACAGGGATCTGGTAAATGTTCAAACAAGGTTTTAAAGCTGGCCTTTTCAATCTCAAGGGAGCGCTCTTTTTCCTTTATTTCGGTGATATCCCTGATGATACCTGTAAATAAAATGTCACCATCCACCTCCACTTTACCTACTCGCAACGAAATAGGTAGTTCTGAGCCATCCTTTCGCTGAGCATTCAATATTCGCTCAAGACCGATTATTTTTGCCTGACCGGTTTTCAGGTAATTCGCAATATAACCATCGTGGTTGTGGCGGTGTTCTTTTGAGACCAGAATGGAAATGTTTTGCCCTACCAGCTCGGATTCTGAATAACCAAAAATCTCGGTACTTTTTTGATTGACACTTTCAATGACCCCGGTGCGATCAATAACAATAAAGGCATCCGCCATAGTGTGAAATATCGATTGCAACTTAGCATTGTTCTTTCGATTAAAGGCGGCCTCTTTTTTATTCTCGGTGATATCTCTGGCAGAGGCATACAGATACAATTTTGCATCTAATTCAATGCCTCTTGCGTTGATCTCAACCTCTAATATTTCACCGCTTTTTTTTTGGTGTTTAGTTTCGAATATCCCGGGATTTTTAATAAGATCACCAACAATATTGACTAACTGATCGATGGGAAAATGGCGATCCCAATCTCGCACATTGAGGCGCAGAGCTTCTTTATGTGAATAGCCCAATTGATGTGCAAAGGTCTCACTGCAGTATACGACATTCCCCTCTTGATCCAGGATGTGATCACTGTCAGGTGATTGCTTTAGTAATGTCTTGAGTAAAACAAGTTCGTTTTCCGAAGCTGAGAAATGAGACACCAATCGAAATACCTTCACTGCAAAAAATGCGCTATTGAGAAGAAGTATAGGCAATTACATGGGATTCGCTCTCTCACCAAAAAATCATCAGGATATTGGCCTCAATACCCTGATATCACCCGGTATTAGTTTTCTACTTTATCTTGGGTTTTAACCTCAAAATCGCTGGCGTCATGACGCTCGTGTAATTGCTCATGAAGTTCGCCCCAGGTGCGATTCACCATTTTGCCGCGCTGCACGGCAGGACGGGCATCTATCAACTTGGCCCAGCGCATTACGTGCTCATATTCCTGCACTTGTAAAAACTCTGCGGCATTGTACAAACGGCCCAGCACCAGATTGCCCATCCAGGGCCAGATGGCGATATCGGCAATGGTATATTGTTCACCAGCGACATAAGTGTTGTTGGCTAGCTGCTTGTCCAGAACATCCAGTAAGCGCTTGGTTTCCATAGAAAAACGATTGATAGGATACTCAAACTTTTCTGGTGCATAATTGTAAAAGTGACCAAATCCACCGCCGACACTGGGAGCACTGCCCATCTGCCAGAACAACCAATTCAAGGTTTCGGTGCGCGCTGCGCCAGAAGGTAAAAAGGCACCAAACTTCTCTGCCAGATGCAGTAAAATGGCCCCTGATTCAAACACTCTAAGCTCATTTTCACCGCTTTTATCCAAAAGAGCTGGTATTTTTGAATTGGGGTTAATCTCCACAAAACCACTACTAAACTGGTCGCCTTCACCAATGTTGATCAACCAGGCATCGTATTCGGCCTCTTTAACGCCCGCTGCCAGTAACTCTTCCAACAGTATCGTCACTTTCGCACCATTGGGGGTCGCCAGAGAATACAGCTGGAAAGGGTGCTGTCCTTGCGGTAGTTTTTTGTCGTGGGTGGCGCCTGATATCGGGCGGTTAATGTTGGCGAATGCTCCACCATTGCCCGGCTCCCATTTCCAGATTGCTGGGGGCGTATAAGTATCACTCATTTTTTGGTTCCTTTAAGGTTGTTGCCACAATTAAATACTGATTGGTATAAAACAATAGCTAACAAGACAGGCCAAAACCAGTTTAGCTTGCATTTTCACTGAAAACGAATTGCTATAAGTTATTCATCAGGACAAATGATGGGGATCTGAATTTCTACTTTTAAGCCTGCAGGCTCCACCGGCAATACATCAAAATGACAATCACCATCGAACAGAATATGAATACGCTCTTTGATATTTTTTAAACCAACCCCCGAAGTTGCAACCTCTTCTGAACTAGTCGATGATAAGCTTTGTCTTATGCGGCTAATGTCAGACGCTGTTACAGGGCCATTATTGAATACGGTGAGATACAAGCGATTGGACAACTGTTGCGAACTGATGGCAATCCTGCCGCCTTGTCGCATATTGCCGATACCATACTTAATGGCATTTTCCACCAGCGGTTGCAACAAAAGCCCCGGCACTAACGCACTCGCTGTCGAACGTTCAATGTTGATGTCTATTTGCAATCGTTCCTGAAAGCGCACTTTCTCAATGTCCAGATACAACTGCAGCGCCTCGATTTCTTCCTGCAAAAAAATCAATCGCTCCGGGTCGTTATCTAATGAAAAACGCAAGAAACTCGCTAATTTAGTGAGCATCCGATTAGCGCTTTCCTTTTTGCCCAACAATACCAGTGTGGAGATAGCGTTTAAGGTATTGAACAGAAAATGAGGGTTTATCTGATACCTTAGCATCTTAATCTGCGCCACATGGGACAGACGAGAAACCACCATGAGGGCTTCTTGTTTTTGCCGCAAACGAAAATGGTAATTGATACTGAAATACAAACAGCTCCAGGCCAAAATCATGCAAAAGGCATAGCCACTAGTCCCTAGAAATTTAAGGAAAGAAAATTCTATATCCCCCGGTTCAAATACGTTGAATCCACTGAGTAAATACCAACTGAGACTGTTTTTAATAGGCGTCCATATTCCGGCCACCAATGCACAAGCGATGACAATCACGAATACCAAAGAAAGTAAACTGAGGTTCCAGCAGCGACGGTATAAATAGCGCAATGGCAGAGTTAATAAGGCAGCGGTCAGCCCACTGAGAAAAAGCATGCTCAGTAGCGGCACCACCTGGAACTCCTGCTCGCTAAAAACCAGGTTATCGACACTAAAAATAAGTACATAACACAGCCATCCTACGATGTGTAACCACCAAAAGGACGGTTTAGATAACTCTTCAAGCGCACCTTGTTCAGTGAATAAATCGTAACTCCAGGCCCCAAGCTTTTGCCATTGTTTAAAGTCCACTAAGCCGGCTCCAGTCCCAGCTCTTTAAACAATTCAGCTTTGTAACTTTGGCCTATCTTTACTTCATCACCATTAGACAGTTGCAGCAACGAATAACGGCCTAATTCACTGTTGATGGAATCGATATGAGATTTGTTAACCACAATACTGCGGTGTACCCGGATAAACTGGCCACTGGCTAACTGCTTCTCCAGACTCGACAACGACTCCCGATGCAACCACACGTGATCCGGGCAATGCAATTCAACATAATTGGCCGCCCCTTTTATCCAGATAACATCTTTCGCTTTTACAAAACGAACAGAGCCAATGGATTTAACTGCGATAAGCTTGTCTTGCGCATTGCGATAGCCCAGTACTTGTTTGCGCTCTACCTTATCCAGCACGTCTCGTAAACGCTGGTTGTCAAAGGGTTTTAAAAGATAGTCCGTGGCATTTAAATCGAAGGCCGCTACCGCGAACTCACTGTAAGCCGTAGTAAAAACCCAATTGCAAACCATATTTTTATCCAGCTCTTCTGCCAGATGAAAACCATTGCCACCAATAATATTGATGTCCAGAAAACAGACAGTGGGACGCAACTGCTTGATGAGTTTGAGCGATTCATCGTAATGATCTGACTCAGCAATCACTTGCCAATTGGGTTGGGTTTCAATGAACATTCGGATGCGTTCACGCGCCATGGGTTCATCATCCACTATGATGCAAGAAAACATGATTCCTCCGTATACAGCTGAGGCAGTATAGTGAAAATGCCCTTCACCAGAATCAAATTCAGATAAACAGCATTTTTACGAGTTAAACGGCAGGTTTTGGTTAAAAAGTCACGCGAAGAAGTGAGAAGATGCCATCGCATCTTCTCACCCAGGGAGATAATACATGTAGGATGTAAACATGTATTCATCGGGTCACTACTCCGACAGTCTTCAAGTTACCAAATCCTCCGATGAGAAAAATAACAAAGTGTTCAGACAACCAAATCGGGGGGTGAATCCCCCGATTTGTGGGATTAAGTGTCGAGCCTAAAACTTAAAGCTGGCACTCAGTCTCACGTAGCGAGGTGTCTGATATTGGCGAGGTGAGCCAAAGCGTGCATCAGACTCTCCTGCACCGCGGATGGGTATCGCACCATGCCATAGCCCCACGTCTTCACCACGCACCTCAGCCCGCTCCCACACCGTGACAGGATTGACTGAATTAAATAGATTGAAGACATCCGCACGGAAACTCACCTCCGCATCAAAGATCTCAGTGGTGTAAATAGCGCTGGCATCGAGACTAAAGGTAGAAGGCAGATTACCCCATGAACCCCGTGGCGAAGGTTCGCCATTGCGGTAGAAGGACAAGGCACCATAATAGGTAGCGATTACGTCTTCAAAAGAAGAGTCCTCGTTAGCCGGGAAATAACCCGTCGCGTTTCTCGGACGGCCCGATTGATAACGCGCAGTTAAGCCCACCACCAGGTCTTCGGTGACAGCATAAGAACCGAAAGCGTTGAATTGATGGCGTCTGTCCGTCGGTAAATCACCGTAGGAATGATCCACCAGGCCGGGATAATCATAGTTGATGGTGATACCCGCATCTTCCTGTTGTAGATCGGAATTAACCAGTCCTTCGTGATTGCCGTATACGTGTGACCAGGTATAAGCCATGTTCAAAGACCAGAGATCATCCCAGGCGCGATCGAAGGTAATCGTCGCTGCGTAATACTTGCGCTCAATTTCGGGTAAGCGGAAGTAGTCCTTATCGATCACATATTCACCGAATGGGATTGGGCCATCTGACACTTCGTTACCGAACACATCAACAACGCGGTCCGGGTCTATGTTAATGGTGACATCCTTGCTAGGATTAAGCAGTAGATAACCGCATAAGCCAGGACCACAACCACTGCCAAAGTTATCATTGAAATAGGCATTGAGGGCACCTTCTGCATCAGTATCTTCAAAGCCTTGCCCTAAATCGCGCGCAGTTAAATGAATGCCCATAGTCCATTTGTCATTCAAGCGCTTTTCATAACCCAACATGATCTCGTCCATATACATAGGGTCGAGGTCGTTATCCGCTAGTGAGCGAGGATCTCCGGGTACACCGTCATCAAAGGTAGTGCGGCTGCCAATTTCCTCACCCAATATTGGAATGCTATTACTATCCAAACCAAGAAACTCAAAGGTATCTTCGTAATTCAATTCAGCGCCTGCCAAACGCACATTGGTTTGACCTGGTACCGGCAAATAGTAACGCCCATAATTTGCGTAGAGTTTTGAGTCGCCATCCCCAAAGATATCCCAGGTAGCGCCTAAACGCGGGGCAAGCTGGTCGGTGATATTGATAAATTCTTCACCGGAAATATTGAAACTCTTATAGCTGTCGTTACGCACGCCTAAATTTAAAACGATATCGTCGGTTACCTGCCAGGTATCGGTGATGTACCAGGCATAACTTTCAGTTTTGAAAGTCCCTCGGTTAACGTATACATCTCGCACAACTGTGTTATTGGTGGGGTTTATGTCATAGCCATAGTTATTAGGTCCGGCATTAGACGTGTCTTCGAAGAACTCAAACTCTTCTCGGTCAACCCCTAATCTAAAGGTGTGATCTCCCCAGTAGTAATCAATATCTAAACGCAACATCTTACGCTCAGTTTCTTCCAGCGACGGGTCAGCGCTCCATTCGTTAATAACGTCAGACTCCTGAGAAACCCGATTAGCAATCACGTCGGGCAAAGTCGAACCTGCAGATTCATTAATACCGTATTGCGCTGAGATGGTGAGATCATCGGTGATCACCCCGGTGTATTTCAGTGCCGTTGTTTCACCTCCCCACTCATAGGTAAACCCACCAGTCCGAGCACCGATTTGCAGCGTGTCACTGTCCAGCGCATAAGTCTCTACCACTTCATCATCAGAGTCATTAAAGTAGGTCAGTTCCAGAATGTGATTATCGGTGATA
Source organism: Planctobacterium sp. AWM4_229 (assembly GCF_056160305.1). NCBI lineage: Bacteria > Pseudomonadati > Pseudomonadota > Gammaproteobacteria > Alteromonadales > Alteromonadaceae > Planctobacterium > Planctobacterium sp. AWM4_229. The sequence continues at coordinate 21,990 of NZ_JBSWWX010000004.1, read as the reverse complement.
TACCAATCCAGTTTGCCACCAAAAAACGGGTCGCTTTGCTCGCGGATTTGATACTGTGAAGTTCGCGCCGCCGGGCTGCCTTTAAACTCAATATCACGTGCACTGTATAAGGCGTAAAAGAACAGGGTGTCTTCGATGATAGCACCGCTGGCCCACACATCGCCGATCATGTTCTTTTCTTCATCAATGGAATTGATGCGATAGTAGTCACCGTCGCTGCGGAAAGAATCCGGTGAACTTTCCTTCAGACTTTCCGGTTCCCAGAACAGGTTGCCACCAAAGTGAAAATCATTACTACCTGATTTGGTATTGGCCACAATCACCCCGCCCAGGGAACGACCGTATTCTGCAGAATAGCCACCGGTTTTGATTTCGAAATCTTTGTACATTTCAAAAGGAACCACAGATGCCCCAAGGCCACGGCGCCCATCGGTGATATTCATGCCGTTCACGTAAAAGATGTTTTCGGCCGGTCCTGCACCGCCAATTTGTACTAGCGGAGTACGGGAGGTCAGGCTTTCATCCCCTAATGAAGCTGAAGGTGCCAATAGCGCAACTGAAGTAATATCCCGAGCAACCGGAATTCGCGCAATTTGCTCCTGATCCAGCAACAGGCTGGTGCCCGAAGAGGTCGGATCAAATCCAGCCACTGTAGTACCCACCACCTGAATGCGCTCTGTGGTATCCGCTTGTAAAACCGGATTGATAACGGTTTTATCACCCAATCTGACGCTGATTTCACCTTGATAGGTACTAAAACCATTTTTACTGGCGGACACTTTATAAGTGCCGGTTGGCAGCAACGGAAAACGATAGTTACCACTATCATCGGTTTCAAATGTTCGGGATAGCCCGGTTGCCACATTTTCAACGGTTATGGTCACAGATTGCAGTGGAGCTCCAGATTCTGTCGTAGCTTTACCTGTTAAAAAGCCCTGAGAAGAATCTGCAAGTACAGGTAATGACGTACTTAAAGACGCAGCCACAGCAAGTGCCACTAAACGTCTATTTAGTCTTTTATTGTGCATAGTTTTAATCCAATTGTTGTTATCTTGTGTGCAGATGCGCTTCGCGCACTAACTCGAAGAAGTTATCAAAAGGACCAGGTCACCGATCAGGTGAGGGATAAACCTCGCTTTTGAGGTGCTCAACTCCACAAATGAGAGAATAAAGCCCGCAGCTTTTGGGTTTAAAAAAATGCAAAAAGCGCTAGTATTAAGAAAAGTCATCTGGCTGAGCAAAGGATGCGAGTTTTTTCATTACTGACGGTATTCATGCTTTCATTGCTACCGTGCATTGGGCTGGCTGCCAGCCTGTTTTCTCAGGGCGATTTGTATTTTGATACCGTTGCCAATCACCGCGACATTCCCGATGGGATAGTGACGTCTATAGCGCAAGACCAACAAGGATTTATCTGGTTAGGCACGCAACAAGGTGCAGTGCGCTTTGATGGCTATCATTTTGTCCAGTACAAACACGAAACAGATAATAAAAACTCCCTGGCTGGAAATTACATTCGCACTATTTGGAGTGCACCAGACGGTAAGCTCTGGTTCGGCACCTTTAGTGATGGCATCTCGGTACTGAACCCTGAAAGCCTGACTTTTGAACATTTTGATTTCAGTACCCCTAATGATAAGCGCAATGGCAACTCCATTCGCGCCATAGTGGGCGAAGCAAGCCACCGCGTATGGGTAGCCAGCAATCAGGCTCTTAACTACCTCAATCCTTACAGTAAAAAAATTGTCACCATTAAACGCATTACTGGTTGTGATGCCGTTTATCGCGATCAGAGTCCGAGAAGCCTGTTATTGGATGCCTCTGGTGGGCTTTGGTTAGGCACTCAAAATGGCTTATGTAGGATCAATTTGCCCAATGATGATTTTAGAGAAAATACCTTATCCGGCCGCAGCTTTCCCTTATTTGATGGGCAACAAATTCACACTATGCTGCGCGCTGACAACCAACACATTTATTTGGGAACACTGCAAAATGGCCTTGCCAGTTTTAACGTACACACTCAAGAAGTAAAGTGGCTCCGCCATAAAGAAGGTCAGTTGGGCCATCCTTGGGTGGTGTCAATGGTCAAGGACAACAATGAGCAAGTGTGGGTGGGAACTCTGGATGGCGGCATCAGTATCGTCGCTGTTGAAGACTTTAGTATTCGCAAACAAATACGCCACGATCGCAGTATTAACAACAGCATTAATCAAAATAATATTGGCGCACTGTATAAAGACCGCACGGGACTGATCTGGATAGGAACTTGGGGCGCGGGGCTGAACTTGTTTAATCCTCAAAACGACAGTATCCGCACTATAAGACACTCACCCTATCAAACATCAATAAAAAGTGCGCGGATCAGAGCTATCACCGAGACTAACAACGGTGAAATCTGGATAGGTTACAGTCAGGAAGGCCTATCCAAAATCAATGCTAAAACCGGCCAAATAACCCATATTGAGGCAGAACCAGAAACCCTTGGGGGGCTACCTGATGGTGATATTTTATCCTTGCTTCACACTAAAAATGGTGAAGTTTGGGTGGGCTCAAGACGTAAAGGCTTGTATCGCTTTGATGCAGAGAAAAAGCATTTTTTTAGTTATCCGGAGGCACATGAAGCAGGATTAAAAACTATCACCGCTATGACTCAGGACCAGAAAGACCGACTTTGGGTGGGTTCCACCAGAGGTGTTTGGTACGCCAACCTACAGGAAAAGACGCTGCATAGCCTGGACGAATTTAGCAATTATGCACCACTGCAAGGTCGCATCACTTATACCCTCGCCTGGCAAGAACCCAATAGTCTGTGGGTAGGGACTGATGATGGTTTGTTTCACGTTAACCCGGACAGCAAAACCGTCACCCTGATTGACCACGAAAAACAAAAAAATAGCGCTTTATCTGACAATGCCATCAACAGTTTACATACCGATCAAAATAATCAGTTGTGGGTCGCTACTGAAAGTGGTTTAGACAAACTCGAGAGTTGGGACGGCCAATTCGCCAGCTTCATCAACATCAATAAACAACTGCAACTAAAGCCTGAGTATACCGCCAACGTTATGGTGGACCAGCAATCGCGGGTTTGGCATTACAAGGGGGTCTATGACATTCCCAATAACATCGCGACAGATTTGAGTAACAGCAATGAGTGGGACATCGGCACAATCTGGCTCGGCTCTCAAGAAATGACCGACGCAGGTACGCTGATTTTCGGTGGCAATGAAGGACTGCTGCTCATCAACCCGGATAGATTTAGTGATGGACGTATTGAGCCCAATATCGTGATCACTAGCGTCGAAGTAGATAATAAAGCATTGGCGTTCAACCTTGATAAGCCATTGCAGTTGTTACCTGATACCAAGAGTTTCTCATTGGAATTCGCCGCTCTGGATTATACCGGCGCAAGTGATCTTAACTATCGATGGCGTCTGCTGGGCTTTGACGAGCAGTGGCAATACGCCAGTGCCGATAACCGCCGTGCCACTTACACCAACTTGCCACCAGGCAAATACCAACTCATGATAGAAAGCACCAACAGCAAAGGAGAATGGCTGAATAATGACCTCTCGGTTACTGTAATTAATCCACCCGCCTGGTTTGAAACCTTGTGGTTTTATACTGTTTTGGTGGCAGTTTTCACCTTCTTGATGTGGCGACTGTTTATCTTGCGCACCCGTCATCTGGTAAGACAAAAAATCAAGCTCGACCAACAAATCAGCCAGAAAACCCAAGAACTCACCCAGGCGAATCTGGATAAAGACCGCATTATGTCTATCGTTGCCCATGATATTAATAACAAAATTTCGATTGGCTTGGGATATCTTGACCTTATGCAAATCGCGGGAAGCAAGCTCACTCCGGAGGAAGGACAAAAATATCTGCGACAAGCGATTCAGGCGGGTCAAGGATGTGCAGCATTAGTTGAAGAGTTGAGGGATTACGGCAAACTCAGCAATGAAAGTGACGATATCACACTCAAAACCACCAACCTGGTTAAAGCACTGGAAAAAATCGTTGAGAGCCACCAACCCAAAGCACTCACAAAAAAGATCCAATTGACCTTGGGATACAATAAAGAAGTCGTGTTTTGTGACCTTCACCAAGCTAAGTTTGCTCGCATCATGGAAAATCTTCTTAGTAATGCCATTAAATTTTCCTATGAGGAACAAGTGGTCAATGTGAAAGTAGACACTCAAGATAAACAGGCATTAATCACTGTGCGTGATGAAGGCATAGGAATTCCGGAAGAAATTCGCTCTCAACTTTTTTCAGCGTTTACCAATGTAGGTAGAAAAGGTACCCAAAATGAAAAATCAACCGGGTTGGGTCTGTACATAGTGAAAAAATTGGTACAGCAACATCGCGGCAAAGTCTGGTTTGAATCTACCGAAGGCAAAGGTAGCTGCTTTTATGTACTACTACCGCTCACCGACTGAGAGCATTTACGACTTTGGTAGTAACAAGGCCTCAAAAATGGGGAATAACGTTGCATTCACCCGGCAAAAGGTTAAATTAATATCAGTAATCTGAACAATAGATAGAAGAACACATGATAGTACTCGCCTCTACCCATCAAAGTGCGCTGGATGAAAATCGTAATTTACGCATGCAATTACAGGAATTGGAAAACTCCCTGGCCGCTCTGGAAAAAGAAAATCGCGGTTTAAAAGAAGAGCTCTACGCCAAAAAAGAAGTGGAAAACCACTATGAAGCCGACCTTGTCAAATGTATGAGCATGTCATTAAAACAAGTGGAAGGCATTAGGGAAACAGTTTTGGGTGCCTTTCAACGGGTGGACGAAGAATCGCAGTCGATTGCAAAAGTCAGTGAATTATTCGACACCTCCACCAGCTCTCTGGCCAGTATCGTGACCTCAATGGAAGATATGGGCAACAAGATGGGTGGCATGAGCAACAGCATTAATGGTCTTTCTGAAAAAGCTGACAGCATTAACAAGTTTGTCTCAACTATTACCAGCATTTCTGACCAAACTAACTTGCTTGCTTTGAACGCCGCCATTGAGGCCGCACGAGCGGGCGACGCAGGTCGAGGCTTTAGCGTAGTAGCCGACGAAGTGCGCAGTTTGGCCACGGAAACCAATAAATCAGCCAGTGAAGTAGCCGACCTGGTGACGAATATTATCAGCTCCACCAAATATGCGGTAAGCGCCGTGGATGAACTACAAGGCAACAATGAAAACCTGTCGGATGGAGTAGCCGAGTTAAACCAGAACTATTCCTCTATCGTAGCCTGTTGTGATTCCATGAAGGTGGCAATCGCCGACACTACCCATCGCACCTTTATTCAAACCGTTAAGCTGGATCACATTGTCTGGAAAGCCGATGTCTATGCGGTACTTCAGGGGCAGAGCAATAAAGAGATCAGTAGCTTTGCCGACCACACAAGCTGCCGCTTGGGTAAATGGTATCAAAGCAGTGGTAGAGATATTTTTGGTCGTAGTAAAACTTTTAGCGACCTGGATAGCCCCCATGCCGAAGTTCACAAATCAGGTGTTGCGGCAATGCGAGAAGCACAGCAGGGCAATCAAGATGCCGCTATGCGCCACCTTCAGAAAATGGAAAGCGCCAGTGAACGTGTGTTGCAGCTATTAGACCAGCTGTGTAATGAATGGAAAGACTAAGCGCCTTTAGTACTAAAACTGAAAATTCTGGTCATCAGGGGTGAGCACTTTCGCCCCTTGGCCTTGCTCACTGATCCACTGCACCTGCACACGCTCTAACGAGGGTAACAACGAAAACAGCTCCACCTTGATACGTTCGATATCTGGGCTGTTGCACAGTAATTCATACTCGATAGTCACCGAAGCATGTTCGGACGTGTGCTCATGCTCATGCTCATGCTCATGCTCATGCTCATGCTCATGCTCATGCTCATGCTCATGCTCATCATGATGATGAACGCCTGGCACAGATGCCTCAAGTGTATCCTCTTGCCACGAATAACTAATCTGTACTTGTTGTGCGTCGCATTGAGCCGGAGAGGTGCTCAACCAGCTTGTCCTTCTCAGCTGCTTTATCATCTGATTTAGCTGAAATTTGTGTTCCGCTTTTACTGGCTGGTGTTCAAAGCTTACCAGGTTAGCCAGTGGAGATGAAAGTCGCGCTGCCAACAGTGGCCCATCCTGGACTAACTGCAACTCCAGCTCGCCATGAATGTGACTATCAGCAGCAAGACCGGGTAAAGATGAAAATGATAAACAAGCTGCAGCACTTAAACTTATGCTCGCAACAAATGATTTTTGTTTCGCCATTATTCGGCCAGAAAAACTAGGAAGGTTGCAGTGCAGACAAGCGACGGTTCATCTGGTGAGCATAAATCAAAATGCCGCCTCCGATAACCGTCAGGATAGTTTCCAGCACATGTAGATGCCAGATGAGTTCAAGCATTAAAGAAACCGTTAGTAAACTCAAACCAATGACGCCATAGATTAATGGCTGGCTATCACCGTGTTGACGTTTTGCATGAGGAAAGCTCAATGTCGCCACCATCAAAACCGGCAAGAAAAACACCAGATGAATTTCAGAAGTGTGCCACGTTGCAGATATGAGACCAGTGCCACCAAGCAGCAGCAACACGGCGCTTAACACGCAATGCACTATGCACAAACTTGATAATATGGTACCGATAATATCGCGCACAAACAGACTCTCTTTAATTAATGGAAGGTGATAATATAACATTTCAGGGATTTGGCAACTAAAATTTAAGCAAAATAATGCACCTTCGTATTAGACCCCTCTTAGCGATTTGCCTCCTATTTGCACACCCCGCGCCAGAAACGGCTGTTTTTCTATTATTAAATTTTTGTCATCTTGCCCCGCTGTCTGATCTTACCGCAGACATTGCAACTACAAAGACACTAAATAACTGAGAAGAGTCAAAGATGCGTATTCTGGTAGTTGAAGACGACAGCGCTGTAGCGGGATTTTTAAACAAAGGGTTAGCAGAGTCAGGTCATAATGTTGACGTCGCTTCAGAGGGCAAGCAGGGCTTATTTTTGGCCACCACTGAAAAGTACGATGCGATAGTATTAGACAGGATGTTACCCGGAGTGGATGGCATCACCATACTAAATACCTTAAGGGCCTCTGAGATAAAGATACCGGTGCTGATCTTAAGCGCTAAAAACAAAGTGGATGACAAGGTAAAAGGCCTGCGCAGTGGTGCCGACGATTACCTGACCAAGCCTTTTGCCTTCGAAGAATTATTGGCTCGCCTGGATATTTTGGTGGCCAGAAGCCTGCAAACCGATGTTAAGGATACCAAACTTCGCGCCTTTGACCTGGAACTGGACCTGCTAACCAGAGAGGTTAATCGCGGCACACAAAATATTGAGTTGCAATCAAAAGAGTTTCGCCTTTTGGAATACATGCTGCGCAACAAGGGCCAGGTAATTACGCGTACCATGTTATTAGAACACGTATGGGAGTATCACTTTGATCCACAAACTAATGTCATAGACGTGCATATCAGCCGTTTACGACAAAAAATTGATAAAGGCTTTGAACGCAGCATTATAGAAACCATACGCGGTGCAGGGTACCGCATTCCTAAAGAGAGTTAAGCTCAACTTGAGAACAGTCAAATTTATCACCAGTTCCAGCTTTATTGTAGGAAGCTTATTCAGCCTGATGCTGGCAATTGGACTGTACTTAGCCAATGCCTATTTTACCACCATTACTGAGTTCACTTTGCAGCAGACTCCAGACATGCAAGCCATCCAGCAGATATCCAAACGTTACACGCTGCTGATGATGGCTGTATTGGGCAGTGTTGTATTACTTAGCTTTATCATCGCTTGGTACGTAGTTAACCGTATTAACCGTATGTCTAACACCATCAACGACATTATGAATACCGGCAACCTAAGTGCCCGCCTGGAAGTGGACAGCAGTTGGGACGATCTGAGCAAATTGTCGTTGGTCACTAATCGCATGTTACAAGCTCTGGAAGCCATGGTGAACGACGTTAAGTCTGTTTCAGACAACATTGCTCATGATTTGCGAACGCCACTAACAAGGCTACGTGCTGACATAGAATTGAGCGCCGATAACGGCCACAAGTATCAGTTGCTGGCAGAAGTGGATAATATCCTGACCATATTTAACAGCCTGTTGCGCATCGCAGATATCGAAGCTGAGAAACAGGTATCCGCATTCAAAATGCACGACTTAGCTAAAATTGTGGATGATATTGTCAGTTTTTATGAGGCCCTGGCCGAAGAGAAACGCATCAATATTAGCCTGCAAACCCAACCTGTGGAATTGCTGTGTGAGCGAAATTTAGTTTTTCAGGCCCTGGCTAACGTCATCGACAATGCCATTAAATTCACTCCTGAAAATGGTCGCATTCACATACATTTAACTGCACAAAAAAGCGCGGCAAAAATATCCATTTGCGACACAGGTCCGGGTGTACCTGAGCACCTGAGGGATAAGATTAGTCAAAGACTGTTCCGAGTTGAGCACAGCCGCTCAGCCCCTGGCAATGGTCTTGGCCTTGCCTTAGTAGCAGCAGTGATGCAACTGCACGGGGGAAGTCTGTCATTCGAAGATGCGTGTAACGAACCCGAAAACCTACCAGGTTTGAGTGCTGTTTTACACTTCCCTCAATGATGTTTAGTGAAAAGGCAATACTACAGATTAACTGACGGGCTTTGATTACGACCCGATAACCCTGAGCGTGGCGCTGAAATACCGTTTTTAACTACCACAAGGTGAGCGATTTGTCCCATACGAAGTGATTGCAATTCGCTCAAATACGACTATTCTGGTTACACTTTTTTTGCCTGATTATCCTACAGGAATGGCATGTCCTATCAGATAGTTCTTGAAAACAAAATACTCAAGGTTGTGTTTAGTGAGCGCGTTGTCACCGAGGATCTGGTTGCCCTGGACAAAGAGATTTTTGAGCATTGGCCTGACGCGGAATGTGTGGGCCATATCTACGACTACCGCGAGGTAGAAACCGTAGGATTTAATGATGAAGAGATCCGACAAATCGCGTTGCTGGATAAAAACGAATCGTTTATTCAAGGTCCTTTAAAGATTGCCATCATAGTTACCGACGAAAATATTGCTCGTTACTCCAGGGTCTACGTTGAAGGCTTGCAAGGATCAGATTGGCAAGCGGCCATTTTCGAAGATGAAGATGCCGCCAACACTTTCATTTTTGCGTGATCTGAGTGTCTTGAAAATCCGTTAAAGCGCACATCCCTTGTTAAAAAAGAGAAGTAGACCATGAAATCCTGGACCCGCGCTGATATACAAGCAATGCAGCAGCGCTATCGAGCCATGTTTATTAATTCCCTGTCGGGTTTTAAAAGCGCTAACTTAGTGGGCACCATCGATGACAATGGCAACGAGAACTTGTGTATCGTCAGCTCGGTATTTCACATTGGTGCCGATCCAGCGTTAATGGGTATGATTACCCGCCCGCAAAGCGTTCGACGAGACACCGTAGCCAATATCAAAGCCACCGGTTACTACACGTTGAACCAGGTTAACGCGGATATAGTGGTAGCAGCTCACCAAACCTCTGCGCGTTACGAAGCGGATGTCAGTGAATTCACCGAAACGGGGTTAACTGCTCATTACGATCCGGATTTTAACGCGCCTTTCGTAGCAGAGAGTAAGCTGCGTATCGGGCTGAAACTGGTGGAAACCAAGCTGCTGGAAATTAACCAAACGGAATTGATTATTGGTGAAATAATGCTGGTTCAAAGCCTTGAATCTGCGCTGGAGTCCGATGGTAGTATCGATATCGAGCAACTCAATAGCGTCGCCATATCGGGACTGGATCGCTACCACTCAACGCAAAAAATCACACGTCTGAGCTATGCCAAGCCACATAGCCACCCTCAAGAGTTGTTGTTTAACACTCCTGACAAAACATCAGAGGAGTAATCCAAAAGCGCTATGCAGGGAAGTGAATCACCAGGTCAACACGCCCTACTGGAAAGGTGCATCGAACACTGCCAGTCCCTGTTAGCAAATTGGCAGTTAACGCCGAAGGTACATTTTGAACTGGAAGGCATGTGTATCATGCCACAGCGGCGTACCTTGGACTTTCAACGTCTCAATCAACAGCTTTCTCAACAGCGCATCCCGGGTGAGGTAAAACCCGAATATTGGCCAGGACAATGGGAGTATGTTTCAGATCTGGCAGAGCAGACGCCACTGCAAGAGGCGCGATACATTGCGCAATTAAAACATCTTTTACCCAAGCTCATGCTGCAACAAGGTGCCCAAGAGGTGTTACTTAAACCCGTGGTTTGGCATGGCTCTGATGCCCGCTATGTCACCGGTTCCAGTGCACTCTTTGCCTTGCGAAGCGGTTCTGTGCATATCCCCAACGCCATACAAGTCAACATCAGTGTGGCTGACGTTAACGGCAATAATAAATTGCCCGACAGTGGTTTAGGAGAATGGATACAGTATCACCTGCTACACAACAGCTACGCCTGTAGTGTCTTATATCTTCCAGAGGAAGAAGCCTTTCAGCGCTTAAAACTGCGCACGGAGTTTGGCCTTGACGCCGAATTAAGCTCTCCGTGGGAACTTTCCGGTGGTTATCAAGGCAGTGTTGCCCTGTACAAAGAAAAAGGCAAACACAACCAACCGCTGAATCCCAAAGCACTGGTGCTAGGAGCACAAAAACAGCCCTTGTGTTGGAACAATGATTGGCAAAAAGCCTGCAGGATAGAGCATCGACTGGGCGCAACCAGTAAAAATTATGATCCTTTTATTAACGTGCTGTTTATTTTACTCAATGTATTGGATGCGGTGGTATCCTGGCAGTCGGGTGAATGTGCACCAACAACTAAGCACCGCTCACTACCAGCAAGTTTGGCAGATTCACCTGATGGGATTGGGGCATTGAGACTATTTCAGGAGGACAGTTGGTTTGCCAGCAGCATAGATAACTACTGTCAAAATCTGACCATACCCGGGGTATCCTCGCTAGGGCAGCATATAAAACAAAACTATCTGAAAGGATTTCACCCCAAAATCCTTTCCTGATATGAAGACCGCACAAAACGCCAAGGAGTTAATATGTGCAAACAACTACTGACACTGAGCAAGCCGCCTTTTTTAAGCAGCGGAACGGTGGAACAAAAACGCGCACATCTGAAAACTTACTTCCGGGAAACCTGGGAGTTGTACGAATCACTGTTTAGCTTAATCAAACGTGATGAAGCTTACTTTCTTCGCCCTGAGCCTTTGCGTCATCCGCTGATCTTTTACTATGGGCACACTGCGGTTTTCTACATCAACAAATTAATTCTTGGCAAATTCATACCAGAGCGCATAGCACCACATCTGGAGTCTATTTGCGCGGTGGGTGTGGATGAAATGTCATGGGATGATCTCAAACCCGACAATTATCAGTGGCCTGCTGTTGACGAAGTCCGAACTTATCGCAATAGCGTTAAAGCACTGGTTTTGGATCTGATTGACAACATGCCTTTGGAATTGCCCATTCGACAAGACTCCCTGGCCTGGATTGTCTTGATGGGTATCGAACACGAGCGCATTCACATTGAGACCTCATCAGTGATCATGCGCATGCTGGACTTACAATACCTGGAAGCGCATGACGACTGGAGGCCCTGTACTGAAGCCGGTAATGCCCCTGAAAATGAATTGCGACAGGTATCCGGTAAATCGCTGCTGTTGGGTAAACCCGAAAGTAACGACACCTACGGTTGGGATAACGAATTCGGCGAACTTCCTGTGGAGGTTGACGATTTTCAGGCCAGCAAGTACTTAGTATCCAACGGTGAGTTTTTGCATTTTATCGAGGCCGGTGGTTATCAAACACCCGACTTGTGGACTGAGGAAGGGCAGAGTTGGCTGAGTTTCACTAAAGCTAAAATGCCCCGATTCTGGCACTACCGCGACGGCCAATATTGGCAACGCAATCTGCTGCAAGAGATCCCATTGCCGCTGAACTGGCCTGTAGAGGTTAACTATCTGGAAGCCAAAGCTTTTTGTAACTGGAAGAACCAGCAAAGCGAGCAATTTATTCGTTTACCTACCGAAGCCGAGTGGCAGGTAATGCGAGATTCACTGGATACCGATCTGCCTTTCTGGGCCGTGGCACCGGGTAATATTAATCTTGAGCACTTCGCGTCATCTTGCCCGGTGAACAGCTTCAAGCAAGGCGACTTTTTTGACATTCTGGGCAACGTCTGGCAATGGACGGAAAGCCCCATAGACGCTTTTGAGGGTTTTAAAGTACATCCGCTGTATGACGACTTTTCAACCCCGACATTTGATGGGCAACACAACCTCATCAAAGGCGGCTCCTGGATTTCTACTGGCAATGAAGCCACCCGAGACTCCCGCTATGCTTTTCGCAGACACTTTTTCCAACACGCCGGGTTTCGTTACGTGGCCAGTCGAAGTGAATCAATACCCATAACACCGGTAAACTGCTACGAGACCCAAACAGACATCAGTCAAATGCTACACCACCACTACAATGCACAGCAAAGCCGGGACAATGATTTGGTGCAACTGGCGGAGTTAGTGGCGAGCCACTGCTCTAACGCATCTAAGGTATTAGATTTAGGTTGCGGCACCGGGCGTTTAAGCTTTGAACTTGCCCGCCATGTTGCCCATGTTGACGGTATCGATTTGACAGCGAGACACATTCAACATGCCTTGCATTTCAAAGAACAGCAACAATTACGCTACGCCATGCCGGTAGAAGGCGAGTTACTGTCTTATCACGAGGTGGTCTCAGAGGATCTCGATTTAGATGACGTGCTACTCAATAAGGTCAACTTTGTCCAAGGAGATGGGCACAACCTGAAACCACAATTCACCGGTTATGATGTCATCGTTTGTCACCGGGTCATTGATGCGGTATATCATCCCGAACAATTTCTTGAAAATGTGTTAACCCGATTAAACCAAAACGGTTTGTTGCTACTCTCCAGTGACTGGCAATGGCAGGAGAATGGCTTAGCCAAAAACAAATGGTTAGGTGGATTCAAAAAAGATGGGGAAAGCCAAACCAGCGCAGAGGGCGTTGCACAACTCTTGTCACCGCACTGTGAACGGGTATCTCAAAGCCAACTGGAAACCCGGTTTCAATATTGCTCAAGAAAGTCAACATTGATACAAAACGACGTTATGCTGTGGCGTAAAAAATAACTGCTCACAATTTTTCTGTCCCGCAAGTCGATGTTTAAAGGTAACCTTACAAGGTTACCTTTTTGCTATGGAGCGCAGCTGATTTGAAGCAACTTTACCCCACCATTGAGCCCTACCGACAAGACAAGCTAAGGGTGTCTGAATTACACCAGATACACTTTGAAGAGGTTGGCAACCCGAACGGGCAAGCTGCGCTGTTTTTACACGGTGGACCCGGTCTGGGGATTCTACCTGTTTATCGACGCTTTTTTGATGCGCAGCACTATCGCATTATTCTACCAGACCAACGTGGTGCTGGCCGCAGTCAACCCTATGCAGAGCTTGAGGAAAATGAAACTTGGCATATTGTCGAAGACTTAGAGAAACTGCGTAAGCATCTCGGCATTGAGCGCTGGTTAGTGATGGGCGGCAGTTGGGGCAGCCTGTTGGCCCTTTGCTACGCCATAAAATATCCTCAGGCAATCTCAGGCCTGGTACTCAGAGGGGTGTTTTTAGGTCGCCAAAAAGATATCGATTGGGTGTATGGAGGAATTGGCACGGCTCAGATTTTTCCGGTTCAATGGACGCAGTTTAAAGCGCCCTTTGAGCAATGCTCGGACTGTGATGTCGTCGCTAAATACTATGAAGTTCTGTCTGGTGAAGATAAAGAACAAGCTAAGAAGTTGGCCTTAATATGGGCCAGCTACGGCGCGAACACCATGACTTTGTTACCCAATTCCCAATCCAGCAGAGACATTACCGCCACAGATAAAATGCTGGCGTTAGCGCGTACCGAGTGCCATTTCGCACAGCACAACTTTTTCCTGCCTGATGACAACTATGTACTGGACAATGTTCATCGATTGCAATCCATCCCAACTCACATAGTGCACGGCCGCTATGATGCCATCTGCCCCGTGGGTACAGCGTGGGATTTACATCAGCAATTGCCTCATAGTCACCTCCATATTGTCGCTGATGGAGCTCACATACCGACGGAGCCGGGCATGGTGGACAAACTCATCGCCATTAGCGATGAAATGAAAGCCTGATTACTACAAGATTAAAAAAGTTTAACTGACCCAATCCTGTTTCCCCTGCGTAATTCATTACAAATCAACATTGTTGAGAATTGCCATGAAACAGATTTTGATCACCGGGGCCTCCTCGGGCATCGGTGAACAGTTAGCGAAAGACTATGCCAACCAAGGGTGGCGGGTATATGCCTGTGGCCGCAACAGTGAAAAGTTGCAAGCATTACAGAACAACACCCCCAACTTGCAGGCATTGGCGTTTGATGTCACTCAGCCTGAGCAGATTGTTCAAGCAGCCTCTCAGATTGAAGGACAGTTGGACCTGTTGCTGCTCAACGCTGGCAACTGTGAGTATATAGACAACCCGTTACACTTCGACGGGGCGCTTTTCGAACGGGTCATCAAAGTTAATCTGGTAGCCATTGGCTACTGCCTTGAAACCTTACTGCCAAAGGTACGTTCGGGTGGCCAATTAGCCATCGTTAGCTCCAGTGCCGCTTATTTGCCCTTTCCTCGAGCTTCAGCGTATGGCACCTCAAAAGCGGGAGCCAGCTACCTGGCCAAAACCCTGGCCATTGAGTTAAAACCCCACAATATCGATGTTAGCTTGATTAGCCCTGGTTTCGTCAAAACACCACTAACCGATAAAAATGATTTCGAAATGCCTATGCAGGTCAGTGTCGATTTCGCATCTAACGCTATTATTAAAGGATTGGCAAAACGCAAAAGCGAGGTGCACTTTCCGTCTCGTTTTACTTTCTTTTTGAAGCTGCTGGCAGCGCTCCCTGCCCCCATCTGGAAAAGTATCGCGCGCAAAATGTTGCCATCTGCTCAGCCACAATCTTAACGGAGACCCCCATGGAACAAATACAAACAACTGAAAACCTGACTCGCTCCCGCACCACTGAGTTTTATCAATCAATGGTGTTTAAGATTTTGTCTGAAGCACGTATTGGACGGCTCACTATGAAGATTGGCGAAGAAACCTATGGGTTTGGCGATGCCAAGTCAGAGCTTCAAGCAGAGGTCGTGGTATACGACCGCCAGATATTTAAAACCCTCATGTTCAAGGGAAGTATCGGCATAGCGGAAGATTATGTGGCCGGAAAGTGGCACTCACCTGACCTCACTCGCGTGATTGAGTTTTTCGTGGCAAACCAAGACTCTTTAGATGCGGTTGAAAGCAAATTCGGCCCGCTGGTGCGATTGGGCTATTTCTTCAAAAAATTCAAGAATCGTAATAACGTAGCCCAAGCCAAAAAGAATATCCTGGCGCATTATGATTTAGGCAACCACCTGTATAAACGTTTCTTAGACAGCAACATGCAGTATTCCAGTGCGATTTACCCAGATACCTTAACGGATCTGGAAAGCGCACAAGAGCATAAAATGGATACCATTTGTCAACGTCTGGCATTGCAACCCGGAGAAAAGGTCATAGAGATAGGCACGGGTTGGGGCGGTCTCGCCGTGCACATGGCTAAACACTACGGCGTTCAGGTTACCACTACCACCATTTCAGATGCTCAGCACGAATATGCTGCACAGCGCATTGAGCAAGAGGGGTTACAAGACAGTATTACGCTCCTGCGTAAGGATTATCGAGCACTGGAAGGTGAGTTCGACAAGCTGGTAAGTATTGAAATGATTGAGGCAGTGGGTCATGAATATCTGGATGGCTTTTTCGCGAAATGCTCCAGTCTGCTAAAACCCAATGGCCTGATGTTGATCCAGGCTATCACTATTGCCGATCAACGATACGATCATTACCGAAAAGATGTGGACTTCATTCAAACCTATATATTCCCAGGTGGCTGCTTGCCCTCGATACAACGTATGAGCCAGTGCTTATCTAATAATACGGATATGGTATTGCACGAATTACACGATATCGGCTTGCACTATGCCAAAACCCTACAAGACTGGCGAGAGAAGTTCTTCGCGGCCTGGCCTGAACTGGCCAAAGAAGGCTTTGACCAGCAATTCAAACGTCTCTGGGAATACTATCTGTGTTACTGCGAAGGTGGTTTTTTACAGCGCGCCATCAGCACAGTGCATTTAGTTTCTCGTAAACCGCGTTTTCAAGGTTAAGGGTCATCACCATGTTGTCCTCCAAACACTTCAAAATTGCCAATTTTGTTATCTTTCAATTGATTTGGATAGCTGCGGTTATTTTTCAAAGTGCCGGATTGTGGGCTTGTATCCTGCTGTTAGCCATTCACTTTGCCATCAGCCCAGAACGCAAAGCCGATTTTCTGCGCACCTACAAAGCGATTTTAATTGGTATAACTTTGGACTTTACTCTGATGCAAGCCGGAGTCTACGTATTTGAAGGGGACTACTTTCCTCTGTGGCTTGTGTGTTTGTGGATAGGGTTCGTACTGACATTGCGGCACAGTATGGCCTGGCTCGCAGAAAAGCCGCTGTATTGGCAGATAATACTAGGCGCCTGTGGAGGCACACTAAGTTACCTGTCCGGGTCACGCCTTGGTGCAGTGGAGCTAGGTATGGGGATTTGGGTTACCGCAATCATTCTGGTGATAGCCTGGGGACTACTCCTACCCATTTTTTATCGTCTTGTTAACAGAGCACATCCTCATGAACAGCTTGCGTAAGTGCCGTGTAATCGCCGCCATCGTCTTTATGTTGCTGCCTGCCGGGGGCTATGCTATGGAAAACAACGCGCCGTGGACATCCATGAAGTTGGTGGGTGAAGGCAAGCTCAGTTTTCTGTTTTGGGATATCTATTACGCCCGTCTTTATTCCGCAGATGGTCAATATCAAGAACAGGCTTATCCGCTGGCTTTGGAACTCACCTATCTGCGTGATTTCACTAAGCAGCAACTGGTGGATGAAACCGCGAAACAGTGGAAGAAACTGGGATTTAAAGATGAAAACAAAACCCAAGCTTGGCTGTCACGTTTGAGTGAGTTGTGGCCAGACGTTGAAGAAAAACAATCCATTACACTCTACATCGACAATCAAAATCGCAGCTTTTTTTATTTCAATGCTGAGCTCTTGGGCCAGATTGACGACGCCGAATTTAGCCAGGCATTTTTGGCGATCTGGTTATCCGAAGACACCAGTGCGCCTGAAGTGCGCAAAAAGCTCATCGCATCCCTTTAACTTGCGCAAAAATACGAGGACATTATGAAGTTGAAATTCATTTTCGCTTTGCTGCTGGCTGCCATGACATCACTGCTGATTGGATGTAGCTCTGTAGACATTAATGATTACCGAGGCAGTGAACCCAACTTAAACTTAAAAACCTTTTTTGATGGAAAACTGAAAGTGTATGGCATGGTGCAAGATATTTCCGGGAAGGTAACAAGGCGCTTTACTGCAGATATCGACGCCTCATGGGACGGCGAAACCGGCACGCTGGACGAGCTATTTTACTTTGATGATGGTGAACAACAGACTCGTATATGGACCTTGAATCATCTAGGCAATGGAGAATATAACGGCACAGCAGGCGATGTAGTGGGGGTAGCAAAGGGCCAAACGGTGGGCTCTGTATTTCGCTGGCAATATGAACTTACCATTCCTTATGACGGTGACACCTTGAATGTAAAACTGGATGACTGGCTTTACCTCATCACCGAAGACAGACTAATCAACCGCACCAGCATCAACAAATTTGGGCTGGAGGTGGGAGAAATTACCCTGATTATCGAAAAGCGCTAATGCAGCGACTGGAATTGCTCAAATACCAAAGCGGGTTTGAAATCCGCTTCGGGTTTGGACATGGGTTTGGCGCAAAAGTAACCTTGAATGGTATTGATCCCTTGCTCATGCACCCAGTCTAATTGCCTCTTGTTTTCTACCCCTTCCACGACAACGTTCAAGTCAAGTTCGCTCGCTAGCATGACCACAGAGCGAATAATCGCCCCACCCGCGCCTTCAAGGTCGGAAACAAAACACTTATCTAGTTTTATGGTACTAAATGGGAAAGCCTGCAATTGCACCATCGAAGAATAGCCAGTGCCAAAATCATCGAGACAAAACCTCACTCCCTTGAGAGACAATAGTGAAAAAGTTTCCATTAACTTTTCTGGCTCGTCACAGAATACACTTTCGGTAATTTCCAACTGTAAGCGAGTGGCGGGAAACTGTGTTTTTTTCAATATTTGCAACAGATTTTTGGCAAAATCATTAGTATTAAGCTGCAATACTGAGATATTTACTGCCAACACAATTGACTCATCGGCTACGTGTTCTTGCATGGCTTTAATGGCCCGTTCCAGCACCCAAAATCCAATATCACAGATAAGATGAGTTTGTTCTGCCAGCGGAATAAACTCCTCAGGTTGAATAACTTGCTGTTTAAAATGCCAGCGCACAAGCGCTTCATAGCCACTCACTTTACCCGTGTGGATGTTAAATACTGGCTGAAACACCAGAAATAATTCGTCATTCAGGATCGCTTGAGCCAGGCCGTTTCTCAGATACTCTTTATATTCCAGTTCAGAGAGATAGCGGGGTTCGAAAATAACGGCAGGTTTGCCATAGATTTTTCTTTTGTGGACAAACATCGCAATATCAGCGCGCCTGATTAATTCATCAGCATCTTGCCCATGCCTGTTGCTGAAGGCAATACCAATGGCAGCCGACACTTCGAAACCAAAAGCACGCTGTAAATTTTGCAGCATCATGTTGATCAAATCCGCATATTGCAAGGCAACGTCGTTAGTTTCCATGGTTAAGAACAGTACAAACTCATCGCCCCCCCAGCGGCAGCATACAGGCTCGCCAGGTAACTCTTTTAATATTGCGCCGATTTTCTTAAGTACCTCATCACCCGTATCGTGCCCTTGAGTATCGTTGATCCCTTTAAATTTATTTAAATCAATAAACAACACTGCCCGCGATACCGTGCAGGTCGATAAGGTCATTTGTAAACGAGAAAGGAAAGCCGTGCGATTAAACAGTCCGGTTAAACTATCATGCTCCGACAAGAAGCGTAAGTCTTCGGTCTGACGCGCAACCTCTTCAGCCAATCCGTCTTTGATTTGAATAATTTCTTGATTGGATTTGGCTAACGCATCGTTCTTCTGCGCTAATTCCTGCTTGTCCAGGGAAGCTTGCTGTAATAGCTGCTGATTGTGATTTTTCAGATATATAGCATGTTTGGTAAAATCTGTAATTTTTACGCCATTGAAGACCATGGTCAACGCAAAAAATACCCCCATGCTACCCAATATCTGGCGCATGTATTCAAGATCGAAAAGCCCCATAACGGAAATGGGCAGAATTAGTGAACAAGAATAGAATAAGGCCAAAAAGCGATCTGCGGACAATGGAGTGGGCGCAGCCCCCGCAAGCGCGGACAAAATAATAACGGTGGTGACAAACTCTACGTCAGCAAGCCAGGGCATGGATAATGCGCCAAACAAGCCCCAACACAACCCGGTTAGAATCGCTCCTGCCCGAAAGCGGAACAACCAATGCTCGGCATTGCTACTGCGCTTAGCCGGTGTCTGAAAGTGCCAGTAAATAACTTCCAATAGCCTCAGCCCCATCAGCAGGTTAATCATCCCCCACCAATACATTTTTTGTTCAAATATCACCGAAGCAGGGAAGGCAAAAACCAAAGCAGTGGAGGCGATCATGCATATAACAATTCCACCAATGCTATTGCGATACAAAAGATCAGCGACATCAGCAACGGAATGGGAATTATTGTTAGTCATCGTTGGATTTAAATGCTCATTATCTGGGCAACATTGTGCGTTATTTCACACCCCTTGTCAGTAAAATTTTATACACAAAATCTGCATATCTATTCTCACCATTAAAACCGTCCAAATTACAAAATTATCCATTCTCAAATTCTGCTATGCTGGCTGGAAAGGGATAAATACCTGGAAAATTACTGAGTTGAGCAAAACAATATGGGTAGTAAAGATTAAGGCTGAAGCTTTCGTTAAACTCGATTGACTCAATATGATTCAATTCGTGTGCAGGTATCATGCCCTGCAATAGTTTTACCGCCGACTTTAGCAAAGATGTTTCACGATTAACCGCGTCGACTCGCTCATCATTCTTCACCGATGAATACTTCCAGTGCAACACGTTTAGCAAATAGAATAAAGGATAAATGTTATAAAGAGAGTAGCTCACAAAGGTATATCGACGCATTTCCAAAGGTTGTAACATAAGCTTGTCGAATTGCTCTTGTGGTCGATTTTTTATACCAAACTCAGCCACTATCAATGCTGCTTCTTCGATCCCCAGAGCCAACGCAGAATAGGTCAACAGGGCATCCACCCAACTTCCACGATTATTGCGTTTAGCCACTTCAAATAATCCAGAAGGCGAGCTAAGAATCCATAGCGATAACGATTGAAACCACTGAGTTAATGCCTCGGCAATATCCTCATCCAAGGCTGATTCACTGCGAAGGATAGCGAGCCCGTCAATCAATAAGATCAACCATCTTGCATCAATAATACCGAGTCCTCTACGGTGATTGCGCCAGGGCATCACTTGCGCGTACTCCAGATGTGGGTTCATCCGGGTTTCGGGTGTAATAAACCAGCAGCGCAAAAGGCCATTAATATAATCCAGATAGCGTGGCTCTTTACTCTGTTTGTAAGCGAGAGACAACAAATGTACCCGCGCGCACATCTGAGCCAGACGAGGTTTATCTGACAAACGGGTCAAAGCGGGATTAGGTCGCCCATCCTTCTTATATTTTGCAATTTTGGGCTTGGAGAATGGGTCTGGATTGTCCCGATGCCAATAATAAGGCGCAAACGAAAGATAATCATTTCCCACCTGCGAAGGAGGTAATAAAGTTTTATCTGTTACCGTTAGAAAAGGCAGATTAATTATCTGTTCTGCCTTATTCAGCAAACGAGCATCATTATTTTCATCTAAGCATTGTGAATATTGTCGCACAATTACTTCAAAATAATCGCCTGCCACCAGTTGCTTTGAATCCATTCGCTGTTGAAATATGCGCCGACATTGACGTCGGTAATTGCGAAACAAGCGAATAACGGTATAGCCTTTTAAAATCCTCAAATAACGCTTAAAAATGATAAAACTCCATCTTATACCAATTCCGATTATACGTTATTGCGTCAATTTTTATTCCCTTAAAAACGAAAAAAGCCGGAATAAAATATTCCGGCTAACCGCTCCGACGTTAGGAGAGAGTGAGCGAAACTCTCCGAAACATTCTCCGTGCCTAAAGGGTTCTCACACTACCTCCCGGCGGATAATATTTCTTATGGGTAGAAATCGTTTGGTTCTGGATTTAAACCTGTTGTTTTTTGGGTTTCCTGTGGTTTGACTCTAGGTTCGACAGCGATGTTTGCTGTCCGACTGTAGGTTCGACTGTAGGTCCTGCTTTAGCTGGACAATATTGTCCGAACTTATACTGCGGTGATGAATCCATCATCACTGTCCGACTCGCCGATTTTCGGTCCCGACAAAATCGGCATTCACTACGTCCATGTAGTTTAAGTTCGACCTACATATCTATTAACCCAACAGTGATAACGCTGACTGAGGACGCTGATTCGCCTGAGCAAGCACTGTAGTACTGGCCTGCTGGATAATCTGGTTACGGGTCAGGCTGGCTGTTTCAGTAGCAAAGTCGGTATCTTTAATACGTGAACGGGCACCGGATAAGTTCTCAGACACGTTACTCAGGTTACGAATGGTAGACTGAAAACGATTCTGTAAGGCACCCAGCTCAGCACGTTGTGCACCGATAGAAGAAATCGCCGTATCGATTGAGGTTAGTGCGCCTGAAGCACCTGCAACTGTTGAAATAT